>JANLOX010000243.1:0-12068 GCA_031366795.1 Candidatus Eiseniibacteriota bacterium | reverse complement strand
CGACCAGTTCCGTTCGCTCATCGAGGGCACCGAACTGGCGGGCCGCAAGCTCAACTTCCTGCTGCAGGAAATGAATCGCGAGGCGAACACGATCGGTTCCAAGTCCAACGACGTCGACACGACGCGGGGGGTGATCGTGATTAAGGAAGAAATCGAACGCCTGCGCGAACAAGTGCAGAACGTCGAGTGAGCCTCAAGCCCATGCAAGCGACGCGCGATGATGCTCCTACGGTCCGGTTCACTCCGGGCGGGTTGGTGTTCGTGGTCACCGGGCCTTCGGGCGCGGGCAAGGGGACGCTGGTCGAGCGCCTGATGAAGGCGCGGCCGGAGTGCCGGTTCTCGGTGTCGTCGACTACGCGCCCGCGGCGCGAGGGCGAGGTCGAGGGTGTGCAGTACGAGTTTGTCTCGGGCGACGAGTTCGAACGGCGCATCGCCCTGGACCATTTCCTCGAGTGGGCGGAAGTGCATGGCAAGTTCTACGGCACGCCGTCGCGATTCGTCGATGACGCCGTGAAGCAGAATCGCGTGGTGGTGCTCGACGTCGACGTGCAGGGTGGCGCCAGCGTGAGCCGGGCGCGGCCGGATGCCGTGTCGGTGTTCATCTACCCGCCCTCGATCGAGTCCTTGCGCGCGCGGTTGGTGGGGCGCGGCACCGACAGCCCTGAAGTGATCGAAGTCCGGCTCGCCAATGCGCCGGGCGAAATGGCGCAGTACGTGCACTACGACTATGTGATCGTCAACGACGATGTGGAGACGGCGGCTGCCCGCCTGATCGCGATCGTGGATGCGGAACGTTCGCGTGTGAAGCGCATGCGAACGGACCTCGCTTAACACCGGCTCACGCCGGACCCTTCCAACGAAGAACGGGGAACAGTCATGACCAAGCTCTCTTCACTCATCCCGCCGCACGGCCGGAACAAGTACGAGCTGTCGATTATCGCGGCCCGCGAAGCGCGCCGGCTGAACGAGTGGTCGCGTCGCACCGGTGAAGTCGTGATCGGCAAGCCGACGGCAACCGCACTCGAGCGCACCATCCGTGGCGAGGTGCCGTTCGAATACGACGAAAACGCGAAGTAGCCGGCGATGCTGCGCGGGCGCACGATCGTCCTGGGGGTTTCCGGCGGCATCGCGGCCTACAAGAGCTGCGAGCTGGTTCGAGCGCTGCGGGCCCGGGGCGCCTCGGTCGTCGTCGTGATGTCGAGAGCGGCGGTTAAGTTCGTCACGCCGCTGAGCCTGCAGACGCTGTCGGGCAACCCGGTGGTCGAAGGGCTATGGGGCGACCAGAACCCGGGCTTCGAGGTCGGCGAGGCGGCGCAGCCGAAGATCCGGGGCAAGGTCGAGCACATCGATCTCGCCGAGGCCGCGGACGTGATGGTGATAGCACCCGCGACCGCGGACCTGATGGCGCGCATGGTCCACGGTGAGGCGCCCGATGCCCTGAGTGCCACGGTACTCGCTTGCCGCGCGCCGCTGGTGATCTGCCCGGCGATGGACTCCGCGATGTGGCGGCACGCCGCCACGAAGGCCAATGTGCGCGTGCTGCGCAATCGCGGCGCGCGCATCGTGGAGCCGGAATCCGGGGCACTGGCATCTGGGTTGGAAGGGCCGGGACGCCTGGCCGCCACAGACGTCATCGTCGAGGCGATCGATGCGGCGCTGGTGCAGCGCACCCGCATGAAGGGGGTGCGCGTGCTGGTGGGCGCCGGGCGCACCGAGGAACCGCTGGATCCCGTGCGCGTGCTGACGAATCGCTCAAGCGGCCGCATGGGTTACAGCGTCGCCGAGGCGGCGCGTGACCGTGGCGCCGAGGTCACCCTGGTCACGGGTCCCGCGAGCATCGATGCGCCCGAGGGCGTGACACTCGTGCGCGTCACCACGGCCGCCGAGATGGAACAGGCGCTGGTGAGTGCCGCGAGCCGCGCGAACCTGGTCGTCATGGCGGCCGCGGTCGCCGACTACCGGCCGGCGCGTGTGTCGGGCGACAAATTGAAGCGCGGCGAAGGCGCCCTGACGCTGGTGCTCGAGCCGACCACCGACATCCTCGCGGCTATCGGTGCGCGCAAGCGCGCGGGGCAGGTCGTGATCGGCTTCGCCCTCGAGACCTCGCGCGGACTCGAGTACGCGCGGCAGAAGCGCGTCGCCAAGCACGCCGACATGATCGTGCTGAACAGCCCCACAGAAGGCTTAGGGGGCGACACGAACCGCGTGACGCTGGTGGAGGCGCGCGTCGAGCAGCGCCTGCCGGTGCTGCCCAAGCGCGAAGTGGCCGAGCGCCTGCTCGATCGGGCCATCGCGTTGTTGGCGAAACCCGCGGCGACGGAGGCGGTCGCGAAGCAGCAGGGCGCGACGAAGCGGGGCGCAACGAAGAAGGGCGCCGTGAAGCGCGGAGCGAGGGGCACTCGATGAGCAACGAAGCGGCCCGGGCTGAACTGGCGAGCATCGCGCGGGGCGTGCGCCACGTGCTCCAGCGTGATGACTCGCGCGGCATGGGAGAGATCCTGGCGCGCGACGCCCATGGCGAGGCGAGACTGCGCGCTGCGAACGCCGCGCTGGCTCGCGCCGCCGCTGCCGCTGCGCGCCCGGCCACGCCGCCTGTCGCCGCCGCAACCGCCATCGTGGGCTACCACCCCCACGGTCGCGATGCGCGCGAGTCGATCTTCAACGCATCATTGCCCGTGCTGACGCAGGTGGCGAGCGAGATCCATGACTGCCGCAAGTGCGGACTGTGCGAGACGCGCGCGAACACCGTGCCGGGCGTGGGGTCCGCGCGCAGCGGCATCGTGTTCGTGGGCGAAGCGCCGGGGGCGGACGAGGATCGCTTGGGCGAGCCGTTCGTGGGCCGCGCGGGCCAACTGCTGACGCGCATCATCCAGGCGATGAACGACGCCAAGTTGATCCCGGGCATGACCTTGTCACGCGAAACCGTCTACATCTGCAACGTGCTCAAGTGCCGGCCACCCGAGAACCGCAACCCGCTCCCGCACGAGATCGAGCAGTGTTCGCCGTACCTCAAGCGCCAGCTCGATGTGCTCAAGCCCCGCGTGATCTGCTGCCTGGGCAAGTTTGCCGCCGAGCTGCTGCTCGGCCTGAAGGGCACCATCCTGTCGCTGCGCGGGCGGACCTACGATTACCAAGGCTCCAAGCTGATCGTGACGTATCATCCGGCGGCGTGCCTCCGGAACCCGACCTACAAGCGGCCGGTGTGGGAAGACATGCAGCTGCTGGCGCGCGAGTACCTGGCCGACTAAGTCGGCCCTTTGCCACCCGCGGGCGTGAATCGCATCCCATTTCAAGGAACGCCGCAATGACTGAAATCCTCTCGGGCGCGCTGGACTCCGCATCGCAGGGTCCCGTTCCGCCGCAGGCCCTCGAAGCCGAGCGCACCGTGCTCGCTTCGTTGTTGTTCGACCACGACGTGGTCGGGCGCGCGGTCGAACAGGTCGATGCCGACGTGTTCTACCGCACGTCGCACCAGAAGATCTTCAACGCCATCGTTGCGCTGTACAACCGCAACGAAAAGTCGGACATCGTCACGCTGTCGGAAGAACTGCGTAAGCGTGGCGAGCTCGAGATGGTGGGAGGGCCCGCAGCACTCACCCAGATCGCCGAGTACGGCGTCACCGCTGCGAATCTTGACCAGCACCTCAAGATCATCCGTGAGAAGGCGCTGCTGCGCTCCTTGATCCACGCCTCGCGCGAGATCTCGCAGGAATGCTTCGCCGCCAACGACGAAACGGCCGTGATCCTCGATCGCGCCGAGCAGCGCATCTTCGAGATCACCGACAACCGGGTGCGCCAGGGGTTCTTCTCCATGAAGGACCTGATGATGGCGACGGTGAAGCACGTCGAGGAGTTGATCGAGCGCAACCAGGGCGACGCGGCGTTCCTGACGGGTGTGGCGTCCGGTTACGAGGAACTGGATGCCAAGACATCGGGCTTCCAGCGCGGCGACCTGGTCATTATTGCCGGCCGCCCCTCGATGGGCAAGACGTCGTTCGCGCTCAACATCGCCGAGAACGCGGCGATCCGCTTCAACCACCCGGTCGCCGTGCTGTCGCTCGAAATGAGCAAGGAGCAACTGGCCTTGCGCCTGCTCTGCTCGCAGACCGAAGTGCCGCTCTACCGCGTGCGTTCCGGCCGGCTCAGCAGCGCCGAATACCAGAAGCTGACGCGCTACTCAGGGCCGTTGTACAAGGCGCCGATCCTGATCGATGACACCGCCTCCCCGACGGTGCTCGAGATTCGCGCCAAGTGCCGCCGCTTGAAGTCGGAAGGCAAGCTCGACATGGTGGTGATCGACTACCTCCAGCTGATCCAGGGCTCGGGGTCGAAGGAAAACCGCGTCCAGGAAATCTCGCAGATCTCGCGCTCTCTCAAAGCACTCGCCAAGGAACTCGACGTGCCCGTGCTCGCGCTGTCGCAGCTGTCGCGCGCGGTCGAGCAGCGCACGGGCAAGGACCGCACGCCGCAGTTGTCGGACCTGCGCGAGTCGGGGGCGCTCGAGCAGGACGCCGATCTCGTGATGTTCGTGTTCCGCGAAGAGATGTACAAGCGCGACGATCCCTCGTTGCGTGGCAAGGCCGAGATCATCATCGCCAAGCAGCGTAACGGCCCGACGGGCGAGATCCCGCTGACGTTCCTGCACGAGTACACCAAGTTCGTGAAGTTCCGTGAGACCATGGAAGGTGAGACCCAGCCTGATGCGCCGCTCGAGACATCCGGTTTCTAACCGTGGCCGCGGGGACCGGCGCCTGCTGATCTCCCCAGGCGTTCCCGCGTGAGCGCCGGAGCTCCGAGCATCGGCGGCGGCGTGCGCTACGTCGGCGCGCGCGTGATCGATGGCGTCAGCGAAGTCGGGCGCGTCTCGCTGATGATGTGGGACATCATCAAGTCGTTGGGCCGCCTGCCCAGCGGCCGGTTGATCTTCGAGCAGATGGATCGCATCGGCGTCGGCTCGCTCGGGCTCGTGGTGGTGATCAGCCTGTTCACCGGCGCCGTCGCCGCGGTGCAGGCGGCCTACCAGTTCTCCACCGTCGTGCCGCTCCGCTTTCTCGGCTCGGTGATCCTGCGCTCGGTGATCATCGAGCTCGGCCCCGTGCTCACTGCACTCGTGGTCGGAGGCCGCGTCGGTGCGGCGATCGCCGCCGAGCTCGGCAGCATGAAAGTGACCGAGCAGATCGATGCCATGCGCGCGATGGGCGTCAATCCCGTGCGCTACTTGATCATCCCGCGCCTGATCGCCGCGACCATCATGTTGCCGGTGATGACGGTGTTCTCGGATGCCATCGCCATCTTTGGCGGCTTCATCGTGGCGATCCTGACGCTGGGCATGACCCCGCCGGCGTACGTCAATTCGCTGAAGGACTTCTTCTACATGAAGGATCTGGTCTCGGGGCTGATCAAGGCGGTGTTCTTCGGCGGCTTCATCGGCACGATGGGTTGCTTCTATGGCTTCCGCACCGAAGGCGGCGCCGAGGGCGTGGGCAACGCTACGACGCGCGCGGTCGTCGCATCGTGCGTGCTCGTGCTGATCAGCGATTACCTGCTGGCCAACGTGCTCTTCCGCATCATCTTCACGGACCCGCATTGATCTCCATCAAGGGCTTGCGCAAGCGGTTGGGCACCCGCAACGTGCTCGACGGCGTGGATCTCGAGATCCGCACCGGCGAGTCGGTCGTCGTGCTGGGGCCCAGCGGCACGGGCAAGAGCGTCCTGCTCAAGCACATCATTGGGCTGATGCGCCCCGATGCCGGCTCGATCGAGATCGACGGCGAGGAACTGGTGGGCCTGCGCGAGAGCGAGATGAACGTGATCCGCCGGCGCTTCGGCATGTTGTTCCAGGGTGCCGCACTGTTCGATTCGATGAACGTGGGCGAGAACGTGGCGTTGGCGCTGCGCGAGCATACCGACATGGCGGAATCGGACATCCAGAAGCGCGTCACCGAGCGGCTCGAGTGGGTGGGGCTCAAGAACATCGAGGCCATGCGCCCTTCGTCCCTTTCGGGGGGCATGCGTAAGCGCGTGGGGCTGGCCCGGGCGATCGCCATGGATCCCCAGTTCATCCTGTACGATGAGCCGACGACAGGCTTGGACCCGATCATGGCGGATGTCATCGACCAGCTGATCCGCAGCCTGCAAAAGCGTATGAACGTCACATCGGTCGTCGTGACGCACGATTTGAGGAGCGCATTCAAGGTGGGCGACCGGCTGGCGATGCTGCTCGATGGGCACATCGTGGCCGAGGGCACCCCGGACGAAATGCAGACGAGCAAGGATCCGGTGGTGCGCCAATTCATGGAGGGAACTAGTGAAGGACCGATTCAACCGATTTAGCGGGGTGCGAGCGTGAACCGCGGCGCGGAATTCAAAGTCGGCATCACCGTGCTCACCGCCGTCCTGGTGATGATCTTCGGCGTCATCTGGCTCAAGGAGATCTCGCTGCACGACCAGAAGCGCGTCTATCTCGTGGCGTTCCCCACCACCGGCGGCCTCGCCGCCAGCGACGAGGTTCAGGTCAATGGCGTGCGCAAGGGCCAGGTCAACGGCATGCGGCTCGCCGGCGACCGCGTGGTGGTCGATCTGGAACTGGCGACCGACGTGCCGCTGACGCGCGACAGCCGCGTCTCGATTCGCGACGTTGGCATGATGGGTGAGAAGGTCATCGGCATCGAACTGCACCCGACGGGTGGCACCTACGCCAAGGGCGACACGGTGATCGGTTTCTACGAGCCGGGGATGTCCGAGGTGATGGGTCACGTCGGCGAGACCGTCGACGCAATCACCGAACTGGCGACCGAATTGCGCGACATGACGCGTTCGATCAATCGCGACGGGCAGCTGGCCGCGACCGTTAAGGATTTCGCCGCGACGAGCCGCGAGCTGCGCGAGATGGTCGTCGAGAACCGCGTGCAGCTGACGCAGACGATGAAGAATTTCTCCGACGCCTCCGCAACGGCGCGTTCGCTCACCACCGATCGCGAAGCCGAACTCCGCAAGGCGCTGGACCACTTCTCGGCGGCCGCCGAGAACATGGACAGGCTGTCCGGGCGGCTCGACTCGTTGCGCGTCACGGTGCAGACACTCGCGAACCACGTCAACAACGGCGATGGCACGATTGGCAAGCTGGTGAACGACCAGCGGCTCTACGATGAGTTGAACAGCTCGGTGGTCTCGCTCAAGAGCCTGATCGAGGACATCAAGAAGAACCCGAAGCGATACTTCAAAGTGAGTGTTTTCTAGGCAACCGCACCGCTCCCGCATAAGGATTCAAGATGGCGAAGAAGACGGCACAACATTTCTTCTGTAGCAAGTGCGGGCATGAGACGGCGCGCTGGTTCGGGCGCTGCCCGGCGTGCGGGGAGTGGAACACCGCGAGCGAGGCGCCCGCCGCGGCCGCCGCGGCGAAGACTTCCCCGGGACGAGGGCGCTGGGTGGCGAGCACCGCTCATGCGAATGCCCCCGCGGGACCGCGGGCGCTGGCGAGCGTCGATACCGCTTCGTTCGAGCGCTCCTCGTGCGGCCTCGCGGAGATCGATCGCGTGCTGGGCGGCGGCATCGTGCCCGGCTCGCTCATCCTGATCGGCGGCGATCCCGGCATCGGCAAGAGCACCCTGACGCTGCAGATGGCGTTCACGCTGTGCCACGCGGGCACGCCGGTGCTGATGATCGCGGGTGAAGAGAGCGAGCAGCAGATCCGCCTGCGCGCCGGCCGTCTGGGACCGGTGCCGCCGGGGCTGATGATCCTGTGTGAGACCGATCTCGATGCCGCACTCGAAGCGGCGGCGACTCTGCCGCAGAGCGTGTTGATCGTGGACTCGATCCAGACCATGTCGCGCGGCGATGTCGAAGGGGCGCCCGGTTCCGTTTCGCAGGTGCGTGAGTGCGGTCTCGTGCTGTTGCGCTTTGCCAAGTCGACCGGCACCACGGTGTTCCTCGTCGGGCACGTCACCAAGGACGGCGCCGTGGCGGGTCCGCGGGTGCTCGAGCACATGGTGGACGCCGTGCTGTACCTGGAGGGCGAGCGCTACCAGCACTACCGCGTGTTGCGCGCGGCGAAGAACCGCTTCGGCTCGACGAACGAGCTGGGTGTGTTCGAAATGACCGACGCCGGGCTGCGCGAGATCTCCAATCCCTCGCTGGCGTTCCTGTCGGAGTCGGCGCGCCGCGAGCCGGGCTCGGCGGTCGTGGCCAGTCTCGAAGGTTCGCGCCCGCTGCTCGTCGAAGTGCAGGCGCTGGTCTCGACTTCGTTCTACGCCACGCCGCAACGTGTCACCAATGGTTTCGACCAGCGCCGCCTCGCGGTGCTGCTCGCCGTGCTCGAGCGCCGCGTGGGATTGCGGCTCGGGCGTCATGATGTGTTCGTCACCGTCACGGGCGGGATCAGGCTCGACGAACCGGGCTCCGACCTTGGCGTCGCCATGGCGGCGGCTTCGTCGTTCCGCTCGCGTCCTGTGCTCGAAGGCACGTTGCTGGTGGGCGAGGTGTCGCTGTCGGGCGAGCTGCGGCGCGTCTCGCGCCTCGAATCTCGCGTGCGCGAGGCCGCGCAGATCGGCTTCATCCGCGCCGGCGTTCCTGCCTCGCAGGCCGATGAGGCGCGAGGGCTGGGACTCGAAATCGTTCCCGTGACGACGCTGCGTGAAGCCATCGACGTGCTGTTGGGCGAGCGCGTCTCGTCGGCACCCGCCGCGGAAGAGGAAGAGGAGGCGCGCTCGTGAGTGATCCGGCCCCCAAGCCCAGTCCCGCTCTCAGCGCCAGCGCCCAGCGCGTGCAGGATGAATTGCGCCGCCTCGGTTTCGCCAACAAAGTGTTCGAGTTGCCCATCCCGGTGCGCACGGCGGCCGATGCCGCGCGCGAGGCGGGGTGCGAAGTGGGGCAGATCGTCAAGTCGCTGATCTTCCGCGCCGCCAACACCGGCCGCGGCGTGCTGGTGCTGACGAGCGGCTCGAATCGCGCGGACGAAGCGAAGCTGGCCGCACTGCTCGGCGAGCCCATCGGTCGCGCCGATCCCGCATTCGTGCGCGACCACACGGGCTTCGCCATCGGCGGCGTGCCGCCCATCGGTCACGCGGGTCCCATGGTGACGTTCATCGACGAGGACCTGCTGAAGCAGACCGAACTGTGGGCCGCGGCGGGACACCCGAATTCATTGTTCCGGCTCGTCCCCGATGAGTTGGTGCGGATGAGTGGTGGCCAGGTGGCGCGCGTCGCATGAGGGCCGCCGCCATCCTGCTATGCGCGGGCCGCGGGGAACGGCTTGCCCAGGCCTCTGACAAGGCGCACGTCGCGCTCGCCGGCCGCCCGCTGTTCACCTGGAGCCTCGACGCGCTGTGCCGAACGCCTGCGATCGAGGCGATCGTCGTCGTGGGATCGGCCGCGCGCCTGAAGGCCGATGCCGCCGCCGCGGGGCTCGATTTGTCGCGCGTGGTGGCGTGGGTTGCCGGGGGACGTGAGCGCCAGCACTCGGTGGCGAATGGCCTGGCGGCGATGCCGCCCGAGTTCGATATCGTGGCGGTGCACGACAGCGCGCGCGCGTTGGTGACGCCTGCGATCATCGGCCGCGTGGTCGCCGATGCCGCCATGCATGGCGCGGCGATCGCGGCGGTGCCGCTCGAGGACACGCTCAAGCTGGGCCAGCTCGAGATGGTCGAACGCACGATTCCGCGCGCCGGGTTGTATCGTGCGCAGACGCCGCAAGCCTTCCGCCGGGACTGGCTGGAGCGCGCGCATGCCGAAGCACACGGGATCGCGACGGACGACGCGGCGTTGGTCGAGGCGCTGGGGTTGCGCGTGCGGTTGAGCGAAGGGGATCCGATGAATTTCAAGATCACGCGGCCGCGCGATCTCGAGCTAGCGGATGCCTGGCTCGCCGCGCGCCGCACGGAGGTGTGAGTGGAGCAGCGCGTGGGGCTGGGCTACGACATTCACCCGATCGCCGCGGGCCGTCCGCTGGTGATCGGCGGCGTGCGCTTCGAGTCGGAGTGGGGACTCGACGGGCATAGTGACGCCGACGTGCTGCTGCATGCCATCGGCGATGCGTTGCTGGGCGCCGTGGGGCTGGGCGACCTCGGCACGCACTTCCCGCCGTCCGACGCGCGGTGGAAGGATGCCTCGAGCCTCGACCTGCTGCGCCGCATTCATGGGCTGCTCGTCGAGCGGGGCGCGCGCATCATCAATGTCGACGCCACGCTGATCGCCGAGTTGCCGCGGCTTAGCACCCAGCGCCCTGCGATCTGCGCGAACGTGGCGGCGGCGCTTGGAATCGACACCGCGCGCGTCTCGGTCAAGGCGACCACCCACGAGCGGCTTGGCGCACTCGGTCGCGGTGAAGGCATCGCCGCCTGCGCCGTTGCCCTTGTGGAGGTCCCGTGACCGCGCCGGTTCGCGTTCGCTTCGCGCCGAGTCCCACCGGTTGGCTGCACGTGGGAGGGGCCCGCACGGCGCTGTTCAACTGGCTGTTCGCGCGCAAGCACGGTGGAGTCTTCGTGCTGCGTGTCGAAGACACCGATATCCAGCGCTCGACTACCACGAGCGAGGTCGGAGTGCTCGACGACCTGCGCTGGCTCGGGCTCAACTGGGACGAAGGGCCCGACATGGGCGGCCCGTTCGGCCCCTACCGCCAGAGCGAGCGGCTCGAGCACTATCGCGCCGCGGCCGACCAGCTACTCGCTGCGAAGCTCGCCTACCGCTGCTTTTGCACCGACGCGGAGCTGGACGAGCGTCGCGCCAAAGCGCTCGCCGCCGCCCGCCCGCCGCACTACGACGGCACCTGCCGCCACCTCACTCCCGCTGAGCAGGCGGCGCGGGATCGCGAGGGCCGGCCCCCGAGTGTGCGTTTCGTGGTGCCCGATCGCGACTGGGTGCTCAACGACATGGTGCGTGACGAAGTGCGCTTCCCTGCCGGCATGGTCGGCGACTTCGTGCTGCTGCGTTCCAATGGCCTGCCCACCTACAATTTCGCCTGCGTCGTCGACGATTCCGCCATGCGCATCACTCATGTGATCCGCGCCGAGGAGCATCTCGCCAACACGCCGCGCCAGTTGATGATCTATGCCGCGCTGGGCATGAACCCGCCCGCGTTTGCCCACGTGCCGCTCATTCTCAATCGCGATCGAACGAAGATGAGCAAGCGGGATGGCGAGGCGGCCGTGGCGGTGGGCGACTGGCGGCGCGCGGGCTACGTGCCCGAGGCGATGATCAGCTACCTGGCGCTGTTGGGCTTCCATCCGGGAGACGATCGCGAATTGATGCCGGTTCCCGAGTTGCTCGAGGCCTTCACGCTCGATCGCGTCGGAAAAAGTGGATCGGTGTTCGATCCCGACAAGCTGAAGTGGGTCAACGCGCATTATCTGCATCATGCGGACGGGGCACAGCTCAAGCGGTGGGCGAGTGAATTCCTCCCGGCGGAGGCTCAAGCGCTCGAACCTGCCACGCTCGAGGCGCTGCTGTTGCTGGTGCGCGGCAACATCGAAACTCTGGCGGGGCTGCCGGAGGAGCTGGCGCCGTTCCTGTCGGAAACGTTTGAAGCGGAGGCCGCCGCGGCCGAGGCGCTGCAGGGAGAAGCCGCCCGGCGCGTGTGCCTCGCGGTCGCCGATGCCTATGCGGCGCTTGCGGAGTGGAATCCGGACGGTATTAAATCCACGCTGCAGGCGACCGGCAAGCAGTTGGGCGTCAAAGGACGCGAGCTGTTCCAGCCCGTACGCGCGGCGTTGACGGGCCGCACGCACGGTCCGGAGTTGCCGCAGGTCGCCATGGCGTTGGGACAACAGCGGTGCGTTGCGCGATTGCGCAAGGCCGCAGGGGCATGAACGGTCAGGGGGAAGCGTGAAGGTCGTCGTGTTGATGGGAGGCCGTTCGTCCGAGCGGGAGATTTCACTGCGCACGGGTCACGGCATCGCCCAGGCTTTGCGCAACCTTGGCCATGAAGTAGTGGCGATCGATGCCGCTGACGGCCGCATGATGGCCGCCGCCGAGACGGCTTCCGCGCAACTCGAAGGCCCGTTCGAGCGCGGCGGCCTGCCCGAGATCTCGGTGGCCGCGGTCGCCGACACGGAGGCACTCGCCGAAGCGGA
>JANLOX010000236.1:0-1673 GCA_031366795.1 Candidatus Eiseniibacteriota bacterium | reverse complement strand
TGATGGCCGCCGACATTCGCTTGCCCCGCCTGGACCACGGCTATGGCCGCAGCACATATGGCATTCTGGACCACGCGCACCGACTGGGCTACGACCTGCGCATCGGCTTCGAAGACACGTTGGCGCTGCCCGATGGCTGCCCGGCGCGCAACAATGCGGAGCTGGTGGCGGCGGTGGTGGCGAGAGTCGCGGTGATTTAGCTCGGAGGGGAACCATGAACGAGTCGAACACCGAATCCTTCATCCGCGAGATCCTGAAGAGCCAGTACCACGCATCGCTCGCCATGCTGCGCGAGTCCATCGAACTGTGCCCCGACGATCTGTGGACCAGCACCGTCTTCACGAATGCGTTCTGGCAGGTGGCCTATCACACGCTGTACTTCGGGCACGCCTACGTGGGAGCCGGCCAGGACGCGTTCGTCCCCTGGGAACACCACCAAGCCGACAACCAGAACCCCGACGGCATTCCCGGCCCCCCGGATCAAGACAGTACACTCCCGCTGATCCCGCGGCCCTACACGAAGGCGCAGGTGCTCGCGTACTGGCAGTTCCTGGATGACAACGTGGGCGCGTTCGTCGATGCGCTGGAGATCTTCAGCCCTGAGTGCGGCTTCCCGCGGTACCGCGTGCCCAAGCTCGAGCACCAGATGGTCAACCTCCGGCACATCCAGCACGGGGCGGCGCAGTTGGCGGACCGGCTGCGACTGAAACTCGATATTGGCGTAAAATGGGTGGGATCCCGGCGAAACGGGTGAGGGGGCAAACCCAAACTTTCTTCACCCGAGGGGGTTGACGCCCCGTACCCATCCCACTAAGCTTCTATGTACACGTCAGCGCCATGTGGTGTGGCGCGACTTACCCGGAGGACCGCATATGGCAGCCATTGCAATCGCCCGTATGCCGCGCGCCTCTTGGGGTTCCGCCGCCTAGCCGAGCTTTCCAGCTCGTTGCTCTGGCAGCCGTCCCAACAGGGACGGCTGTTTTCGTTTCCCCTCGAAACCAGCTCGATGCGCGGCCCAAGCCAGGGGATCTCCCTTAGGCGGCCGCCCCTGTGCGTGCCGCCCGCCAAAGGAACCCCCATGCGAGGTTGGCGCTGCCATGCTATTGACACACTTGGGCTGGAACGAACGACTCGAGCAAGAGTTTGAACCCCACCGCACCCATGGCCTGACCCCCGCGCGCGTCGTGCGCGAGGACCGCGGGCGCTATCGTATCAATGATGGCGATGAACGCGCGGCTGAAGTCTCCGGGCGCTTCCGTCACGAGACGCACGACCGCACGCTGTTTCCCGCGGTGGGCGATTGGGTGGCCGTGCGCCCGGCCGAGGGCGATGGGCCTACGACGATCGTGGCGGTGCTGCCGCGCGGCAGCGTGTTCGTGCGGCGCGCGGTGGGCGAGACGACCGAAGCGCAGGTCGTCGCGGCGAACATCGACACGGTGTTCGTGATGGCGGGACTCGACAATGACTACAACCCGCGCCGCATCGAGCGCTACGTCACTGCGGCGTGGGAGAGCGGGGCGCAGCCGGTGATCGTGCTCAACAAGGCGGACCTCACCGACGACTTGGACGCGATGATCGCCGAGACGGAGCTCACCGCACCCGGCGTGCCCGTGGTGGCGTTGAGCGCGCGCGATGGCGCGGGGCTCGAGGCACTCGCGCCGTGGCTGGTGCCG
>JANLOX010000173.1:0-3609 GCA_031366795.1 Candidatus Eiseniibacteriota bacterium | reverse complement strand
GATCGCATGAACCCCACGAGCCCGCTCTCTCTCGTCATCGCGGATTGTGCCGACAGCGTCAGTGTCGAGCGCACGGTTTGGGAACTCGCCACGCGACTGCCGCGCGACCGTTTCGACGTTCGCGTCTGGCTGTCCTCGGATCCGGCGAAGACGCCGTTCGCCGAAGCGCTCGAGTGCCGCGAGATCGCGGTCGACCGCATGCCCACGCACGGTGCGGCATGGAGTTTTCGCCGCATGTTCGACGTGTGGGGCCGCCTGCGCCGCGCCAAGCCGGCGCTGTTGCACCTGCACTTTGCCTGGCCGAGCGCAGACGTTGTGCCGGGAACGCTCACCGAGATGGCCGGGGTTCGCCATCACATCGTGACCGCGCACGGCGGGCGCACGCCCGAACAGACGCGCGGCGCCTCGCGCCGCCTGCTGCACCGCGCGGACGTGGTGACCACAACGTGCGAAGGCTTCGCCGACCAGTTGGTGCGCGAGACGGGCATCGCCCGCGACCAGATCCGCCGCATCACGCCCGGCGTCGATGAGCCGGACGAGGCGCGCGAGCACGAGCTGGCGCGGCGCGTGCGCGAGCGACTGGGCGCTGGAGTCATGCGGCCGTTGTGGGTGTTCGCGGGGCGCCTCGAAGCGCAGCGCGGCGCCGGCGTGCTGGTCGAAGCGCTCGGCATCGTGCGCGAGCGCGGGCTGCACTTCGTGGCGGCGATCATGGGGCAGGGCGCGCAGGCCGCGGAACTCGAGAGCCGCATCGCGGAGCTCGGGCTCGAGGCTTCCGTGCATGTGATCGATCCCGACGATTCGCTCGAGCCGCTGCTTGCCGCGGCCGATGCGGTGGTGGTGCCCTCGTTGTGGGAGGGTGCTTCGTCCGTGCTGCTGCAGGCGCTGTCGCGCGGCCGCCCGGTGATCGCGAGTGCTGTGGGGGGCGCGCCCGACGTGATCGAAAACGGTGTGACCGGACGCCTCGTGCCGCCGGGTGATGCGCGCGCGCTGGCCGATGCGCTCGAAGGCTTCCATCGCCGCGCGGACACCGCGATGCGCATGGGCCGCGAAGCAGGCAGGCGCAGCTGCGACGAATTCACTTGGGGAGCCATCGTCGACGCCTACGAGGCGGTCTACGACGAAGTGCTGGGCTTGTCGTCGTTCGCGCCGGACCGGGACGCGGTCGCCCGCGGCCGCTGGTAGGCGCGCGCCAGCATGTCTAACCGCTACGTGGTGGTGCTGGCCGGAGGCCGCGGGGAGCGGTTCTGGCCATGGAGCCGCGCCGATCGCCCCAAGCAATTGCTGCCGCTCGCGCGCAACGGCCGCACGCTGCTCGCGGCGACGATCACGCGCGCGCAAATGCTGGCGCCGGCTGAGAACATCCTCGTGCTGACGGCCCGCGATTTGCGGCCCGCGGTCGCGCGCGAGTGCGCGGGCACGGGCGTGCGCGTCGCCGGCGAGCCGTTGGCGCGTAACACCGCGGCGGCCATCGGCGCCGCGGCGGCGTGGTGCCTGGCACAGGGTGGCGATCCCGCCATGGCGGTGCTGCCAGCGGACCACCTGATCGACGACGACGCGGCGTTCGTCGCCGACTTCGAGCGCGCCTTCACCATCGTCGAACGCGAAGCCGAGTTGTTGACCTTCGGCATTCGCCCAACCACGCCCGAGCCCGGCTTCGGCTACATCCGGCAAGGGGCGGCAATCGCCGAGCGACTCCATCGCGTGGCGCAATTCACCGAGAAGCCCGATCGCGAGCGAGCCGCGGGCTGGCTCGCCGAGGGCGGCTACTTCTGGAACAGCGGAATGTTCGCCTGGCGCGCATCGGTGTTGTTCGATGCGCTCGACGCCAGCCGCCCAGATCTCGCCCTGCCGTTGCGCGGTCTGTCCGACCGCAAGGAGATCCCCGCCTTCGAAGACGCCATGGACCTGACGTTCCCTGCGCTGCCCTCGATTTCGGTCGATTACGCGGTGCTCGAACACGCAGTCAACGCGGTCATGCTCGAGGCCTCCTTCGACTGGGACGACCTGGGCTCGTGGAATTCATGGGCCGCTCACCAGCCGCGTGACGAGCGCGGCAACGTGGTGTTCGGCGACGCCGTGGCGGTTGATTGCGATCGCTGCATTGTCGTGGGTGATGGCGGCGCGGCGGGTGCGCTGGGGCTCGCGGACATGATCGTGGTCAACGCCGGCGGCGGCACTTTGGCATGTCGGATCGAGGATAGTTCCAACGTCCGCGCCATCGTCGACGCCATCAAAGCCAAGGGAATCCGGTGAGCGCCACGCGCCGCGCCGCGTGGGCCTTGGGCCTCGCCGCGGTTTTCGGGCTCGCCAGTTGCGCGCCGCTGCCGCCCGCGCCGGGGGGAGTGAGCGCACCGCCCGTCGCCACGCATCCGGGCCAGACGCCGCCTGCGCACACGCCGCCAGCAAAGCCCACGAGCGTGGTGCCGCCCGATTCGACGCCCACGCCTGAAGCGCTCGCAGTGCTGAGCACGATCCCCGAACCGCTGCGTCCCGGCGAGCGAGTCGCGCCCGAGTCGCGCGCGAGCGCCGCCACTTCGCCCGCCGCGACCGCAGAAGACACGACCGCGGTCAGCGCGCCCGAGGGCGACGTTCCGGTGCCGGAACCAACGCAGGTCATGGGAGAGCGCCGCACGGTCGCCGTCGATACCTCGCAGGTGTCGCAGAGAAGCGGAAGCGCGCCGCCGTCCGCCACCGCGCCGCGGGGCGCGTCCTCGCCGCCGAGTGCGTCGCCGCCGCCGCAATCGCCGGGCGGTCGCGCACTCGCATCGCCGGCCGACACGTGCTGGCGTGTGCAGATCCTCGCCCCGCTTGATGCCGCGACCGCCCAGCAGACGCGCGCCACCGCGGCATCGCTGCTGCTGGTGCCGCTGGTGATCGAACAGGAGCAGGGCCGCTACAAAGTGCGCACACAGGACTGCATGACGCACACCGCCGCGGACCTGCTGCGCCGCCGCGCGATCGAATCGGGGTTCACCCAGGCGTTCCGCATCTCGAGCGTCAAGCGATGAGCAAGGGGCTGGTCGTGTTCGAGGACGCGCACTGGCGTGACCTGCGGCCGCTGACGGATCTTGCGCCTGTGCCGGCGCTGGCCTTCGGCGCATCATCACTCGCCGAGCGCCTCGCGGCCTCGAGCGGCCTGCCGCTCGCCGCCCTCGCGGCGCGCGCCGACGCGCTGCAGGCATGCCGCACGGTCCCGCGCGCACCCGGTCTCGACGCTGCAGCACGCACGATCGTGTTCGCCAACGCCGCAGCACTCCCGGGCGTATGGCTCAACGAGTTGGTGGCGGGCGACGATCCGCTGATCGTGCACCAAGACGACCGCATCCTCGGCGCGCGCGTGGCGCCCACGGACGCGCAAGCCGCACTCGCGAGCGGTGACGCTTCGGCGTGGCTCGCCGCCGCGAGTCTGGCGAGCAAGCCAGGTGCCGCAAAATTGATCGAGCGCCCGTGGCAGATCGTGGAATGGAACGCCGCCGCGATCGCCGCCGACCTTGGCACCATGATCCCCGGCCTGCGGGGCGATGTTCACGCCTCGGTCGTGGTGCTGGGCGACCATCGCGTCTCGGTCGAATCCGGCGCACGTATCGATCCGTTCTGTATGCTCGATGC
>JANLOX010000138.1:0-1741 GCA_031366795.1 Candidatus Eiseniibacteriota bacterium | reverse complement strand
AACGTAAAGCCCAGTCCTCCGGTATAGGTGGGGCGCGAGACTCCCGACCACGAGGTGGATTCCTCGGCGATGGTGATGGCGCCAGGGAAGTCACGGTGGACCAGGACATTCAAGTCTTTGAGCAACGTGACGGCTCCGATGTTTTCATGCCCGCCGAACCGATTGGGAATCCATTCTCCTTCTTTCCGTCCATAATCGAGATAGAGCATCGACGCGACGGCATCCACACGTAAGCCGTCAATATGGTATCGATCCAGCCAGAAGAGCGCGCTGTTCAAAAGGAAGTTCCGGACCTCGGCGCGATCGTAATTGAAGATGCGGCTGTGCCAGTCCGGATGGTAGCCGAGCCGTGGGTCGGCGTGGTCATAGAGATGGGTGCCATCGAATTGGGCGAGTCCATGCGGATCATCAGGAAAATGTGCGGGCGTCCAGTCCATCAGTACGCCCACTCCGGCCTGATGAGCCGTATCGACAAAGGCCATAAAGTCTTCAGCTGACCCGTGGCGGCTGGTGGCAGCGAAATAGCCTGTAGTCTGATAGCCCCATGACCCATCAAACGGGTGCTCTGTAATTGGCAACAGTTCAACATGGGTATACCCCATATCTTTCACGTATGGGATGAGTCTCTCTGCCAGCTCGGTATAGGTCAGCCAGCGATTCCCTTCCTCAGGTATACGCATCCAGGACCCGAGGTGGACCTCATAAATTGAGAGGGGGGTGGCGAGCGGGTCTTGCTGGGCTCGTGCCATCATCCAGGACTGGTCATTCCAGCGGTAGGAAGAAAGCTCACGGACGATCGAGGCGGTTTTGGGGCGCAGCTCCGATGCGAAGGCATAGGGATCAGCTTTCTGAAGCGGTGCGTCGTGATGGCGTGAGCGAATTTCATATTTATAGAGCATCCCGTTTGTGAGTTCAGGAATGAAGAGTTCCCACAAGCCGGTCGCTCCGCGGTTCGTCATGGGATGGCACCGTCCATCCCATCCATTGAAGTCGCCCGCGACACTCACCCGCACAGCGTTCGGCGCCCAGACAACAAAATGGACTCCAGCGATATCCTGTACCGTTCGGAGATGAGCGCCCATTGTCTCATAGGCCTTGAAGAAGGTGCCCTCGGCGAAGAGATGCAGTTCAAAGTCTGTAAGGAGCGGCGGGAAGGCATAGGGATCATGCCGCTCCAAGACCTGTCCACAACGGTTGGTGATGCGGAAACGATACGGGCTTGTTCCGAGTGGCCCAGGTACGATGACTTCGAATAAACCGGCCTCATGGATGCGCGTCATGGGAATGGGCGGTCGATCTTGCTCACTCAGGAGCAGGACCACATCGTGAGCCTCTGGCAAGAAACACCGAATCAGAACGGTAGGGGAGCCGTTCTGGGCCATTGGATGCGCACCAAGAATAGCGAGAGGGTTCCAATGGTGACCCTGGACGAGTTGTTCAAGTTGATCAAGCGGCAAGTCTGACATAAGAGGAGATTCCTCAGCCATGCATCCAGCGTATCGTAAGGGGGGCAAGCTAGGAATGAAAGAGGAAAACGCGTTGAAGTTTCATCCTTCGAATTCTGAGTCCAGTAGGAAGAAACGTTACTGAAAAGGACAACTTGGTGCGCCCGGAGGGACTTGAACCCCCAACCCCCAGATCCGTAGTCTGGTGCTCTATCCATTGAGCTACGGGCGCTTCAGAAGAAGTAATAAGCTCTGAGTTGTGAGTTCTGAGTTATCAATTGCGGATCAGGGGTAAT
>JANLOX010000118.1:0-3143 GCA_031366795.1 Candidatus Eiseniibacteriota bacterium | reverse complement strand
CCTGCGGCACGCCGATCCGGCGCCTCGTGCAGGCACAGCGCTCGACATTCTTCTGTCCCGTCTGCCAACGGCGCAAAAAACGCGGGAAATGACCCAAATATTGATCGCTCAAGCCATTGCCGTGGCGTCGCATAGGCCAGTATGGCCTAAATTTTTCAGCACGTTGTCATCCCGGCAATCTTAGGCGTTGCCCCAACGCCCTTCCCCGCATAGTTTCATTGGCTGACCCCCTCGAGTGGGGGCGCTTGGGATCGTGGGCCATGGAGAGCCATCGCTTGATCTCGACACAAGTTACTGTTGAGGGAGGATTCGTGTCGTTCGCGTCATTCGGCTTACCGGCTCCCATGCTCAAGGGGATCCGCGCCGCCGGGTTTACCGAGCCGACCGCCATTCAGAGCAAGGCCATTCCGATCATCTTGCAGGGTAACGATGTCATCGGAATCGCTGAAAGCGGCTCGGGCAAGACGGGGGCGTATCTCATTCCCCTGCTGTCCCGTTTCCTTGATCGATCCGTCCGGCTGCGCGGCATCGTGCTGGTGCCCACGCGTGAGCTGGCGTCCTATGTTGAAACCCGTGCCCGCGATTACACGCGCTACACGGACCTGCGTATCGGCGTGGTGTACACGGGAGCGCCGCTGGCCGCCCAGGAGCGCATGCTCCAGGAGCAGCCGGTGCAGCTGCTCGTGGCCACACCCGGCAGGTTGCTCGAACTCCACGCCCGCGGCGTCCTGAACTTTGCCGATGTCGAGATCCTCGTCATCGACGAGGGCGATCGCATGGTCGGCCTGGGGTTGGCGCCCGATGTCCGCAAGCTGCTCAAGCTGCTGCCTGAGACCCGCCAGACCCTGCTTTACACGCTGACCTTGCCGCCCGAGCTCAACCGCTTGGCCAAGGAAGCGCTGGTCGAGCCGGTGCGCGTCGACGTCGCTCCCGCCACCGCCAAGCCGGCGGCCGGGATCACGCAGGCGATTTATCCAGTGCCCAAGGACCTCAAGTTCGACCTGCTCGATGACCTGCTGTCGCGCGCCGAAGTTCGCAGCACGATTATCTTCACGCGGGCCAAGACGGCCGCGGAGCGCCTCGCCAAGCAACTCAAGCGTCACGGCCATGCGGTCGCGGTGCTGGACGAGCATCCGAACCAGGGTGAGCGTGAGCGCGCCATGGACGACCTGCGCCGGGGTAGGGTGCAGATCCTCGTGGCCAGCGAACCGGCGGCACGCAGCCTCGATGTCGCGGGGACGGCGCACGTGGTCAACTTCCATGTGCCGCAGACACCCGAGGACTACGTCCATCGGCTCGGACGTGGCGGACGCGCGGACCCGGTCGGCGATGCCTTCACGTTGATGAGCCCGGACGAGCAAACGGAAGTCGCGGCGATCGAGCGGTTCCTCGGCCGCGCGATTCCTCGCGTCATGCTGCCGGACTTCGACTACGCCATGGCGCCGCGCGAGATCAAGCCGGTCGTGCCCTACGAACCTGAAACCATCGAAGAGCGCCGGCCCACCAATGGCATTGCGGCAGCGGCGGCGCGCATCGCGACGCCTCCCGCCCGTCCGCACGTGACGGCGGCGAAGCCGGTTCCCGTGGTGGCGGCCAAGCATCGTCCTTCAACGGGTGGCAAGCCACGCTCCCCCGCCAGCCGCGCGGTGAAGCCGGCCGCGCGCACCGGAGCGACCGCGACGCGGACCCGCCCGGCAACGGGTGGCACGACGGCCCGCAAGCGCTCGCGCTAGCGACTTAGGCGCACACGCTTCACGACGCGCTCCGGCTCAACACCGGAGCGCGTTTTCATTTTGCGGTAATCCCCGGCAGTTCCTTCGCGGCCCACTCCCACGCCACGCGCGCAGCAGCCGCGTCGCGTGCGTTGACCTGCAGCGCGTCCGCGGAGCCGCCACCCTTGCCCGCGGCGCGTTCGCGCAATTCCGGCAACAACGCGCGCAGGTCGGCGCTGCCGGACTTGGGGCGCGCGATCATCACGAAGGGTTCGGGTGCCGCAGCGGCGACGGCGATCCACGGGCTGCCGAGCTCGAGACACTTGTAGGCGAAGCTGCGCGCTTCGTCGCGGGGCCAGACCTCGCGCATCTCGGCGACGCCGCCCGGTGATTGCGCGACGCGCTTGGCCGCCTCGCCCGCCGCGATGCGCGCGGTGAGATCCTTGACGCGGCGCGACAACTCATCGCGTTCGGTCGCAGCGCGTTCCAGGTGCGCGATCACGTCGCGATCCTGGATGGTGCGGCGGCGCGCGGCTTCCACCAGCGCCTCGACGCGCCACGCGTGGTCCCGCACCGCCCTGATGCCGCAGTGGAACTCGAAGCGCAGCGTGTCGCGCACGCGCTCCCAGCGCACGATCTTGATGACGCCGATCTCGCCAGTGCGCTGGGTATGCGTGCCGCCGCAGGCTGAGCCATCCCAGTCGGGAATCTCCACGATGCGAATGCGCCCGCTCACCTTGGGTGGCTTGCGCAGGGCGAAGCGGCCCACGCTCTCGTCGTCGGCCCAGTGGCGCAGCACCTCGCGGTCTTCCCACACCACCGCGTTCGCCACGTCCTCGAGCCGCGCCACGTCGCTCCAGGTCGCGGCGGCGAGCCGCACATCGACGGTGTTACGCTCCTCGCCCAGGTGCGACGAAATCGTCGGTGCGCCCAGCACACGCTCGAACGCCGCCGAGAGCACGTGCTGCCCGGTATGCTGTTGCATGTGTTCGAAGCGGCGCGCCCAGTCGATCTCGGCGTCGAATTCCTCGCCCGCAGGGAGCGGCGCATCGAGGACATGCCACACTTGGCCCTCGTCGCCCGCCTGCACGTCGATCACGCGCGAAGTGCCGATGCGGCCGCGGTCGGCTTCCTGCCCGCCGCTCTCGGGGTAGAAGTACGTGGACTCGAGCTCCACCGCCGGCTTGCCGCCCTGCTCCGAAACTGCGGCGATGCGCGCGCTGAAGCGCGTGGTGTAGGAGTCGTCGTAGTAACGTCGTTCGGATGCCATGGACTGCGCTCCTCGTTTGCGTGAGCCGGGCTTTAAGAAGTCTCGCCCGGTTGCCGCGAAATCCCGTATTCGCGCAGCTTGCGCCACAACGTCGTACGCGAGACCCCGAGCTGGCGCGCTGCGGTCGTGGCGTTGCCCTCGTGCAGCCTCAGCACCCGCAG
>JANLOX010000375.1:0-7249 GCA_031366795.1 Candidatus Eiseniibacteriota bacterium | reverse complement strand
GGCCACTGATTTCCGCGGCGAAGGCACGGGGCGCGACGGCGAACACACACGCGGCAACGATGGCGAGGATGGCGATCGGCGCGGTGTGAAGCTTCCGCTTCCGTCGGGACAAATTCATGGGGACCTCGAGTATGGGGGTGCGGTGGCAGTCGAATGAAGGCTAGGGGCTGGATGGATGGATCAAGGCTGGGGGTGCATCGAGCGCCGTCCGGTCGCTCGCGACACTAGGCGCGAGGAACCGTGCGGTGCCCGGGGGTACACGAACAGGGTAAACAAAAACGCTCCGGCGAGAAGCCACCGGAGCGGGCTATTCCCGGAGCAGGGGGCGCGGATCCCGCAAGGCCGAACGGGAGTGCCACGACGACGCAGCCCGTCGCCGCGAATAGCAATGCCCCTGCGAACCTGCGTGTCGGCACGATTCGGTCTCCGGTCAACTCAACAGTGTGCGTTCTGGCAACGCTGCGCGCTGAGCACCGGACCGACACGGGGGCAAGGCGGGCAAGGTCACATCATTGAAACAAGGCCAACGGCTTGGGCGGTATCAGCGTCCGCAACCGCCAAGGTTACTAGCATTTGCAAAGTCGATAGCTGCCGATGTGAACAATCAAGCCATGACTTTTGACTGTTCGCAAGAGGATTCTTCACGAAACGCGAACGTGTTTCAGTCCATGAATCAAAGTTTTAGTCTGATCAAACTCGCCGGGCGATAGGCGCGCCATTTCCCGCACCGAGTGTTCGGGGGAGGCCTCGACTACTTCGATTCGCGCCGCGAGGCGATCAGTTGCTCCCATTCGCGCATCCGCCGGGCGATTTCCACCTCGTGCCCGCGATCAACGGGCTCGTAGAAACGCCGCCCCACCAGCTCATCGGGGAGATGCTGCTGGTCGGCGATCCCGCCGGCTTCCGCGTGGGCATACTGGTAGTCCGCGCCGTAGCCCAACTCCTTCATCAGCCGCGTTGGAGCGTTGCGAATGACGAGTGGCGGCGGCAAGCTGCCGCTCTTCTCGACCTCGGCCACCGCTGCCCCATACCCCGCATACGTCGCGTTGCTCTTGGGTGCCGTGGCGAGATAAACGGTGCACTGAGCGATGGCCAACTCGCCTTCGGGCGAGCCGAGCTGGTGGTAGGCTTGGAACGCGGCCACCGCGATCAACAGTGCTTGCGGATCGGCGTTGCCGACGTCCTCGCTGGCGAAGCGCACCAGACGCCGCGCCACGTAGAGCACATCCTCACCCGCAGCCAGCATGCGCGCCAGCCAATACAGCCCCGCGTGCGGGTCCGAATCGCGCAGCGATTTATGCAGCGCCGAGATCAGGTTGAAGTGCTCGTCGCCGGCGCGGTCGTAGACGAGGTGCTTGCGCGCCAGTGCCTGGCGCACGACGTCGCGCGTCAACCGCTGGCCGCGCGCGGCAGCAGCGGCGATCTCCAATGTGTTGAGCGCGCGCCGAGCATCACCATCGGCGCTGGCGGCCAGCAGCTCGAGGGCCGCGGTCTCCGCGTCGACTTCGAACGGCATGCCATGCTCGCGGTCGGTGATGGCGCGCTCGAGCAGCGTGCGAATGTCGCCGGGTGCGAGCGCCTTGAGCACCACGACGCGCGCCCGCGACAGCAACGCAGAGTTGACCTCAAACGACGGGTTCTCGGTCGTCGCGCCGATCAGCACGATATCGCCGCGCTCGACATGCGCGAGGAACGCGTCCTGCTGCGCGCGATTGAAGCGGTGGATTTCATCAACGAACAGCAGCGTGGCCTTGCCTGAGCGCTTGCGGTCGAGCCCCGCCTTCACCATGGTGTCGCGCACTTCCTTGACCCCGGACAGCACGGCGCTGAACGCCACGAAGGGCGCCTGCGCGGTGGTGGCGAGCAGCCGGGCGATGGTCGTCTTGCCGGTCCCCGGAGGTCCCCACAGGATCACCGACGAGAGATGTTTGCCGTCGCGCATCAGCGCCAGCGGCGAGCCTGGCTCGAACAGGTGCCCCTGCCCGACGAGTTCGTCGAAGCTGCGCGGCCGCATGCGATCGGCGAGCGGCGCGTTAGAGGGCACTTTGCTGCCCTCGCTGCCTTCGGGCTCGAACAGGTCGCCGCTCACGCGCCGCCGCGACTCACGGGTGCCTCGGCGGACAAGCGCGCGCGGCCCCACTCGAGCAGCGCGCGCGCGGCGGCGTCGACATCGAGCGGGTGACCCAGGTCGTGCCCCTGTTCGGCGAGGCGCTGGAACAACTCGGACAGCACGGGCGGCTCGATGTTGCTGCGTCGCAGCAGGCCCGGATCGCTGAACACCGCCAGAGGCGTCCCATGCGCGACGATCTCCCCACCGCGCAGCAGCACGAACACCTGGTCCGCCATCGCCGGCACGACGTTGACGTCATGCGTCGCCATCACCAGCGTGACGCCGCGCTCACGATGCAGGCGGTTGAGCAGGTCACACAGGTCCGTGCGTGAGGAAGGATCGAGTCCCTCGAAGGGCTCGTCCAACACCAGCAGTTCGGGGTTGAGCACGAGTGCTCCAGCCAACGCCACCTTGCGCCGCTCGCCGCCCGAGAGGTGATGGCAGACCTTGTGGCGGAGGTCCGAGATGCCGACGCAATCGAGCGCGGCCTCGACCAGGCCCTCGACTGCCGCTTCGGGATGCCCATAGGCGCGTGGCGAATACGACACGTCGTCCCACACGGTCGGTGCGATGATCTGCTCCTCGACGTTCTGCAGCAGCACGCCCACGCGCTCGCGGATCTTGACGAAGTCGCGCGCGGGATTCACGCCGAGCACCGAGACCTCCCCTTCCTGCGGCTCGAGCAGCCCGAGGATGTGGTAGAGCAGCGTCGACTTGCCGCACCCGTTGGGGCCGAGGATCACCGAGCGCTGGCCGCGTTCGACCACAAAGTCGAGCCCGCACAGGTGGACCTGCGTGCGGTCGGGGTACGTATGGCGCACGCACGAGACGCGCACGGCGGGATCCCTTGGCGCTGAAGCGGCCACGGAGAGCACGCGCGTTTCGTTGGTGGGGGTCACGCGTGTCTCGTCGGATGGACTCACGCGGGCCTCCCGAGGGTGAAGGTCAACAACACAGCGAGGGCGCCGAAGCCGGCCACCCACAGATCGGCGCGCGTCATGTCGGCATAGTGGCGGCAGCCGCAGATGCGGCCACTGTGCCCGCGCATGCGCATGGTGGCATACATCCGTTCGCTGCGGCCAAAGCTGTAGAGCACCAGCGTGCCGATCGATTCACCCGAGGCCGTCAGGCGGCGGCGCAGCTTGCCGGTGACACCACCGCGCAGCCGCAGCGCGCGCATCAGCCGCTCGGTGCGCGCGATCAGTTCGAACAGCGCGCGATAGGTGACGAACAGCCCATCGGCCGTGTTGCCCGGCAGCAAGCGCGAGATCGGCGCGAACAGGTCGGGATAGGGCGTCGTCGCCACGAGCCAGATCGCCGTGAGGCACGCGGTCGTCGGGCGCAGCAACTGCATCAGCGGCGTGTGCCAGCTGCCGTCCCAAGTCGCCAGCAGGAACAACCCGCTGAACATCAGCGGATAGACGAGCATGGCCGCGGTGACCCGCGGGGACAGGCGGCTCGACAGCGCCAGCAGCCAGGCCATCAGGTGCAAGGCGATAAGCAGCGGTGGCGAGGACGTGAACACGACGAGGCCGAGCATGAGCGCTGTGAGCAGCAACTTACCCAGGGCGCTCGCGCGATGCCACACCGTGGTGCCGGACGAAGCCGACAGGTCGACGCGGCCGATGATGTTGATCATGCCGAGGCGCCCTGCGCGCGCGGCGGCGGTGCCACAACGGGCGTGAGCATCTCCGGCTTCACGCGCACGAGGAAGCGGCCGAGCCCGGAGGCCACGAAGGTCTCCACGACGATCCCCGCGACCCAGATGAACGCCGCGATCCCCGCGACGGCGGCGAACGTCGTGCTGCCCCCGAAGCCTGAGGGCATGCGCTTGAGCACCAGCACCATTACGAGCACCCACGCCGCGCCTGAGACGGCCTGTGCTGCCCCCGCCGCGACGGCGAGGGCGCGGGCGGCGCCGAGCCGCGGACTGAGTGCTCGGTGCAATGGGCGTGCGACGGCCGCGCCGGCGCCGAGCACCAGCGCGTTGAGGCCGATCACGGTGATGCCGCCATGGCCTGCAAATCCTAGAATCGCCGAGACCACGAACAACGCCTCGAACGCGCCGGCGGGACCGAGCAAGGTGCCCAATACGCCGATCAGGCTCAGGTGGTACTCGAACGGCCCGAGCGGCAGCGTCAGCATCATCGCCGCGAGCACCAAAGCGCCGAGCGTGCCGCGATAGGCGATCTGCTGCGGGCTCGCGCGGCGCGAACTCCACGCCGCGACGACCAGCAGCAGCACGGCGAGCAGCCATGCGGGCGCCCAGACCAGCCAGGGCAGGACGCCATCGGGTATGTGCAGGTGCGACATGCTTACTGGGCCCACGCCAGTGTTACTGCGACCGGGTGAGCCTCGACCTCCTTGAGTGCTGTCATTGCGGCCTCGAGCGTGGCGCCGCTGGTGATGACGTCGTCCACCACGATGATGCGGCGGCCGCGGACCCATTGGGGCCGGGTGACGTGAAAGGCGCCCCGCAGGTTATCGCGCCGCGCAAGCCCGCCGAGCCGGGCTTGCGCGAGCGTCGGGCGAGCGCGCTCGAGCAGGCCCGGCAACCGTGGCACCCCCAGCGTGCGGCTCAACGCCTCCGCCAGCAAGGCGGCCTGATTGTAACCGCGCTCGCGTTGCCGCGCGCGATGCAGCGGAATCTCGCTCACGAGGTCCGCCGAGCCCAGGTGCGCCCCGGCGCGAGCCAGCACCGCTCCCAGCTCACGCGCCACGGCCCGCCGTCCGCCAAACTTGAACGCGTGGACGATCGCCTCGGCGCGCGGATCGTAGATCCATGCGGGCCAAACGGTGAAGTCGCGATGTTCGAGGCAGCCGACGGGCTCACGCCCCGCCGCGAGACAGCGCGCGCAGACACCGATCGACAACTTGGGTATCGAATCGAGGCACCGTGGACACAGCACCCCCGCCCCTTCGAGCGCGCGGGCGCAGGCGGCGCACTGCTGCGGCAGCAGCGCATCGAGCAGGTCGCCCCCGGCGCGGCGGAGCAACGAGCCGAACGAGCCCAACGATCCCCACGGTCCCTCAGCACTCCCTACGCGCACGCCTTCCCCCTCGCCGCGCCCACCTGCCCGCTCATCGCGGCCAGCCCACCGCGCCCTCCAGCGGAGCGAGCGGCACCGGTACATTCAACCAGCGCCCCAGCGAAAGCCGTGCCTGATGGATCAGCAATCCGAGCCCGTCGTAACCCTCACCGCCGCGCGAGCGCCACGCTGCTATCCACGGTGTGAGTTCGGGACCATAGCGGAGGTCCACGACGACCGCGCGGGGTGACCAGGCGTCGAACGAAGCCAACTCTCCCACCGCCTCGAGCGGAGTGGCGTTCACGATCACGGTCGCATCGGCGAGTGCCGCGGCCTCCTCGCGCCCGCCCCACGCACACACGCTGCCCAGCCCCCGCCACGCCACCGCGGCACGTTCGGGCTGTCGCGCGCTTGCCGTGACGCTTGCACCCGCGGCGCCCAGCGACAACGCCAGGCTACGCGCGGCACCGCCCGCACCGAGCAGGTGCACGCGATCTCCTGCCACCGGCCGCCCGATCGAGGTGAGCCACTCGATGAATCCCGGGCCGTCGGTGGTGTCGCCCCAGGCGCCATCCGCTTCGAAGCCCACGGTGTTCACCGACTGCGCCGCACCCGAGGCAGCCGAAATTCGCGGCACGTGCGCGAGCACCGCTTCCTTCAGAGGGACAGTGAGGTTGCAGCCGCGAATGCCCTCACGTGCCAAGTGCTCGAGCCGCGCGCCGAGTTCGGCGGCCGGCGTCGGCAGGGCCACCGAATCCCCTTCGATCCCCAGCGCTTCCAATCCCGCGCGGTGCAACTGCGGCGAAAGCGTGTAGCGCAGTGGATCCCCGAGCACCGCGAGCCGCACGGGCGCGCGTCTCAAGGCTGGGTCGGAGCCGCGGGCGGCGGGGTCAGCTCGTGCGCCTCGTCATCAGGCGTAACGGCAGCGTGTGCCGTCTCGGACATCGACGCCGCCGGCAAGGCCGCCGCCTCCGCGAGTGACGCGGCGCGGCGCAACCGCATCAGCATGAGCGAGGCGAACAGTGCCAGGGTCAGGCTGACGAGCTGGCTCTCGGTGATATCGAAGGATCCCAGGTGCGCGAGTACGGTGCCGGGCTCGTAGGCGCGCGTCAGGTCCAGCGGAATGCGCATTAGCGCGTAGGCGATGACGAATCCCCAGAACAATTCACCCGCCCCGCGCGTGCGCTTGCGGATCGCCCACAGCACGGCGAACAGCGCCAGCGAGGCGAGCGAGAAATAGAGCTGGGAAGGATGGATCGGCGTCTCGCCAAATTCGAGCGCAGGAAATGTGTCGGGCGGGTAGACGACGCCCCACGGCAGGTGCGTGGGCCGCCCGTAGCAGCAGCCATTGAGGAAGCAACCGACGCGACCGAAGGCGGTGCCGATGGCGATGGAGGGGGCCAGGGCATCGGCCACGCGCCATATGGGCAGCCCCTGGCGCTTCGCCATCCACAGGCCGACCACGGTGCCGGCGATGATGCCGCCGTACAGCGTGAGACCGCCCTGCCAGAGCGCGAACACACTCGACCACTGGCCGCGGTAGTCCCCGATGTGTTCCATGACGTACAGCAGCCGGGCGCCGAAGATCGAGCCCACTAGCGTGAACAGGACGACGGTGAGGAACTTATCCTCGTCCATGCCGAAGCGGCGGGCTTCCTTGAGGCCAAGCCAGGTGCCGACCAAGAACGCGATGGCCAGCGCCAGCCCGTAGGAGCGGATGTGCAACGCGCCGAAGTGTACGATCTCGGGATACATCTCAGTACTCGTGGCGGCGCAGCGCCACGTTCTGGAGCAGGCCGATCTCGATGCCGTTGACGATCAGGGCAGTGCCTCCGTAGGACAACAGCGGCAGCGGCAATTCCTTCGGCGCAAATTCGAAGGACCCGGTGGTTCTGTCGAGCAAGAGCGCCCCGGCGGAGGCGGGGACTCTCGTTCTCGAGAGAGGCCGCGTTCGTCTCGAGCCCGCCGCGGGAGTGGCGCTGACGGCGGACGATAAGCCGGTCACGGGACCCCTCGGTCTCAAGAGCGACGAGCGGGAAGACCCGACTACCGTGAAAATCGGAACGAACTTGTTCTTCGTCGTCAAGCGCGGCGAGAAGCTCGGAGTCCG
>JANLOX010000089.1:0-14741 GCA_031366795.1 Candidatus Eiseniibacteriota bacterium | reverse complement strand
CGATCCGGGCGAGGATGTCCTGGGCGGCGGGCCGCACCGGTCGGGCTCACTTGGGCAAGCCCGATTTATCCGCCTCATCCTTGAAGTTTGCGCCACTCACGAATGTTAGAAACGACCGACCGCCGGCGTCGAACCCCGGCTCACTGGCGCGCTCGAATGCCGAGGTCCGGAGCAAATGCCAGCGCCGGGACAAGCATGCCGATTTGCGCCACATGTGCCGCCACATCGGGCAGTCACAGCAAAACGAGATCGTCACCATGAAGGGCTGGCTATGCCGGTGGTACCGGAAGTGCAATTAGCGCCCGGCTGGGCGCGCCGTTGTTCAATCTTGCTGCACCCAGGAGATCAGGACCATGCACAATTCGATGAGTGATTCTAAGATGAAAGCCTGTATCGATTCCTGCCGGGCATGCGAAGAGGCATGCGCGTCCTCAGTGGCACACTGCCTCGGACTCGGAGGGCGCCACGCGTCGCCGGAGCATGTCATGCTGTTGCTCGACTGCTCCAGAATCTGCGCCACTGCCGGCGATTTTATGGTGCGCGGGTCGGAGCATTTCGCCCGCGTCTGTGGAGCATGTGCGGAGGTGTGCGAAGCGTGCTACAGGGACTGCGAGACGTTCGGTGACGATGCGATGATGTGCCGGTGCGCGGAGGCGTGCCGTCAATGCGCAAAGGCCTGCCTGGAGATGGCCGCACCGGCGATGAAGTAGTCCCGCGCAATGTCGAGTGCCCGCCGTGGCGAGCCGGGGAAAACGGTGAGGTTCCCGGCTCGACCAGTGCGTCTGGCTTTCTCGAGCGGGCCCGGTCAAGCTCTCGTGAGATCTCCCGCGAGTCTGGCGGTTCTTTCGCACGCCCCGCAGCGTTCGTCCTAACCGAGAGAAGGAGCACACGAGCATGATGCCGAAGAACACGAGATGAGCTGACGGTCGAGTTCACCGTGCTGGGGATTCCCTGCCTCGGTCTCAATGGCGGCCCGGCGTTCAAGCACACCGAGGCCTGTTCCTTCCAGATCGCGACGGACACCCAGGAAGAGACGGACCGCTACTGGAACGCGATCGTCGACAATGGCGGCGAGGAAAGTGAGTGCGGTTGGTGCAAGGACCGCTGGGGTATCTCTTGGCAGATCACCCCGCGCGTTCTCATGGATGCGCTCGCAGCGGGTGGGCCTGAGGCGAAACGTGCGTTCGAGGCGATGATGCCGATGCAGAAGATCGACATCGCCACCATCGAGGCGGCGAGGCGAGGCTGAGTCTGTGTGCTCGCGCCAAAGCTGATTCTTGCATCTCCGCCGCATTCCGGGAGGATCCACATGTTCCGCAAGCTGGCCCTTGTCACGCTGCTCGCCGCGATCGCCACCGGCTGCACTGCCGCCTCCCGCTCGTCGGTCGCGCCTGGGCCTCACACTGAACTTGCAGCGAAGCAGGCCGCCTTCCGCGCACGCCCGCTCGTGCTGGTTCGCGACGGTATGTGGCGCGGCGAGGGGGTCGCTTACGGCATGCATCGCGATGGCCAGCGGCCCTTCGGCCGTTCGCCGAGCCGTGCGCAGATGGCCGAGGACTTGAGGATCATCGCGAGTCACTGGCAGGCCATCCGCGTGTACGGCGCGGCCGACCTCGGCGACTCAATATTGAAGACGATCAAGGATGAGCACCTGGGGCTCACGGTGATGCTGGGTGCATGGATCGCGGTGGAAGAGACGCTGCCGGACAGCACGGGGGTCGTGAAGCGCTTCCCCGACCGGCTCGCCAGCAATCGCCGCGAGGTGGATGCCGCGATCCGGCTCGCGAAGACCTACCCGGGGATCGTGTCGTCAGTCTGCGTCGGAAACGAGACGCAGGTCTCATGGACCGACCATCGCACGCCGCCGGCCGTGCTGATCCGCTACCTGCGCGAAGTGCGCGCGAAGACCAAGGTGCCGGTGACGACGGCGGACGACTTCAACTTCTGGAACAAACCCGAGAGCGACGCGGTGGCGCGCGAGTGCGATTTCATCGTGCTGCACGCGCACCCGCTGTGGAACGGGAAGCAACTCGAGGAGGCGGTCAATTGGACGCGGTCGACGCTTGAAGACATTAAGTCGCGACACCCGGGCCAACGGGTCGTCGTGGGCGAGACGGGCTGGGCAACGCAGTACAACGACGTGGGCGACCAGGGCAAGCTCATGAAGGGGCGCGTGGGCGAGGCGGAGCAGGCGACGTTCTTCGCGGCGTATCACGCGTGGGTGCAGAAGGACCGCGTGCCGTCCTTCATTTTCGAGGCGTTCGACGAGAACTGGAAGGGTGGGGACCGGGCGGACGAGGTCGAGAAGCACTGGGGGCTGTATCATGCGGACCGCACGCCAAAGGCGGCGATGGCGAACTGACCCAGGCTAGCCTTTGAACAGTTGTCGCTCAGGAACCCCGACTTCAATCCGCGTGACTCTGCCCTCGCGCGCCAGTACGTCGCGGCTTTCGCCGGGGCTTAAGCTCCATCCCGCGACCTCACTCGATGAGCCGTCGCGCAGCGTGACGCGGATCCACGCATCGTTCGCTTCGAGCAAATACACGACGGGCACCTGACCATACGAGAACGCCAGCTCGCCCGCGGGCACAGCGAACGACTTGGGCTGCCCGTCGAGCGCGTAATACTCGTAGCGGCCCGGCTTGGTGAGGAACTCGTCCCGCTGCAGCAGTACGGGCGCGAACTCGACGATGCCCTTGTTCACGCGCACGCCCAACTCGCCGAAGCGCGTGAGAATCTCCTCCTTCACCTGCCCCGTCATGCCCGGTTGCTGGGCGCCGGCATGCGCGGGCGTGTGTGAGTAGGGATCGGCGGGGAAGGCCCCGTATTCGCCAACGGACTTCTCGAATCCCAGACCACCGCGAATCTTGAAGTAGTACTCCGCGAGCGCCGCGCACACCGCATCATCCTCGCCGGTGGCCCGTGCCGCGAAGAACACCTCCTGCACAGCGAGCAATAGCTTCGCCACCATGTGCCAGTAGATCGAGCCGAGGCCCTCGTAGGCGTACATGGTGCCCGAGCGCCCGGTGAAGGTGTCGTGCGAGAACACGGCCTCGAACAGTTCGACAACGGATCGCCGGTCGCGCGCCACGGCTCGTGACCACGTCGCGCTGCGCTCGAGCCGGTCGAGCGCGTCCGCCACATCACGCGCGTTGCTGAAATCCGCGTGGAAGCGCAGCACGCCGTCGGCGTCGCGGTCGAGGACCGAGGTGTCGCTCGCCGCGAGCAGTGCGACGACCAGCGGCACACGAGCCGCGAGGTCCGCGGGGATCCGGTTGCGCTCGAGGAACGACGGCAGCGGTTTGTCGGGGTAGAGCAGGAAGCTCTTTTGTTCAGGCGAGTACAGCGGGCTCGCGAACAACTGCGCCAACAATTCCGTGGCCTCCGGGGCGCCCACGAGCCCCGAGCTGAGGACCGCGACCTGACCCTCAAGCATCACATCGAGCGCGCGCACCGCTGCGCTCGATCCATCGGCGCCCAGCGCGAGCACGTTGTAGGAGTGGTACAGGTCATCGTCGCGGCGATTCACGAGGATCGAGTGATCGACATGCGCGCAAGCCTCGCGGCACCACGCCAGCACCTCGTCGAGCCCAAGCGCGACCTTGCCCGAGAACCCGCTCGCGTACACGCGATCGCGATAGGCGGTGAACGCCTCGCCCAATTCGTCCATAACCTGCTTGCGGGCGCGGTCCTCGATCTGCGGGGCCGCGAGCAGCGCGTGGTGGCGTTGCAGGACGGAGCTCATCGCGCGCAGCCACTCGACGACCTCGATGGACACCTGCGCATCACCGTGCGGCTGTCCCGCGAACAACTCTTCCACGAATGCCAGGTAGCGCCGCAAATAGCACAGCGTCACAACCGAGAGCCCATTGCCGACCAGCGCGTTGTTCGCGTCGTTCCACTCGGGGCGCTCGGTGTTCATCCAGATGCCACCGCCGGGCACGAAGTTCGACAACTTGGACAGCGCGGGGACGATCAGCTTCTCGAGCAGGTTCGCGTGATACACGCCACCCTGGGCCGCGCGCACGAGCTTGCCGTCAAAGCCATTCGTGCGGACACGCTCCTGGATCTGCGTGTGGCGTGCCTCATCGAATTCGATCGTCGCGCGCGGGTCCTCGAGAATCTGCGTGTAGGGCTTGAGGCGGTAGGGCACATCGGCGTAGCTGAATATGTCCTGCGTGAGCAGGTTCTCGAGGCCACCGGGCGCGTGGTGCCGCATCGACTCCAGGAACTTGAGCAGGTAGATGAGCTGATGGTCGCCCCAGTAACCGATGCCGCCCCACGGATCGCGCGGGTCGAGTACTTCCCAGTCGACGCCGTCGCGCGTGATGCGGTAGGGGTTGAAGCCGTCGATCGTCGAGGCGTTGACGAACTTGGCGATGATGCCTGGAAGGAAGCCCGGGAAGCTCATGCTGAGCGCTTCCCAGTTCTGGAACACGTCGCGCCAATTGCCTTCGTAGCGTAGCGCGCGACTGCCGTCGGCATTGCGGACATGGATCGAGAACGTGTTCCACGGGCGGCTCGGGTCGCCATGGCGGCGGCCGAAGTAGAGCGGCAGGTATTCGAAGCACAGACGCCGCAAGTCGGCATCGCCGTTTGCACGTGCCGTCTCGATCAACGCCTGCACGGTCACCGCGGCGGGGAGTGCGGTGAGCAGTCCGGCGCAGCGCGCGGCGACCGCATGATTGCGCGCCTCGATGAACGCGAGCAGGTCGGCCTTGGGGCAGGCGTAGTTTTCGACGAACACGCCGCCGCGCAAGTTGTTGTAGAGCACATTGGCGAAGTGGTGCGCCGCGCCGACGGTGTGCCCGGTAAGCTGCAGCCCATCGGCGCTGGCCACGATACGGCGCAGCGCCTCGCTCGATGCGCCGAGGGCACCTTCGACCCACGCGCCCACGCCGCCCGCATCCCGCAGCCGCGCGCGCAGGCTGGCTATGTCGATGTGGCTGCGATTGCTGTCCACGCCGATGTGCCATGCTATGTGCTGGCCCGGCTCGATCGTCAGCGTGGAGGTCACGAAGTAGTTGCCACGGCGCCCGGTCAGCAGTGATTCTGCGCGCACTGCCTGACCGCGGCGGAATGTTCGCAGCGCCGCGCCCGACAGCGCGACCCGGGCGCCGGGCAGGCCATGGCACCACGCGGTGGTGGCGCGCAGCATTTCGGCGGGCTCGGGGCGGTCGATGATCTCGGCGGTGAGCGAGAAGATGCCGAGTCCTGTCGCGGCATCGACATCGACGCGCTTGTAGGCGTCGACCAAGCTGCTCGAGCGCTGGTAGAGCCGCAGCGGCGCACCGCTGGGCAGGACATTGCGCAGGCCGTCGAGCAGGTCGAGTGTGACGGGCGCTGCCCCCGTGTTGGTCAGCGTCGCCGTACGCACCCAACCGGTCTCGTCGCTTCCGGCCCAGCGATAACGGAAGGCGAGTTGCGCTTCGAGATGGATCTCCTCGAATACGAGCCGGTTCCCGAGCAGGTTCTTGGACAACGAACGTTCGATGCCCGTCGCGAGCACATCACTCAGGGCCAGCGGTTCCCACAGGCGTGGCGCGGCGCCCCCGCGTCCCCAGCGCACCAGCGTGACGGGTCCGGTGTGGGGGAGCGCGTCGTGGAGCTTGTCGACGGTCTCGTAGGGGAAGAAGGCGCCGTCGGGATCACGGCGGCCGGCCGTCAGCCCGCCGGTCGATGAAATGAACATCCACAGGTCGGTGTCGGTCGGCAGGTTCACCAGGAACGGCGGGAGATCGCTCAGGCCGCTGATGCGGTACCACGGCTCGCCGTCCCGCGTCACGAACTCACCCATGGGCTTGGACTCAGTCGAGGATGATAACGCGCCGGGTGTCCGAGAGTCCCGCCGCCTGCAAACGGTAAAAGTACACGCCCGGCGGCACGCGCGCTCCGGCATCGCTGCGCCCGTTCCAGCGCGCGGTGTGCTCGCCCGCGGCGAGGTTACCACTCACGAGTTGGCGCACGCGACGCCCGGCCATGTCGAACACGGTGAGCTCGGCATCGCCGGCGGCCGGCATCGCGAAGCGGATTGAGGTCTCCGCGCCAAACGGATTGGGCGATGCCGCGGCCAACAGGGCAGGGGCTGCGGCAGGCGGATCCACGCTGAGGATGCCGCAATTCCCGGACGGACACGCGGCGCGGAAGGTGAACGCGTCGAACACTGTTTCCTGCGTCACCGAGGGTGCGGCGAGTTGCCACATGTTCAAGTGCAGGCGCGGCGACTCGGGCCGCGGGATGTGCGGCCCCAGGTAGGTCCACGAGGCGATCATGTTCGCGGGCGATTCGGCGTTCGCGTCGCCGCGCCAGCTGCGGTACTCGACGCGCCCCGGCAGCCAGCGCATGGCGTGGCTCGTGACCTCATCGGCGGCGAACGTGGCGCCGAAGCGTTGGATGTTGCCCGGGTAGTCGTAGGGCTGCGCCACGAACTGCCCGATGGCGCTGTTCGGGTTGCCCCAGCGGCTGTACTCGATGTCGATCTCGTTGTACGGGTTCCACCACAGGTAGTTGCTGCTGTAGCAGGAGCCGTATTCCCACAGGAAGATGCCGAGCACGGTGTTGATGTCGAGGATGTCGGGCCTGCCGCGCGTGGTGACGATGTAGTCGCCATAGCCGAGCGCGTCGTTGAGCACGACCTCGCTGCTGTACCAGACGCTGCCACTCTTGTGGACGGTCAGGTGCAAGCGCCCGTTGCCATCGACCGAGGCCGCAGCGGCGCTGTTGTCGAACGAGTTGGGGCCGGGCCCGTAGTAGCCAGGGCCCTTCACGCGCCAGGTGCGGCCGCTGAAGCTGACGGTGCGGCCGCCGCCGAAGTCGCCCCATTGCAGCGTCTCGAGTGTGGGTGGCCCGAGGCTCACGCACGTCGCGGCGTCGAACTTCACCTGCGGTTGCGGGTCCGTCGGGCCCTGCAGCACGCCGAGCACGAAGTGGATCGAGGCCGTGTTGGCGGGGGCTAAGCCGCTTTGCACGGAGTAGTAGGTCCAGGCGTCGCGTGGCGTCGCGGCGGTGGCGGCGGCGTGTGATTCGTAGGACAGCAGGTTGCCGCCGGCATCACGCCACTCGATGTTGAGGATCGCCTGCGATCCTCCGCTCAACGGGGCGATGTTCGTGTGCTGCACACACACCGACGCCGCCCAGCGCTGGCCGGGCACGCAATCGAGCGACTGCCAGTAGCCCGCGACGTCCCAGCTGCCATTGTTGGGACCGCTGACTTGAGCCGAACGCGAGCCGTTCACCGCGACGGTCGAGGTGCCGACGGGGCCGAACTGGTTCCAGCCGCCGAACACGTTGCCGCCGGAACCGCCCAGCTCGAAGCTGGGGTTGGCGAGCATGCACTGCGCGGAGGCGCCACGGGCCGCCACGGCGCACAGCAGCCATGTCGCCGCGACGAACACTAAATGCTTCAAGCGCAATCAAGGCTCCGCGAGATGCTGGGGGTGTTTTGCGAGCGCGGCCCTACATGAAGAAAGCGGGGCAGCCGCGCGAAGCGACCACCCCGCCCAACACCTTACCGGTTCAGGATGAGGCGCTTCGACTCGCGTCCGCTTGCCGTCTGCAGCACGGAGAAGTATACGCCGGTCGCAGCCGGCGCGCCGCTGTCGTCACGGCCATTCCACAGCGCCGCGTGCGGGCCGGCTTCTGCCACGCCCTTGAACAGCGAGGTCACCTTGCGGCCGCCGACGTCGTAGACGGCGAGCTCCGCGAGGCCGGCCTGGGCGATCGAGTATTCGATGCGCGTCGAGGCCGTGAACGGGTTCGGCGTGGCGGCGCGCAGTGCGAGCGTGTTCTGCTGCCCCGTGGGCACCCCCAACGTGCCCGACTTGAACCAGAAGATGTTGTCGTAGAAGACGCCCGAGGCCACATAGTGCGTGGCGGTGTTGGCGAAGCCGAACTGCAGGATCTGCCCGACCAATGACGCCGTGATGGTGATGGGAATCGAGAAGCTGCCCCACGTCGTGGGCAGCGCGGTCGTGTTGATAGCGAGGAAGTTCGTGGTCGCGTAGCCGTTGTTCGGGTCCAGCGTCTTGACGAACGCCAGCGCGGTCGAGGGGGCGACGAGGTTGCCGAGCTTGGCGTCGAACTGGAACGTCCACTGCTTGCCGACATCGGCGGCGGCGATCGTCTGCTCGTGGAACACGTTCGCTTCGATCTGGTTGCCGTTGGCGTGATCGGCGTTGTTGTAGTCGCTGAAGATGCTCAACTGCTGGGCGCCCTGCGGCACACCGCCCTGCCCGGCATCGATGATCGAGAAGCCGAAGCCGTTATTCGGCGCGGGGAAGGTGCCGTAGCCGTACAGGTACGTCGCGTGATCGGGGCTGAACACGTTGCCATAGATCACCCAACCGTCGGCGGACAGTGCGTTGGGATCGGTCTTCACCAGCGTCTCGAAGCTCTGGGTGTATGGGGCAAGGGCCGCGTGGCCCGCCGTGGGCGCCAGGAACAGGAAGGCCGCCGCGAGCACCGTGGTAACGCGTCGATTCATTTGACTGACCTCCTGAAGAAGAGCGAAACGTTGAGGGGCATCGGGCCGTTTGCCGGTAGCGCCTTAGAGGAAATCGTTGTGATGCGAACGCCGGGTGAAGGGGACCCGGAATCTCTTGACACGCCTTTAAGAATCCTAGACTATGTTCGACATGCGAACAAAGTATTTTTTTCCTGAGTTCGCCGCGCCATGACGGTCGCTGCGCCCACGTCTTCACGGGCTCCGCTGCTGGAGGTGCGCGACCTGCGCAAGACGTTCTCTTCCAAGAGGATGTTCGCGCACGCCACCGCCGTTTGTGCCGTCCGGGACGTGTCGTTCCAGATCGCCAGGGGGGAGGCCGTCGCCCTGGTGGGCGAGTCCGGCAGCGGCAAAAGCACCATTGCCCGCATCCTGCTCAGGCTAGAGGCCCCCGACCACGGCGAGATCCGCCTGTCGGGCGAAGACGTCCTGGCCCGTGAACCCCGCCGGGCGTCGCTCGCCTACCGTGCCCGCGTCCAGATGGTGTTCCAGGACCCGTTCGGCTCGCTCAACCCTGTCCACTGCGTCGGCCATCACCTCGAGCGTCCGCTACTGCGCCACGCGAAGATCGCTCGCGCGGACCTGCGCGCACGCGTGCTTGAGCTCCTGCGCACTGTGGGGCTCGATCCGCCCGAGGAGTTCATCGCGCGCTACCCGCACGAGCTTTCGGGCGGCCAGCGCCAGCGCGTCGCCATCGCTCGCGCGCTCGCGGTCGATCCTGACTTGCTTGTGGCCGATGAGCCGACCTCGATGCTCGACGTCTCGATCCGCATGGGCGTGCTCAACCTGCTCGCGCAACTCAAGCGCGATCGCGGGCTGTCGATCCTGCTGATCACGCACGACCTCGCCTCGGCGCGCTATCTCGCGGACCGCATCCTCGTGCTCTACCGCGGCCGCCTCGTCGAGGACGGGCCGAGCGAGCAGATCGTTTCGGCGCCGGCGCACCCGTACACGCGCGCGTTGCTCGCTTCGATCGCGGAGACTGCTCCCCGCGCGGCGCTTGCGCTCCCCGCGAACGAACCACGGGGCCACGCCGCTGACGTGGGCTGCCCGTTCGCGGCCCGCTGCCCCGACCGCATGGACATCTGCTGGATCACTGATCCCGGGCCGCGACGGCTGGGGGAACGTTCCGTCCGTTGCCACCTCTATCCAGCCAGTGCGCTGGTCAACCAGGATTGAGCCCTGTGACATTGCAACCATTCCCAAAGGATTTCGTGTGGGGTGTCGCCACTTCGGCGCAACAGATCGAAGGGGCCGTCGATGAAGACGGCCGCGGCGAATCGGTGTGGGACCGCTACGCGCGCCTGAGCGGCAGCATCGTCGACAAGACCAACCCCAAGGTCGCGTGCGATCACTATCACCGCTGGCGGGACGACTTCGGCCTGCTCGAGTGGTTGGGTGTCGGTGCCTACCGTTTCTCGATCGCCTGGCCACGCATCGTGCCCGATGGCGACGGCAAGGTGAACCCGAAGGGGCTGGACTTCTACGACGCGCTCGTCGACCGCCTGCTGGCGGCCGGCATACAGCCGTTCGTCACGCTCAATCACTGGGACATACCGCAGGCGCTGCAGGATCGCGGCGGCTGGACCTCGCGCGCGACGGTCGATGCGTTCGTGCGCTACACCGACGCCGTCAGCCGCCGCTTGGGCGATCGCGTCGGCAACTGGGTGACGCACAACGAACCGTGGTGCATGGCGCATCTCGGCTACGAGACGGGAGTGCACGCGCCCGGCATGCACCTGCCGAGCGTGTCGCTGCGTGTCGCGCACCACTTGCTGCTGTCGCACGGCCGCGCGGTCGAAGTGCTGCGTCGTAACTCGCCGCGCGCCGAAGTCGGGATCGTGCTGATCCTCGCGTCCGTTTATCCCGCGACCGGCTCCGACGCCGACCGCGATGCCGTGCGCCATCTCGATGGCTCGTTCAACCGCTGGTACCTGGATCCGCTTTACCGCGGCGCCTACCCCGAAGACGCCATCGCCGACCGTGTGAAGCTCGGCCACCTCGCGAGCCCGCGCCTGCCGTTCGTGATGGAGGGCGATCTCGAGACCATCGCGACGCCGACCGACTTCCTTGGCGTGAACTACTACAGCCGCAGCGTGGTAAGGGCAGGCCCCAAGGGCGCGCCGGTCGCGGTGCAGGTGGTGCCCGATGAAGAGCTCACGGCAATGGGCTGGGAGGTCTACCCCGAGAGCATGTACGAAGTGCTCTCGCGCGTGAACAAAGAGTACGCGCCGCCGCGCATCTACCTGACCGAGAATGGCGCGGCTTACCCGGATGAGCCCGGCCCCAACGGCCACCTCGCGGACACGCGGCGCGTCGAGTACCTGCGTTCCCACATCGCGGCGGCACAGCGCGCCATGGCCGACGGCGTGCCGCTGGGCGGCTACTTCGTCTGGTCGCTGATGGACAACTTCGAATGGAGCCAGGGCCTGTCCAAGCGCTTTGGCCTGTACCACGTGGACTACGCAAACCAGGCCCGCACGCCGCGGGCGAGCGCCTTCTGGTATCGCGATGTGATTTCCCAGGGAGCGGTCGATTCGGCCGCCGAGCCACAGCACTCGAGGAGAAACCCGTGAGGACGATTGCCGCTCGTCATCTGAAGAGTATCGCCCCCTTGCTCGCGGCGTTCGCAGCCATGCTGGTGGTCACCTCGGCGCCCGCCGTCGCACACGCACAGGCGGACACGACGGCGACCGCGGGCGCCACCAACACCGCAGAAGCCGTGCGCGTCGTCAGCGACGCGACGGGCCAGCGGCTGCTGGTTGGCGGGCGCGACTTCATGGTCAAGGGCATGAACTGGGACTACACGCCGATCGGCCAGAACTACTCCTACGACCTGTGGCAGCAATCTGACGAACTGATCACCGCCGCACTCGACCGCGAGATGTCGCTGCTTGCAGGCATGGGCGTCAACGTGATCCGCATCTACAACGGCATCCCGCCGCGTTGGGTGCGCTACCTGCATGACCGCTACGGCATCTACTGCATTATCAACCACACCGTCGGGCGTTACGGCTTCACGCTCGATGGCGTGTGGAACGCGAACACGGACTATTCCAAGCCGCGCATGCGCCAGGCACTCACCGCCGACGTCGCCGCCATGGTCGCCAAGTACCGCGGCACGCCCGGCGTGCTGATGTACCTGCTCGGCAACGAGAACAACTACGGCCTGTCGTGGAGCTCGTTCGAGATCGAAGCGCTGCCCAAGGGGGAGCGGGATGCGGCGCGCGCGCACACGCTGTATTCGCTGTTCGGCGAGATCGCCGAGGCCACCAAGCGCGCCGACCCGAGCCTGCCCGTCGCCATCGCTAATGGCGACCTCCAGTACATCGACATCATCGCCAAGGACTGCAAGGCCATCGATGTGCTCGGCACCAACGTCTATCGCGGTATCTCCTCGCGCGACCTGTTCCAGGTGGTGAAGGACAAGCTCGGGATTCCTGTCCTGTACACGGAGTTCGGTTCCGACGCCTTCAACGCCAAGGACATGCACGAGGACCAGGCGATGCAGGCGCGCTACCTGATCGGTCTGTGGCAGGAGATCTACGAAAAGTCGGCGGGCCACGGCCAGGAAGGCAACGCCATCGGCGGTTGCGTGTTCCAGTGGTCGGACGGTTGGTGGAAGTACAAGCAGGAGGAGCGTCTCGACATTCACGACACCAACGCCTCGTGGCCCGACGCCGGCTACGGCGACGACTACGTGAAGGGCGAGAACAACATGAACGAGGAGTGGTGGGGGATCTGCGCCAAGGGCTTCCCCGACAGCCGCGGCCTCTACGAGCTCTACCCGCGTGCTGCGTACTACGCGCTGCGCAAGGTGTTCGCGCTCGACCCCTACGCTGCAACGACCACGAACGACGCGATCCACGCGCACTTCGCCGCGGTCACGCCCGGCGTCGCCACTCTAGAAGCACGCGGCGACCGCGCGGCGTTGATCACCAACGCGCTCGAGCGCGTGCGCGTCTCGGGAGTGCGGTTGGACTTCGAGACCATCAGTACGGGAGCGAAGCTCACGCGGCCCGCGGAATTCGGCGACCCCGCGTTCAAAGGCTTCGACAAGTTCCAGACGTTCTACACCGACTTCCAGGCCAACCCCTCGCCGGCCGTCTCGGGCAAGTTGTCGCTCAACATCAAGGGCGACGTGCCGACCAACACCATTGACCAGATCTTCTACGAGAACCGCCGCACCGAACGCGTGAAGGTCTACCAGTCGAGCATGAGCTGGGACGACCGCTGGTTCAATCTCGACGCGTTCTACCGCACGGGCCACTTCCACTGGGGCTACGAAGGCGACTTCTTCGGCCTTTACCGTGAAGCCAACTACGGCGCGAACGTCGACATCTATGATTCGCCGGCGCCAGTCGGTGTCGAGATCGTCGCCAAGCGCTCGCTGTCGGGTCTCAAAGTGGCCTTCGGACCGCAGCTGTGGTGGGGAGCAGCGCCGGCGGTGCTCACCAAGTACCGCCACCCGCTGGGCCGCTTCGACGCGACCGCGGTCTACGAAAAAGACATCAATGGGCAGGGCGGCATCCAGACCGTCGCGGGCTCGATCGTGGTGGTCAAGCCCACGCAGAAAGGCGCGCTGCACCTGAAGACAAACTATCGCTCGGCCACGGTCGAAGTGGGCGGTCTGTGGGCCGGCGCCAATCGCGAGGGCGAGGCGTTCCCGGTGTCCGAAGGCAGTGGCGATTCCTACCGGCTGCTGCGCGACGTCGTCCACTCCTCCGATGAGTGGGGCGGCAAGTTCCGCATTGCGGCGGCGCAGGGCCGCCTGCAGTGGTACGCGCAGGGCGCCTCGATGGGGCTCGTCGCTGAAGGGGGCCCGACGGCGACCAACAACTACATGGGCTGGCTGCTCAAGGACTCAGGGCTCGGCAACCAGCGCAACCTGATCGGCGGCTTCGCCTATGGCGCCGGGCGCTTCCAGGTCGGCCCGAACTTCCTGTGGCAGAAGCCGATCGTCGGCCCGCTCACGCGCGATGAGCGCAACAACGGCCTGCAGCGCGACATCATCGACAACCCGTTCTCGGTGCGCTCGAACCGCGAGATGACCGCGGGCGAAGTCATCGTCAGCTACGACCCGACACCCGCGACATGGTTGTTCGCGTGGGACAACGACGTGCGTGAGGACTCGCGCTTCGCCGGCAGCATCGGCTACGTCTACAAGCACATGCCGACCTCCATGGACCCCGCGATCGGCTTCCTCTCCGATGGCGTCACGCCGTTCGTGTTCGATGGCGCGACACCCGCGCGCAACCTGTGGGAAGTGAACGCCCGCGGCGTCTCGCGGCTCGGCACCAACCTGCGCGTCGTGGTGCACGGCTACTGGGGCCTCGCCGAGCCGAGCCTGTCGCCCGACCCGCGGCTGGTCAAGCGCCGCGGCGTGGACATCCGCGTCAACGCGGGCAGCATGTCGCTGGCGGCGTACGCCAAGTTCAACGACTTCGGCCCCTACGACTACTTCCGCGACTTCAACCTCACCTATCCCGTGCAGTTGATGGGCGACCTGTCGCACACGCTGGGTTCGCCGCAGTGGTTCGACACGAACCCGCAGACACGCTTGGGTGCGCGCGTTATCTGGCGCTCACTCGACCCGTACTCGCTGCGCTACTACGGCATCGACGGCGACCCGAACGGCAACGAATGGGAGTTCAGGACGTACTTGAAGCTGGCGATGTAGCGGCTGCCGCGGGGAAACAAAATCGGGCGCGGGTCCACACGGACTAGCGCCCGATTTTGTTTTGCTCCCGCGCCGCTACTGGTTGACCGCGAAGCACGCCACCGAGTGCCCCGGGGCGATCTGCAGCAGCTCGGGGCGCTCCACGCGGCAGCGGTCCATCGCCAGCGGGCAGCGCGGATGGAAGCGGCAGCCGGGCGGGGGGTTCTGCAGGCTCGGCGGGGCGCCGCCGATGCTCTCGCGATCTGACCCGTCGCCATGCAGCGAGGGGAACGCCCGCAGCAATCCCTGCGTGTAAGGATGCCGCGGCGTCGCGGCCATCACGGTGGCCGGCCCGATCTCGACGAGCCGCGCGGCGTAGAACACCGCGACGCGGTCCGAGAACTGGAGCATGCGGCCCAGGTCGTGGGTGATGAAGATCACCGAGAACCCGAGCCGCCGCTGCAATTCGCGGATCTGCTCGAGGATCTCGCGCTCCACGATCACATCGAGCGCGGTCGTGGGCTCATCGAGGATCACCAGCGATGGCTCGAGCGCCAACGCGATGGCGATGCCGACGCGCTG
>JANLOX010000074.1:0-7990 GCA_031366795.1 Candidatus Eiseniibacteriota bacterium | reverse complement strand
GCCACGGGCGCCGGCTGGACATTCTCCGTGAACGCGCCCGACAGCAACATCGTGACGGCAACGCGTGCCTCGGTCGTGAACGTGAACCAGCCGGCAAACTTCAACATCACCGTACACGTCGGTCCCACAGCGTTCCCGGCCGACACGAACATTGCGACGATCAGCGGCACCTCGGATGCGCTCACCAACAACAACCGCGCGACCAGCCCGACTGCGATCCTCGGCGCCCCGGACCTGTCGCTCGACAAGCGTCACATCGCGGCGTTTACGGCGGGCCAGACCGGCACCTACGACTTCGTGGTGCGCAATGGCGGTATCATCGCGACCTTCGACAGCATCAAGGTCACCGACGTGCTGCCGAACGGACTGGCGTTCGTGAGCGGATCGGGTGCGGGCTGGAACATCTCGAGCCCGGATAGCCAGACCGTCAAAGCGTTCCGCCTGCCGGCGCCGGCGCTCGCGGTCGGCGACAGCACGAAGTTCAGCATCACCGTGAACGTCACGGCCGCCGCGTTGCCTTCGGTGATCAACACGGCGACCGTCAGCACGACCAACGATTACGACCCATCGAACGACAGCGATAGCGACTCTACCACCGTCTCGGGCACGCCCGACCTGACCATCGACAAGCGGCACACCGCCGCCTTCACGGTGGGCCAGAACGGCGCCTATGCGCTCGTGGTCACGAATGTAGGTCCCGTGGCGACCGTTCAGCCGACCACCGTCATCGATTCGCTGCCGCGGGGGCTCAGCTTTGTACCCGTCCCGAATGCGCCATGGTTGGTGGGTGTCTCGGGACCGGTGGTGAGCGCGAGCTACCCGAACCCAATCGCCGCTGGCGACAGCGTGACCTTCGCGCTCACCGTCGCGGTGTCGGCAGGTGCACTCCCGTCCGTGGTGAATTCGGCGCTCGTCTCGAATCCCGATGACGTCAACGCCGCGAATGATCGCGACAGCGATCCGACGATCATCGCCAGCGTGCCCGATCTCACGCTCGACAAGCGCCACACCACCGCGTTCAGTGTGGGCCAGAACGGCGTCTACACGTTCGTGGTGACGAACGTGGGGGTGAGCCCGTCGACCGCGAATGTCATCGTCACCGACAACCTGCCTCCGGGGCTTACCTACGTCACGGATTCGGGCGCGCCGTGGTCGGTCAACCGTGTGGGCCAGAACATCACCGCGACATTGCCCTCGACGAGTCCCATCGTCGCCGGCGACAGCTCAAAGTTCACGCTGACCGTGGCGGTGGCGGCCGGAGCGTTCCCGTTGGTCACAAACTCGGCGACCGTCGCCACAGCCGGCGACCTGAATCCCTCGAACGACAGCGACAGCGACCCGGCGGCCATCACCGGCGCTCCCGACCTGACGATCGACAAGCGCCACATCGCGCCGTTCGCCCAGGGACAACTCGGGCTCTATACCATCGTGGTGCGCAACGTCGGCAATGTGCCCGCGGCGGGCACGCCCAGCACGATCACGGTGACCGACACTCTGCCCACCGGCCTGACGTTCTCCCTGGGTGGCTCGGGCGGCACCGGTTGGCTCGTCGCGCGACTCGGCAGGGTGGTCACCGCGACATTCGCCGGTACCATCGCCGTGGGCGACAGCGCGAAGTTCGACCTCGAGGTCAACGTGCTCGCCACGGCGCCACCGGGTAAAACCAACGTGGCTACCGTGTCCGGTGGCGGCGACACGAGCCCGGGCAACAACACCGACAGCGATCCCACGGCGATCGCCGGGACGCCGGATCTCACCATCGACAAGCGGCACACCACGCGCTTCGTGGTCGGCCAGCCCGGTGTCTACACATTGGTCGTGCGCAACATCGGCAACGATGTGAGCGCTGGTCCCATCACGGTTCGGGACTCGCTGCCTGCCGGGCTGACGTATTTCAATGCTGCGGGCGCGGGCTGGACCGTCGGCATCGCGGGCCAGGTGTTCACCGCGCAATTCGCCGGCTCGATCGCCATCGGCGACAGCGCCAGGCTGACGCTGACCTGCAACGTGCTGCCGGCCGCGGCCCCCTCGGTGACCAACACCGCCACGGTCTCAGGCGCTGGCGATGCGAGCCCGCTGAACAACACCGATAGCGACGTCACGGGTGTCACCGGCACACCTGAGTTGGCCATCGACAAGCGGCACATCGGTCCGTTCCGGCTCAACAACAGCGGCACCTACAGCTTTGTCGTCACCAACCTGGCGGCCGCACCCAGCGCCGGCACCGTGACGGTCACCGACACGCTGCCTGCCGGACTCACTTACCTGTTCGGCACCGGCACCGGCTGGGATGTCGGTGCCGCGGGGCAGATCGTGACCGCTCGGCATGACGACCCCATCGCCGGCGGCGACAGCGCGCGCTTCACGATCGTGGTGACCATCGGCAATGCGGCACTGCCGTCGGTGACGAATTCGGCGGTGGTCTCGGGCGGTGGCGATGCGACGCCCGCGAACAATCGCGACACCGACGGTGTGCAGATCACGGGACGGGGCGTGCTGATTGCCGGCAAGACGGCTTCGCCGACCGACATCGAAGTCGGCGGCATGGTCGACTTTGCCGTGACCGCGAGTAATATCGGTGACGGTCCCATTGCGAGCGCCGAGATCGTCGACGTGCTGCCCGAGGGACTGCGCTACGTCGGGGGCTCCGCGCGGCTCGACGGCGTCGTCACGGGCGATCCCGTGGGCGCACCGGGGCCGCAACTCCGCTTCCCGCTCGGCACGTTGATCGCGGGTGCGAAGGTGGGCCTGACCTATCGCGTCACCGTCGGCTCGGGCTCCGAATTGGGCTCCGGCCGCAACGTGGCGTTGGTCCAGGGCACCGATCCGGTGACGCGCCGCAGCGTGGCTTCGAACGTCGCGGCGGCCACCGTAGTGATCCGCCCTGGCGTATTCGGCGACGAGGGCATCATCGCGGGCAAGGTGTTCGCCGACTGTGATTGCGCGGGCGATGGGCTGCAAGGCAACGAAGATCTAGGCATCCCAGGCGTGCGCCTGTACCTCGAGGACGGCACCTCGGCGGTGACCGACGTCGAAGGCAAGTACTCGTTCAACCACGTGCGCCCGCGGCTGCATGTCGTGCGCATCGATGAGACGACGCTGCCCGCCGGCGCGCGCATGAAGGCGATCGCCAACCGCAACGCCGGCAGCGGCATCTCGCAATTCGTCGACTTGAAGCGCGGTGAGTTCCACCGCGTCGATTTCGCCGAGGGCTCACGCTCTGCTGAGGTGCTCGCCACGGTAAAGGCGCGGCGCAAGGGCGGCGAAGTGGGTGGCGCGATCTTCGGCGAGGCGCAAGGCGATCGCGGCGACGATTCCGGCGCGGGACCTGGTCCGGTCTCGGGCGGCGGCACGGGCAGCGCGGGTGGACGCAACTCAGGCAGGCCTTCGCTGCTGGCGCTCGGCCTGCTCAACGCGCGGCTCGACTGGTACCACCTGACGAACGCGAAATTAATGGGCTCGCGCCACGACCGCTTCGAAGACGAACTCAACGACCTCTCGCACGAGTCCGACGACGGCACCTCGCGCTACGCCGGCCGCGCGGCGTTGTTCTTGAACGGCATGACGGGCGACAGCGTGCGGGTCTCGCTGCGCTACGACAGCGAGCGCGATACCGAGCGGCGCCTGTTCCGCGACATCCGTCCGGACGAGGGCTACGCGATGCTCGGCGACGCCTCGGTGCACGGCTTCGAGGCGCAGTCGGCGGGCCGCCTGTTCGCGCGCGCCGAACGCAACAGTTCATTCGCTCAGTACGGTGACTTCTCGACGCCGGTGTCGCCGGCGCGTTCGCTCGGCGCGTTCTCGCGGCGCTTGAACGGCGGGATCGGGAACCTGGTGCTGGGCCGCACCGAGTGGGGCGGCTTCGCCTCGCAGGGCCACCAGCGCCAGGTCATCGATGAGTTCCGGGCGCAGGGCATCTCGGGTCCCTACACGCTGTCGCGTACGGACGGCACGCTGGGCAGCGAGCTGGTCGAAGTCATCACGCGTGACCGCAACCAGCCGGCGCGGATCATTAACCGTGTTTCGCAGGTGCGCTTCGTCGATTACACACTCGAGGCATTCACCGGCAAGCTGGTGTTCCGTCACCCCATTGCCAGCATCGATGAGCAGTTCAACCCGGTGTTCATTCGCGTCACCTACGAGAGCGACCAGGCCGTCGACAAGTTCTGGGTGTATGGCGCGCAGGCGCGTGTCACGCCCATCCCCGCGCTGTCGATCGGCGGAGCGGCGTCGCAGGACGAGGATCCGTTGCTCAAGCGCAGCATCGTCAGCGGCGATGCGACGCTCAGGCTCGGTACGGTGTTCACGCTCACGGGCGAAGTCGCGCGCAGCGACAGCGGTCAGTCGCTGTCGTTCAGCGACGTGAGCCCGAAGAGCGGCAAGGCCTCGCGACTCGAGGCGGTGCTCGCGACGAAGCGGCTGGGCCTCAAGCTGCGCACGCTGCGCACCGACATCAACTTCGAGAATCCATCCTCCGGCTCCGTCGCGGGCCGCGAGGAGCAGGGCTTCGACTTCCGCGGCGGACTCGGCGGCCGCACCACGCTGTTTGGCAACGGATTGCGTACGCGCAATCTCGCCACCGACGGCCTGCGCAGGGGGATGCTGTTCGGCATCTCTGAAGCGTTGCCGCATCGCATCGGCATGGAAGCGATCTGGCGCTGGTCGAAGGAGGGCGCGATCCCAGCTTCGGCACTCAGCGGCGGGACCGTGCCCAGCACCTCGAGCAGCCTCGGCGGCAAGCTCACGCTGCCGCTGCCGTGGATCAAGAACGGCACTGTGTTCGGCGAAGGCGAGCAGGAGATGACGTGGTACAACCGCCATCGCTTCGCGGTGGGCGGCGACATCCAGGTCACGCAGAAGACGCGACTGTTCGTGCGCCACGAGAACGTCGCGTCGCTGTCGGGTCCGTTTGCGCTGAACGACTTCCAGCAGCAGGAGAACACTGTCGTCGGACTGGCGAGCGACGACTTCCGCAATGGTCACGTGTTCAGCGAGTACCGCATGCGCGATGCCGCGACCGGGCGCGAGGCGCAGGCGGCCATGGGCCTGCGCAACCGTTGGGCGCTGCCCGATGGCTGGTTCGTGGATGCAGGGCTCGAACGCGTGATCATCGTGCGCGGCGGCTCGGGTGCCAGCATGGCGGTGACGAGCGCGCTCGAGTACACCGGCAGCCCGCTGTGGAAGGGCAGCGTACGCGGGGAATGGCGCCGGCTCGACACCAATGACCAGTGGCTCAGCGGCATGACAATGGAACGCAAGCTGTCGCGCAACCTGGCCGCACTGGGTCGCACCGATTGGTTCCGTAACATCGGCGATGGCCGCACCGATGGCCGCTCGCAATTCGGCGTCGCCTATCGCGGCACCGAGACGAACCGTCTGAGCCTGCTGGCGCGCTACGATAACCGCATCGAGTACATGAACGGCACGATGTACTACAACCGCGTCACGCATGTGCTGTCGTCGCACGCCAACTGGCAGCCGCGCGACAAGGTGACGCTGTCGGGCCAGCTGGCGAGCAAGTGGGCGAGGGATGACCACGATGGCATCTTCTCGACGAACTCCGTGAAACTGGTCGCCGCGCGCGCCCTGCTCGACCTGACGCCGAAGTTCGATGTGGGCGCACTCGGCCGCACGGAATTCGGCGGTGGCCTGCGCTACGGCGTCGGCGGTGAACTTGGCTATCTCGCGGCGCGCAACATGCGATTGGCCGCGGGCTACAACCTGTTTGGTTACGGGGCGGCCGACATGCTCGGCGAACAGCGCACCGATCGCGGTCCGTACCTCGACTTCGGTTACAAGTTCGATCCGTTCTGGGGCGGCCCCTCGCACGATGCGGGCTCGGGGGCGTCACGATGAAGTCACTCAGGCGACGCGTTGCGGTGTGCACGGGAGCGCTGGCGATGCTGTGCGCCTTCGCGCTCTCGTTCAGCGCGGCTCCGGCACGCAGCGATTCGAACATCACGCTGACGCCCGCGGACATCGCGCGCGCGGATTCGCTCAAGGCCGCCAAGAAGACGGCGAATGCCCTGCGCAAGCGGCAGGAACAGGAGCTCAAGCAACTTCAGCAGCAGGCCGCGAAGGAGAAGGCCAATCCGAATGCCACGCCCTCCAACGTGACCGAACAACTCGATTCACTCGCAGCCAGAATGTCGCGCTCGCAGGGCGTGCCGCCGCCGCTCAATACGAAGGTTCCGAAGCCTGCGAAGGTGAAGACACCCCAGGTGGGCAAGCCCGCCGCTGAAACGAGCGCCAAGGCGAAGCCCACGCCCGTTGCCGTGGCGGTGAAGCCTGTCCGGGCGAAAGTGGTTCGCAAGGGCCCGCTGCCGCGCACGCTGACGCCGTTGCGTAGGCAGACGAGTGATCGCGTGATCGCCGGCGATCTCGACGCCATCGATGAGTGGCAGGCGAAGCTCGACTCACTGCCGGGCGCCGGCGCGGATGTATGGCGCGCCGCGGGGGCGAGGGCCTGGCTCAACGCCGCGCAGGTCGAGTACACCGACAACGACCGTCAGGGATTCGCGGGCGCGGCATTCGAACGCGGCGTGGCGCTGATCAGCGAGATCGAGAAGGGCGCGGCTCCGGTGGACTCGGCCAACGCTCCGAAGGCGGTCATTCCACGCGGCTCGGTGAAGGTCGCCGACTCGCTCTACGCGCAGCTCGAGAGCCTCAAGCACAATCCTGGCTTCCGCTGCGCGCGCGAACCGTTGGCGCAACTCGAAGTGGAATTGGCGTGGACCGGCAATGAGCAGATCGACCAGGGCGATTGCCGCACTTCACCGCACCTCGCACGCGCGCATGAGCTCGCTCGCACGGCGCAGGAGCTGGTGGAGAAGTGCATTCCGCCGCCGGTGGCGCATCTTGAGGAGCCGCCCGTGCCCGTACCCGCTGACACCGTTCGCGTCGTGCATGTCGAAGTGCCGACCAAGGAAGAGCTGAGGATCCCGCGCAACGTGCACTACGCGCTCAACGAGTTCACCATCAGCCCGACGTCACACAGGGTGATCGCGGGGATCGCGGCGCTGCTCGTGAAATACCCGACCATCACCGCGCGGCTCGTCGGCCACACGGATTCGCGGGGTAGTGCCGCGTACAACCTCGAGCTGTCGAAGCGCCGCGTGAACGCCGCGCGCTCCGAGTTCGTCGCCATGGGCATCGACTCTTCGCGCCTGAGTACCGCCTACAAGGGCAAATCCGACATCTACGCGATCGAGGACTCGAAGAAGGGCTTCGCGCTCAATCGCCGCGTCGAGATGGTGTTCGTGGACTCGCAAGGCAAGGACATCAGCGGCGAGCGCCAGGAGGGCGACCTGCAGCTGGAGGATGGCCACTCCTCGCGGCCCAAGTTCGCGGTGCCAAAGAACGGCACGAACCCGGTGAAGCCGCCGCTCAAGCGCATGAGGCCGGGAGCTGCGCCGAAGCGAGTGGTGGGGGTGAAACGATCTGGGGCCTCCACGACCGCGAAGAAGCCGGCGCCCGTGAAGCCCGCGGGGCGCTAGCGTTCAGTCGCCGTCACGCGTCCGAGTGTTCACCTGCCGGCGTAAGCCCCGCGAATAAACTCGCCACGCCGCTACGCGTATGCCCACGCACCAGCGCCGCGGTGGCGATGCTCCACAATTGCGCGCGAGGCAGCCGTGGCCGCACGGGGCCCCACGGGAAGTCGCGATCGAGCCGCGCGTGGCGCAGTGACGCCGCCGCCCACAGCGCGGGCCACAGGCAGAACATGCGATAGCGCGGGTGACGCAGCGGGATCGTCGCCACGTAGTCGGGCACGCTCGCGAGTGCTGCCCATGCCCGTTGCTCGAGGCGCCGCGCGAGGCGTTCGACCTCGGGACGCGCTGGCCCCACGAGATCGGCGGGGAGGAGCCCGAATTCCGCGAGCCAGCTGGCGGGCACGTGGCAGCGGCCGCCGCGCAGGTCCACGGGCCAGTCGAGCAGGATGTTCGTCAACTGCAGGCCTTCACCGACCGCCGGCGACAGCTCGAGCCGTCGC
>JANLOX010000072.1:0-42075 GCA_031366795.1 Candidatus Eiseniibacteriota bacterium | reverse complement strand
GATTGAGCTTCACCGTGTCCTTGGACGTCGCGAGGCGCTCGAGTGCCGCGCTGTCCATGCCGACACGGATTGCGCCGTCGAGCACGCCTATCGTGGCCGGCACTGCACCCTCTTCGCGCACCGCCGCCTCGAGGGCAAGTGCCGCCTCGACGCCATCGGGATGCGGCAGGCCGTGCGTCACGAGCGTCGTCTCGAGCGCCACGACGGGGCGGCGCTCGGCCAGTGCGATGGCGACGGTGTCGGCAATGACGAAGAGATGGCGCATGGTTCGCATACTACCCGACGAAGCCATCGCGCCACTCGTCGAACCGCGCGCCGGCTTCGCTGCTGGTGGCGGCGAGCAGTCCTTCGGCGCCCCAACCTTCGAGCGCGAAGCTGGCGGACACGACGCCGCGCGCGAGTGACGCGGGTGTGCGCAGCCCCGCCAGCAAGCCGCTGAGATAACCGCCCGCGAACGCATCGCCGGCGCCGGTGGGATCGACCACCTTGCGCGTGTGCGCAGGCCAGCGGAAGGCGCGCTGGGTCGCGACGTCAAAGTGCACACCTCCGGCCGCGCCCTGCTTGAGTTCGACCGAGCGCAGGCGACCACTTTCGAGGCGCCGCAGGGCCTGCGCGGGAGTATCGTCGAGCCCGGGCAAGGCGATCTCTTCCTCGCTGACGAACAGGGTGTCGATGGCATTCAGCAGCGGGCGCCACTGCGCCAGCGTGTCCTCGCGAATCGGCTCGTGCGGATCGATCGAGACGTGGCAATCCCGGCGCGCAGCGAGTGCTTCGACCAGCCGCTCCTGGCACACGACGGGAATCGGCGCGATGTGGAAGGCGCGCGAGTCGGTCGAGACGACCGCGAGATCTTCTGGTGTTGGCGACGCCTCCACGTGGGTGGGCGACGACGGTTGGTGCTCGAGGCGGCGGCCCGCCGGCTCATAGCGCAACCACGTGCGCAGCCCCGCGCGATTCAAGGGGCGCAACGCCGACAGGTCGACGCCACGCGCCACCAGCGCATCGAGCGTCTCGCGCGGGTAGGCATCGCCCACGGGCGCCACGATCGCGACGCGCGTGCCCCACAACGCCGCGGCCAACGCGACGTAGAGACTCGCGCCACCGGGCTGGGCGAGGCGTGTCGTGCCGTCGGCGAACATCACATCATCGACAATCAGGTTGCCGAGGCAGACGAGTTCTGCGCGCATGAATGTTGGGCGATTGAGTGGCGCTGCTACGCCTTGTCGGGCAGTTGCGCGAAGGCGCGCGCGACGGCCTCGACGCGCAAGGGATCGAGCGGATTCGACCACAACCCGCCGATCTTGACGCTGGAGCCGACGATGAATCCGTCCGCTGCAGCGTAGTCCGCAATGTTTCCTGGCGTAACGCCCGAGCCCACGAGCACCGGCACCTGCACCGCGGTCGCCACGGAAGCGACTTCGCCCGCGTCAGCGGCGTGCCCCGTCGAGGCGCCCGTCACGATCACGCCGTCGGCGCGGAAGAACTCCGCCGCCTTCGCCGTTTCGACCAGGCTGACGTCCGCGGTCACCGCGTGCGCCGAGTGCTTCTTCTTGATGTCCGCGAACACGCGGATGTCCCCGGCGTGAATCTCACGGCGGTAGCGCAGCAGCGGGCCGGCGCTCGCTTCGATCCAACCTTCGTCGGCGACGTGCCCGAACACGAAACCTTCGGCGCGGATGAAGCGCGCGTTGCCGGCGAGTGCGGCCGCCAGCGCTTCGCGATTGGCGCCCGCCAGCACCTGGATCCCCAGCGGCAACTCGAGCTCGACGCACAACTCGCGTGCAATCACCGCCATCGCCGCGGTGATCTCAGGCCCCACGGAGTTCTTCAAGTAGGGCACGTCGTGCATGTTCTCGATCATCAGCGCATTGAAGCCCGCGGCGCGGTAGATCATGGCTTCGGCGACCGCGTTCTCGACGAGCTCGTCGATGCCGCGCGCTGAAGCAGGCGTACCGGGCAGGGCGCCGACATGGATCATGCCGATCAGGGCGCGGCGGGCGCCGACCAACGACACCATGGATTCGCGAGTGGTCATTGACTGACAAGCTAGCGGCTACGGAAGCGGCGGTCCATGCGTGGCATTCACCTTCGCGATGACCTCGGGCAAGTTCTCGACGGGAGCGGGGTAGCCCTGCTTCCACGTTGCGTCGATCCCGAGCGGCCCGCGCACGGCCGTCCAGGCGCCGCGCGACTCGACCGATGCCGGGATGATGTCGCGCGCGCAATCGAACCGCGTGAAGATTCCCCACAGCAGCAACTCGTCATCCTCGAGCGGCACATCCTTACTGACGGCCACGATGAACTTGACGCCCAAATACTCGGGGCGATGCACCAGCTGTTCGATCAGCTCGCGGCCGTCGCCCGCGGTCTGAACGACGAGCAGTGCTCCCCACGCGAGCCGGTGAGCCAACGCTGCAGGTGCGAAGGCGCGAGGATCGGCGACCGACGTCGGCACTGCGCGGGTGTGGCCAGCTTGAGCCGCAGCCTCGGCGACTCCCGCCGAGCCGACGCTGCGTCCTTTGGTCTGCGCATCGATCACCATCTTGCTGCCGAGGTTCATGGTGTAGGACGTGAAGTCGAGCGTGTCGAGGGGAACGCCCGCGATCAGCATGAAGTCTTCCGACGCATCGAAGTTGCGGGCCACCGCATTGAACACCGCGACTCGGTCGCGTGGATCGACGTCCTCATCGACGAGCACGATGCACTTGGTCAGCGACAACTGCCCCGTGCCCATCAACCCCAGGGCGGTCTTGCGCGATTCGCGCGCGAACCGGTTCTCGACCGAGACCACCAGCAGGTTGTGGAAGCCTGCCTCGAAATATGCCCACAGGTCCACCACTTCCGGGTGGATCACTCGCAACACGCCGGCGAAGAACTCCTGCACCGCCTCGCCCATGTACTTGTCTTCCTGTGGCGGCTTGCCGACGACGCTGGCCTGGAATACGGGGCGGCGGCGATGCGTGACGGTGCGCACATTGAAGACCGGGAACGGCGCCGCGTGCGAGTAGTGCCCGAAGTGATCGCCGAACGGACCTTCCTGGCGCCGCACATGCGCGGGCACCATGCCCTCGATGACGAACTCCGCATCGGCGAGCACGTCCATATCGAGCGTGCGCGCGCGCGTGAGCCGCGTCGGCGCCCCACGCAGGAATCCCGCGAAGGCCAGCTCGTTGATGCCTTCGGGCAAGGGCGCCACGGCGGACAGCATCGTCGCGGGATCCGCTCCCACATGCACCGCGACAGGCAATCCCTGCCCGCGCTTTTCGGCTTCGTGATAGTGGAAGCCGCCGCCCTTGCCGATCTGCCAGTGCATTCCGGTCGTCGCGGCATCGTACACGTGCATGCGGTAGATCCCGAGATTCCGTTTGAGCGTCGCGGGATGTTGCGTCAGCACCAATGGGAAGGTCACGAAGCGGCCACCGTCGTGCGGCCACAACTGCAGAATCGGCAGCGGGTCGAGATTGGGACCGAGTGCGCCTTGCTGCGACGGCGCGTTGCGCGTGCGCGAGGGACGCATCGCCAGCACGCGGCCGGCGCTGGAGCGCAGCTTGAGCAGGTCGCCCAGCGCGCGTGGCGGCACGGCGTGCAGGATCTCCTCAAGCTCGGCACCGACCGAGCCCGGCGTGCGGCCGATCGCCCACTCGATGCGGCGGCGCGCCGCGAGCACGTTGACCGCGAGCGGGAACGCCGCGCCGCGTACGCGCTCGAATAACAGCGCGGGGCCCTCGGCCTTCGCCTCGCGACAGGCGATCTCGGTGACTTCGAACTGCCAGTCGACCTCGCGCGTGATGCGCTTGAGATCGCCCCGGCGTTCGAGGTCGGCGAGAAAATCGCCCAGCGATGTGAAGCCCCTCACTCGAGCGACTCCGCACGCCATCCCGGATCCGTGGCCTCGCCGAGCGTCGCCAGCACCTTGCCCGTGAACCCACGCACCGCGTCGTCGAGGGTCTGCGGCTCGCGATACCACGGCGGCGAGACCGGCATCACGATCACGCCTTCGCGCGACAACTTGAGCGCGTTCTCGAGCGCGATGCTGGACAGCGGCGTCTCGCGCACGCACACCACCAGCCGCATGCGTTCCTTGAGCGCCACGGCGGCGATGCGCGTGATCAACGTGTCGGCAATGCCGCAGGCGATCTTGGCGAGCGTCGAGATGCTGCAGGGCACGATGACGAAGGCATCGAAACGGTTGCTACCCGAGGCGAAGGGTGCCGCGAGGTCGGTGTCGGAGAACACCTTCTTCACGCTGCCCGCAAGATCGCTCGGCTTGAGCCCGGTCTCCGACTGCAGCACCTGACGTCCCCAGTCGGACATCACGAGGTATTTCTCACCCGGACAGTGGCGCACGAAGTCGACGCCGAACGCTGCCCCCGAGGCACCCGTCATACCGATGACGTAGCGCGGCATCAGAACCCGCCCGAGGCCAGACGCGCGGCGAGCACCATCGCGAGAACGAGCACTCCGACCCACACGTTGACCTTGAAGAACGCAAGGTTCACGTCTTCGGCCCAGCGCTGTTCGAGCTCGAGCAGCACCACGGCGCCCGCCCACAATCCATACGCAGGAATCGCCGGCAGGCTCAACGGCGAGTGACCCTTCGCGCGCAATACGGTGACGGCAACCAGCAGCAGGGCAGCCTGCGCCACGCGATGCAGCCCCGCCGACACCGCGAGCGCGCGTGCGGTGCCGAGCCACGCGACCATCGAATGCACGCCGTGCTGGCGGTCGAACGCCTCATCGAGCGTGGCGTAGATGATGTCGAAGCCACTGACCCACACCAGCGCGAAGGCGGCGAGCAGGAAGGCGGGCATCAAGGCCGCCAGATCCGGGTGCGCGGCGGCGTAACCGGCCAGTGGCGCCAGCGCCAGCGCCACGCCCACGCCGAAGTGACAGAACGGCGAGAAGCGCTTGAGGTATGGAAAGATCGTGAACACCGCGAGCGGCACCACGGCAACCTTTAAGTACCAGGGGCCGAGGGCAGCGCAGGCCGCGAGATAGGCCGCGCCGCTCAGGGCGAGCAGTGCCCATGCTTCGAAGCCTCGTATCTTGCCCGATGGCAGTTCGCGCACGCGCGTGCGGGGATTGAGCGCATCGAGGCGGCGGTCGATCAAGCGGTTGAGCGCCATCGCCGCGGTGCGCGCGCCCACGGCGGCCACGGCGATGAGCAACCAGCGCCGCGCATTGAGCGCCGGTCCGGCCACGCTGAAGACCCCCGCCAGGATGAGCGGCAGGGAGAACAGCGTGTGCTCGAAGCGCACGAACGAAGCATACGTGCGAACGCGAGCGGCGAGTCCGGGATGCGTGGCGGTGGCGTGCATAGGAGGCCGCGACCCGCGAGTGCAAGTGGCGGACCGCAGAGACTATGGGGAGGGCGCGGGCGGCGCAACTGCGCGGGGCGGGGTTCGGCACGGAGGTGCGCGGCGCGGCGCCGCGTCTAGGCTCGCGCCTTCGGGGCGCCGCTAGCCGCGTCCGGGCCCTGGCGCGCGAGCCATACGCCGAGCAACACAAGGGCCGTCGACATCAGGAATCCCCCGGGGAGCGCCTCGTGCAGGAATACCCATGCCATGCCGGCCGCGACGAGCGGCTGGATGTTCGTCAGCATACCCACCGTGGCGGCCTTCAGGTACTGGAGCGCCCAGAACCATTGGACGTAGTTGACTACCGAGGTCAGCAGCGCGAGGTAGAGCAGTCCGAGCCACCCCTGGGTGGATACGGCGGCCGGATGAAATCCCCGGAGCGCCACGAGCCCGATGGGCAGGAACATCAGCGTGCCGGCTTTGAGCGCCTCGGCCGTGACGAGCAAGGGGCCGTAGCGGCGCGACAACGAGCGGCCCGCGATCAGGTAAGCCGCCCAGACGACCACGGCGCCGAGCACCAGCAGGTCGCCCAGAACGGAGTGCCGGTCGAAGTGGAGCCCGCGCTGGAACAGCAACAGCGCCACTCCCGCGAAGGCCACGAGCACACCCGCGATCTGCGCGAGTTTCGGCACTGCGCGTCCGCGCACCGCAAAGATCATCACCATGAACGCGGGCGTGAGCGCGTAGAGCAACGCGGCGTGCGAAGCACTCGCCCACTTCATGCCGATGAGGAACAAGCCCTGGTTCAGCGGGACGCCCAGCAACCCGAGCAGCATGACGCGCGGGTAGTCTTCGCGGCGGATGCGCTCCGTGGGCTTGAGCAACCGCACCGCGGGCCACAACACCGCGGTCGCCAGCGAGAAGCGCAGCAGTGCGAGCACGAGCGGCGGGAAGTCGGTCAGCGCCTGCTTGGCGACGAGGAACGTTCCGCTGGAGATCAGCAGGTTGAGCGCAAGCGAGCCGAACAGCGTCGCGGGACGCGGTCGCGACGAAGTGGGCGACGACATTCGCGCAAGCTAACGGAATCGTGCTCGGGGTGCGAGTTACCCGACCGACAAGGCAGCGGAAGCGGGATTGCTTTAGCCGATCGGCCCCCGATAGCGATCAACCTCCACGCTCCCAACCACCGCCCCTTGCCTGTCGTGGTACGAGACCTTGCGGCCTCGCTCGATAAACTGAGCAATCGATGGACCAATTTGGTTGCGCGGTGCTCGGCGAGCGCGCGAATGCGTCTTCATTGGGAATGCGGTGGTATTTTCATGAGGGCAGCGGTCGCGCGTCGTGCGACCGCGTCGCGCCGCCGCCAACGCGCGACCGAACTTCGACGCCGCAGTTGTCGGTTGTTGGAGTTAGCGAGCGGGGCCTGCAATCGGCCGCTCGCGGGCGGCAAGATCCCCACTAATGCCACCAAAATGAATCCCTTGACCAACTGCACGGACGTGCAGTATGGTTTGCGCCGTGCTAGGAACACGCGCGGGTCCGCCCGCTGCGAAGGAGACATCGCATCCATGAATGAACGGGCAAAAGAGATCCTGACGTACCTCCAGAACTTCTCGCGCGAGAACGGCTACCCGCCGACCATCCGCGAGATCGGCGAGGCGTTCGAGATCACCTCGACGAATGGCGTCCGCTACTACCTCGAGATGCTCGAGAAGGCCGGACACCTCAAGCGGACGAGCAAGCTCTCGCGCGGAATCGACATCCTGACGGCAGCCCCGAAGCCGTTGTTGGGAATCCCGATTCTCGGTCGTGTCGCAGCAGGCCAGCCGATCCTCGCCGATGAAAATTTCGAAGGTCGCTTGGCCACCGAAGAAATGTTCGGCGACACGTCAGGGATGTTCGCGCTAAAGGTTCGCGGCGACAGCATGATCGACGCGGGCATCCACGAAGGCGATTTCGTCGTGGTCCGCCAGCAAGAACGCGCGAACGCCGGCCAGATCGTGGTAGCGCTGCTCGAGGACGAAGCGACGGTGAAGTACTACCAGCCCAAGCGCGATCGCATTGAACTGGTCGCCGCCAACGTGAAGTACAAGCCGATCGTGGTCGATCGCGACACCGAGTTCCGTATTCTCGGCGCCGTGAAGGGTGTGCTCAGAGTGATTTAATTCAACAGCGGCGGAGCTCTGTTGAGCTCGTGGTAGCGCGGTCTCGCCCGCCGCGCGATATCAGGGGAGCGTGTCGCTCCCTTTTTTCAGCACTCATTGCTGCACAAATGTTCACGACCCCGCAGGAGGCGTGTCATGTCGATCTCGATGCTGGCTCCCGCAGTTCAGGCTTCGCTGCTTCGCCAGTGGGAGCCGGTCAACAGGACCCAACTGCACTACCTCATCACCTGGAGCACGCGTGGACGCAAGCCGGTATTGCGCGAGCGGCACGCGCAGACGCTCGAGTCGGGCCTGCGCCAGCTCTGCCTGGAGCGCGGCATTCCGTTGCTCGAAGTGTGCGCGGGCCCCGATCACGTTCATGTCCTGCTGGGCCTCAAGCCAACGCAAAGCGTAGCGAGCGCAGTGCGTGAACTCAAGGGTAGCACGGGGATGTCGTTGATGGCGCGCTTCCCTGAATTGCGCGTGTGGCTGCGCAGTAACCTGCTGTGGGACGAGCGCTACTCCATCGAACTCGTCGGACAGACGCGGCTGGGACCAGTGCGGGCCAGGTTGCGAGTGCTTCATGGTGCGCCCGAAGAGCTCGCCGCGGCTGGGTGAGCGGCGGGTCGTCACGGGAGTGACGCGACTCGGACGTCGGGGCACGTTTGCCCGCGTCAACAACTTTTGGTCGGGACCATTCGCCGCGGGGGCGCTGACGGCATCGCAACTCTAGTTTCGGCACCCAGCGTCGTCGCGGAGGTCTCGGCAGTTCGGCGGGTAGGCGTGCGTGCGCTTGCTGTGCGCGACCACTCCTGCCCGGGCAACAAGTTAGCGGCTCGCATCCACGCGACTCGCTCCAATAAAAAAGTGGGGCCATTCAACACAACTTGCCCCGGGGCAAGTTGTGAAACGCCACTCAAACGAAACGCGCTCCGGTGTTGAGCCGGAGTGTTGTCGTGAAACGTGTACTACTGATTCGCTAGCGCGGGGCAAGTTGTGAAACACCTCGCGCACACGACGCGTGGGATGCAAGGTTTAGATCGCTCAACACAACATGCGCCGGGGCACATTGGCATGATGGCGCTTGAACGCTAAGGGTGCCGGCGCGTGCTAGAGCAACTGCTTTCGCACGAGTCGATAGCTGCGTAGCACGCCGTCACGTCGTAGTGTGATGCGGACGATGGTTCCCGGGCGGCCCTCCAGCAGGGCGCTTGCGCGGCTCAACTCACTCGCACTGACGGCCCGCTTGCCTACTGCGACCAACGTATCACCCACGGCGATACCCGCATGATGGGCGGGCGAATCCACGGCGAGCCCAAGGACGCGGATGCTTTCCCCGTCACGTTCGAGCTGCAGTCCGGCGTGTGAATACTCGAATGGTCGTGCATTGGGATCGGTGCCCCGGCGCTTCGGATTGGGATCGAGCCAGAGCACGCGATTCGGGTAGTCGACCGCGACGCGGTACTGCTTGAAGAATGAGTAGCCGACCAGGCCCACGATGAAACCACCCGTGGCGCTCGATAGTTGTTCCGCGAGGTCCGAGTTGATCACGGCGCAGTCGACGCGCGATCGCTGCAGCGGCACGAGCGGCTGCGTTGATTCGAGTTCGAACACAGGCGCCAATGCGATGCGCGCCGTTGCGTTTCCCGTGAGCGTGGGCGCGACGAGGCCCGCGACCGACCTCCAATGATCCGCGGCCGGGTACGCGGCTCGCAGCGGTGATTCGAACAACACGCTCTTCGTTGCGCCGGTGTCGAACACCAAGTCCAACCATGAGCTTGGCGCTGCAGCTGCGCTCTCGCGGAAGCGGCCGTGGATCACGATCTTGTGGTCACCGGCGAGATGGAATGGAATTGCCCGCGCTGCGTCCGAGAGCAGCGGGGACAACAGCAATCGCGAGCGCGCGGCTCGGGCGTTTCGTCCTGTATTGCGTTCCGCGAACGCACTCGTGTCAGTCGCCGCTGTTTCGAGCGAGTCCGCGTGGTGCGGGCTCATGGCGCCATACCCAGGCGGCGAAGCGACGAACACGAGGTGTCGTGCTTCGTAGTCGATCCACACGGCTCGCCCGGCGAAAACACCCTGGCCTGCGAGCCCCAATACGTTGCGGCCCGTGGCACGGCGGATCACTTCGGCATCGAGCAACAGGATCGGGGCAATCGCATCGAGCTGGGCGGATCCAAGTTCGAGGCGTGGCAGCGCTGTCGGCGATAGCGATACGCCACTCGGGTTTTCATCGGGCCCGATGATTCCGAGGCGTCTCGCGAGCGGGACATCCAGCCCCAGGAATCCGGCACCGGTGTCCACAACCAGCAACCCAGTCGTGTCGCGACCGCCGTGGCCGCGCAGGATCGCCGGCATGAGGACGACGCCTTCCAGATTCTCGATGCCGAGCTGCGTGCTCCCGGCAGGAAACTGGGTTCGGGCCGGTGAGGGGCTCCGTGGAGCGGCTTCCATCGGGCGCGCCATCAGCAGCGCGAGTGCGGCCACCGTCACTGTGACCAGCGCTAGCCGTGATGACCCACGATGAGAAGCGCGGGCAGCAGTCACGACAAACATGGCAACAATAATGTTTTACGCGATTTCGTTAAGTGCATCACCGCGTCCGTGCGTAATCCTGTCCCATCTGTACGCTCTCGGCGCCGGCATCGAGCATGGTGCAGCGGCCCGTGAAGAACACGCCAGGTTCCATGACAACACTCAGGGCCCAGATGTCGCCCTCGATGCGGGCACCGGCCCTCAGTTCAATTGTTCCAAGCGCGCGGATGTTGCCGAACACGCGGCCTTCGATCAAGGCTTCCTTGACCTCGATGTCCGCGCGCATGACGCCGTGCTCACCGACTTCGAGTCGTTCGCAGTTGAGAATGTCACCATCCATCTCGCCTTCGATGCGGAGCGTCCCCGCGACCATCAGTGTGCCGCGGAAGTTTGAACCTACACCGATCACAGTGTTGGGAACCTGCGCCGTCTCGGGCTGACCGTTGCTTCTGTTCAAGAACTTCATCTGCGCCCCTTCCATGAGAGCCGCAACCAATGGTGCGCCGTGCCGGGTGAGCGCTGGGGTTCTCCAGCGCTGCGGACCTAGAGAACTCCCCAGGCCTCCAGCAAGCGTTCAAGATCTTCCTGGCTGTAGAATTCGAATTGGACAGCGCCGCCCTTCCGTTTCGATGAGATGGCGACCTGCGTGCCGAACTTCTGCTGAAGCTTGGTCTCCCACTCCTCGAGGCCGCCGAGCTTGTTCTTGACGGGACGCGTGTGCTGCTTCCGCTGCCTGCGCCGCACGAACGCTTCGGTCCTCCGAACGGAGAATCCCTTCGTGCTGACATACTTCGCAACACCGAGCATTTCGCCCGTAGTATCAAGCGCCAGAATGGCTCGCGCATGTCCTGCGGACAATGTTCCACGTGAAACCATGTCCTGTACTTCAACGGGAAGCGTGAGCAATCGGATGGCATTGGTGACCGAGGCGCGCTGCTTCCCGACGCGCTCCGAGATCTGGTCATGCGTCAACCCGACGCTTTCCATCAGGCCATGATAGGCCTTCGCCTCTTCGATCGGGTTCAGGTTCTCGCGCTGGATGTTTTCGATGAGCGCGTACTCGAGCATGTGCTCGTCCTGAACTTCACGGACGATGGCCGGAATCTGCTTCAACCCGGCAAACGTCGCCGCGCGGAGTCGCCGTTCGCCCGCCACCAACTGGTAGCCGCCCGCCGGATCGCGACGCACAACGATCGGCTGGAGGACACCGCTCGCCTTGATCGACGCGGCAAGCTCCTTGATCGCGTCGTCATTGAAGCTCAAGCGGGGCTGGTGCGGGTTCGGTCCGACCTCAGCGATCGGAATATCCAGGGACGACGCCGGTTCAGGCGCGGTCGCCGCGGGAGAACTTCCTGAGTTTCCTGAATTCCCGCTGATCAGGGCATCAAGCCCGCGGCCCAACACTTTCCTCTGCACGTTCGATGACCTCCCTAGCCAGGACCCGGTAGCTTTCTGCACCGGTACTATTGGGATCGTAGAGCACGATTGGTTTTCCGAACGAGGGCGCCTCACTCAAGCGAACATTCCTCGGGATTACGCTCTTATATACACGATCGGCGAAGAAACGGCGCGCTTCGTCGGCTACCTGCTGCGAGAGGTTCAGCCGGGCGTCGAACATTGTCAGCAGGACACCCTCGATGCGCAGGCCAGGATTCAGCTTTTCCTGGACGCGACGGATCGCGGACAACAGCTGGGTGAGCCCCTCGAGCGCGAGGTATTCGCACTGCAGGGGAATCAGCACCGAGTCTGCGGCCACCAGCGCATTTACCGTGAGCACACCGAGCGAGGGCGGGCCGTCGATCAAGATGTAGTCATATTGGAGCCGCAGCACATCGATCACGGATCGAAGGCGATTCTCCCAGCCGTCGACTCCCACCAACTCGATCTCGGCACCCGAGAGTCTCTGAGCGGACGGCATGACATCCATCGTTGCCAGAGGAGTGGTCGCCGTCGCCTCGCTTGGCCGCACGGCACCCAGCAGCGCCTCGTAAGTCCCGGCGGGGCGATCGTTGCCGCTGATGCCCATCCCGCTGGTTGCGTTCGCTTGGGGATCGATGTCGATCAACAGCACGCGGCGCCCCTCTTGGGCCAAGCAAGCGCCAAGATTAATAGCAGTCGTTGTCTTGCCGACGCCGCCCTTCTGGCTGGCGATGGCAATAACGCGGCACATACTCATGGGTTAAGTGGACCTCCATGACCACTTCGGAGGGAGACGGCGAGGGGATATCGAGGGCCAGAATAGCAGCGCAACCCGCGTGGCCCAAAGCAAATGTTCCACGTGGAACCATTCATTACAAAACATCGCAATTAGCTGCGCAAGATAAAATTACAGATCGCTATGTGGCCAGATTCCAGCTCCAACTCGCGGCCCTCTTCCCAATGTTCGGCCCATTCGGGATTGGCCGCCTTCTCCTCGGTCCGTCCGCTTCCCTTCCACAGGAAGGCGTGCCCGCCCGGCTTGAGGGAGGCCGCGGCCATCTCCAGCGTGGGCGGCAACGTCAGGGTCGCCCGCGAGGTGAAGGCGTCGAACGGGAAGCCTCCCACACGTATGACCTCGGTGCTCGGGTCACCCTCGGATTCGTTCTGCAGCACATCTTCGAGCCGCGCGTGCGCGACCTGGACGTTCGTGAGCCGAAGGTCCTGCGTCACGCGACGCAGGAAGAGCGTCTTGGGCCGGCGCGATTCGACGAGCAGCCAATTCTTGCCAATTCCAACAATCGCAAGCGGTAACGCTGGGAATCCCGCGCCGCTCCCAAGGTCAATCCACTGCTTCGCCTTGAATTCCTTGAGCCAGCCTGCCGGCTCGAGAGATTCCGCGAGATGGCGCGAGACGAGCCGCGACTCATCGCTGCGCGAGATCAAGTTCGAGACGGTGCGGTTCCAGCCAATGACAGCCGCGATGTACTCGGCCAGCCGCGGTAGCGCGGCCGCGACGTCAGCCCCTGCGCGTTCGATGCTCGGCACCAACGCGGCCCACTCGGCATGCTGCAACAGTGCGCTGGCCTCGAAACGGCCTTGGTCATCCCGGGTTGCGAGCCACGCCTCGGGCAACGCAACGACCTCGAGCGGCGCGCGGCGGCCACCGAGCACCGCGGCGCGTTCCGGATGACGGGTGGGCTCTGGGCGCGGCGGACCCTTGGGTCGCGGCTTCTGTTTGCTGTAGCGCTTGGGCGCTCCACGGCCTGAATCAAACGTCCGCGTGCGCCGTGAATCACCGCGGAATCCTCGATCACGAGAGCCCTCGCGACCGCTAGAACCGCGGTCGAAACGCGCATCGCCCTCGCCCGGCTCCGGCAGGTCGCCCTGTCCCGCGCGATCACGCGGAGGCCCACTTCGCTCGCCACGCGGCGGGCCGCTGCCACGGCGCGGTGCGCCGCCGTCGCGGAACGCTGGCCGTCCACCCTCGCGGCGCGCCGGGGCTCCAGCTCCGCGCGGCCGGTTACTGACGGGACGCGGGCTGTCGGCGCGCTCTCTCGGCGCACCCTCGCTCGCGGGTCGTGCACCCTTCTCACCCCGCGGACGCGAATCGCGCGCGGGACGGGGAGGTGCAGCTTCATCTCGCGGACGCGGGCGGAACGGGCGGCCGGTCCCGGAGCGCAGCGGCTTCTGGGGGCCGCGGCGCGGCTTCTTATCGGAACTGTCGTTGGGCATCGCAACAATCTAACACGGCGCCCGCAATCGCCCGCACCCGCCCGCCCGGGCAATTGATGAAATGCGAGCCGAGAATGCGAAACGGGGGCGGCCACCGCGTTGCGCTCGGGCCGCGTTAAGCCCGGGCCGCGGCGGAGCGCTCGCGACGCGCCAGCACGAGCAGGATCGCGACGTCCGCAGGCGACACTCCGGCCACCCGCGTGGCCTGCCCGATCGTGGCGGGGCGCAGGCGGCGCAGTTTTTCGACCGCTTCGTGTGAGAGCCCCAGCAGGTCCTGGTCCCACAGGCCTTCGGGCAGCGGTGAGGCGTCGAGCCGCAGCCGCTGCTCGGCGAGCCTTTGCTCGCGCTCAATGTAACCGCGGTAGCGAACGCGCACCTCGAGGCAATCGGCCCACGCCTCAGGCAATTCGATCGCGACATCAAGCGCGCGCAGCTTCGCCATGGTGCCTTCGGGCCGCGCGAGATAGTCGAGGGCCTTGAGCTTCCGTGGTTCCCCGGGAGACTCGACCACGCCGGCGCCCTCGACGGCGGCCGCCACGGGCAGCGCCGCGGGCAACGTCACCGTCACGCTCGCGAGCCGCTTCGTCTCGCGCTCGATCGCCGCGTACTTCGCGCGCACTTGATCCAGTTGGTCATCGCTGAGGAGCCCGAGCTCGTATCCAATCCGCGCGAGCCGCTCGTCCGCATTATCCGCGCGCAACAACAGCCGGTGCTCCGCCGCGGAAGTAAACATGCGGTAAGGCTCCGAATGTTCACGCGTCACCAGGTCGTCCACGAGCACGCCCACGTAGGCCTGGTCGCGCCGCAGCACGAGGGGCGGCCGTTGTAACACCTGAAGCGCGGCATTAACGCCCGCAATGAATCCCTGCGCCGCAGCCTCTTCGTAGCCCGACGTCCCGCAGATCTGGCCGGCGAGGAACAATCCAGGCACGTACTTCACTTCCATCGCCGGCCCCAGCTGGTGCGGCATCACGAAGTCGTACTCCACCGCGTAGCCCGGCCGGATCATCTCGGCGCGCTCGAGTCCCTGCAGCGTGCGCACAAACTCAAGCTGCACCGCCTCCGGCAGGCTCGATGAGAGCCCGTTGACGTAAATCTCGTCGACCTCACGACCTTCGGGCTCCACGAACACATGGTGCGACTCGCGCTCGGGGAACTTGACCACCTTGTCCTCGATCGAAGGGCAATAGCGCGGGCCCCGGCCCTGGATCTGTCCCGAATAGAGCGGCGACTCGTGCAGGTGGCGGCGAATCACGTCGTGCGTGCGCGCCGTGGTGCGCGTCAGGTAGCACGGCACCTGCTCGAGCTCGAGCCGCTCAGTCCAGTGCGAGAAGGCCTGCGGCGGATCGTCGCCGAGTTGCGGCTCCATCGCGGCCCAGTCGAGCGAGGCGCGATGCAGGCGCGGTGGTGTTCCCGTCTTCAAGCGCCCGCGCTCCAACCCCAGGTCCGCGAGGCATTCGCTGAGCGCCCGCGCGGCGTGTTCGCCGATGCGACCGCCCTCGATCTGCCGCGTACCGATATGGATCAAACCATTGAGGAACGTGCCGGGCGTGATGACCGCGGTGCGGCAGCCGAGCAGGCGCCCGTCGGCAAGCTCGATCCCCGCGACACGGCCACCCTTGCGCCATACACGATTCGCGACTCCTTCGATGCGCTCGAGATTCACGAGCGTGCCGAGGTAACGCCCCATCTCGGAGGAGTAGAGCGGTTTGTCGCACTGCGCGCGCGGCGACCACACCGCCGGGCCGCGGCCGCGATTGAGCATCTTGAACTGGATGCCTGCGCGATCCGTGATGCGAGCCATGATGCCGCCGAGCGCATCGATCTCGCGCACCATATGGCCCTTGGCGATGCCGCCGATTGCAGGGTTGCACGACATCTTCGCGGTGTCGTCGAGCTTCACGGTGATCAATCCGGTGTGCAGCCCCATCCGCGCGCACGCCGAAGCGGCCTCGCAGCCGGCGTGCCCCGCACCCACCACGAGAACGTCCCACGTCGCATCGGGGACTCGCGCGGCGTCATTGAGAAGGGATGCGTTCATGGCACTCATTTCCCGATGCAGAAGCGGCCAAAGATCTTGTCGAGCAGGTCAGGATCGATTCCCTGTCCGGTCACTTCGCCAATCGCGGCGAGGCCTTCGCGCAATTCAATCGCCACGATCTCGCCTGGAGCGCCTTCAGCCCCTCGCTCGCTCGCGCGCTCGAGCGCTTCGCGTGCCCGGCGTAGCGCATCGGAGTGCCGCGGATTGCTCACCGACATCGCGATGCCGGCCCGCGCGCCACCACCCAGCGCATCGACCACCACCGCGCGCAAGGCGTCGAGGCCCGTTCCGAGCGACGCGGAACACGCGACGCAGGCGACCCATGCTGCTCCCGCATCGCCGCCCTCGCAGGCATGCTCGATCACTCGCGAGACTTCCCCAGCCGTCACTCGCTCAGGCAGGTCCGACTTGTTGAGCGCCACGACCACCCGCTTGCCCGCGAAGCGCGGGGCCAATGCCAGGTCGGCCGCATCGAGCGGCGCTGAGCCATCAATGACCCAGATCGAGACCGGGCACTCGGCCAGCATCGTCTCGCTCATTGCGATGCCCAATGCTTCCACGCGGCCGGCGTCGTCGCGGATTCCTGCCGTATCCGAGAGTGCCACGCGCACGCCGGCGATTTCCACGCTTTCGCTGACGCGGTCGCGTGTCGTCCCGGGCAACTCGGTCACCAGCGCGCGCGCCTCGCCGAGCAGCGCGTTGAACAGCGAGGACTTGCCCACGTTCGGCCGGCCGACGATCGGCACGCGGGCGCCATCGCGCACCGCCCGCGCGTAGGCGGCATGTTCGAGCAGTTGCGCCAACTCGGCGGTGGCGGCTTCGAGTGCTGCGAGCGCGTGTGGCGGCACCTCGATACCGCCGACATCCTCGGCGAAATCCACGCGCGCCTCGATCTCGACCAGCACGTCATTGAGCGGCTCGGCGAGTCCATTCAATCGCCGCGACAGCGATCCCGACAGCTGCGCCAGGGCAAGTGAGCGTGCGGCGTCCGTCTCGGCGTGGATCAAATCCACCACCGCTTCAGCCTGGGCCAGGTCGATGCGCCCGTTAAGAAAGGCCCGCATGCTGAACTCGCCCGGCGCCGCGAGCCGCGCCCCAGATTCGATCAGCGCCTCGAGCACGCGAAGCGCCGGCAGGCGGCCACCGTGGCAGGACAACTCCACGACGTCCTCGCGCGTATACGAGCGCGGCGCGCGGAATACCGCGGCCACGACTTCGTCGATGCGCTCCTCGCTGCCGCCTCGCGACAAGGGCGCCGGGCGCACCGCCCAGCCATGGTGCAGCGTGTGCGAGGGTGCCGCGGCCAGTGCGGCGGAACCAGAGAACGCGCGATCGGCGATCTCGAAGGCGAGCGGACCACTGACGCGCACCACGGCGAGACCGGCTTCTCCCGAAGCGGTCGCAATCGCGGCGATGGTGTCGTCGAGTGAGTTCATTGCATTCGATCGATGAAATAGCTTTAGGGACAGCGACCACTGCCGCCGGCCGCGCACAGGAGGAAGAGCGGCGCACCAACGAATCGAGCCGGGCCCTGGTTCAGGAGCCCGGCTCGCCGATTCACGCTAGCGTTCGAGCTATTCGATTTCGCCTTCGGGCTCCGGATAATCGGCCGGAGCGATCGCCACGCGTTTAACGAGTCCCGTGCCGAGCGCGTAGGTCTTCACCTGCTCGTTCTCCTTGAGCGTCATGTGAACGATCCGGCGCTCCTGCGAGTTCAAGTAGTCGGTGACGATCTCGCTGTTGGTCTGCAGCGCTTCCGCCGCCATGGTGCGGGCCTGGTCGGCGAGTTCGGTCTCGCGCTTCTCCCAGAAGTCATTCACCTCGAGCTGCAGGTGGTAGGTCGAGCCGCCGCCGTGATTGATCATGCGGTTGAGGATGTGCTGCAACGCCTGCCGCACTTCACCCTTGGGTCCCGTAAGGTCGTCGCCGCCATCTGGCACCGTGGCGTGAACATCGACACGCGTGTCCTCGCCCTTGGCGGTGACCTGTGCGGTGAACCCCATCTTCTCAAGCAACTCGCTGGTGATTCGCGCGGCCTCACGCTCGAGATCCGCGACCGGCATCACCGGGCCACGCGGCTCGCGATCGCCACGGTCTCCACGGTCTCCGCGATCGCCACGATCACGACCTCCGCGGCCACTCCGCTCGCCCCGTCCACCACGGCCACCACGATCCCCGCGATCTCCACGGTCCACGACCTCGCCACCTTCGGGCTCATGACTCATGACGCGCTCCTCGGTGTGAACCATGACGCCCTCGTCCGCATCGTGATCCTGGGTCTCGTCACGATGGTCGGCGTGCGCCGCAACGCTGGCGATGGACTCCACCCGCGCATGGTGATCGTACTGCTCGACGCCCTCGAATGAATCCTCGTGCTGGTCCAGCATCGGCTGCGGGGCGCCGGCGACAGCAGCCCCCTGCTCAGCACCAGGACCACGGCCACGGCCACCCCGGCGACGGCGGCGGCGACGGCGTCCTCCGGCTTCGGACTCGGCGTTACCGCTGACGGCATCGACGGGGCCACGGCCAGGATTTTCAGCGCGCGCCGCGACGGGCGACGGGCGCTGCTCAGCACGTGAGGCATCGGCCGGCTGGGCGCTGCGTTCGGGACGCGGACCACGATCGCGCCGCCCTTCGCCACGGCCCTCACCGCGCGGCTCGCCACGGCCGCCACGCCCTCCACGCTCCGGACGCTCGGCGCGTTCCGGACGCTCGGCGCGTTCCGGACGCTCGCCACGTTCCGGACGCTCGCCACGTTCCGGACGCTCGTCACGTTCCGGACGCTCGCCACGTTCCGGACGCTCCGCGTGCGGCGCATCATCGCGGCCTACCCGCGCCTCGCGCGGCGGACGCGCTTCACGCGCGGGCTGTCCCTCACGGGGTCCACGCGCACCGCGCTCTTCACGGCCACGGCCACGGTCGCGGCCACCACGCCCCCCCCGTTGCTCGCGGTCGCGACTGCGACCCCCAGCGCGCTCGGGAGCGCGATCTTCCGTGTCGCGAATCGCGCCGCCCGGACGGGGCACCACACGAACGCGGAACGGGCGCGCACCAAACCCCAGGAAACCGCCGGAGCCTTCCGACATTACCGTGATGATCACTTCCGCGCGGGTCAATCCCAGGTCGCTGAGTCCTTTGCGGACCGCGTCATCCAGGTTCTTGCCCTCGAATACCGATTCTTCTCGACCCATGACATCCCTCGTTGCGCGGGCGACGGTCCTGGTGCTGCTCGCTACGGAAATGCCGCCCGGCGTGCGTGTGCGCTAGAGGAAGCCTTCGAGCGCGCCGCGATTGAGCCACAAGGACCTGAGTCCGACGTTGGCCTGTGCCCGCGGATCTGCGCGAAGCTGCCCCAGTTTCGTGATTCCTCTTGAGACTAACGCCCGGTCGTCGCCCTGACCACCCCCGGGTGGGTGGATTTGCTGCTCCGCCTCAACGCTTGCGGGACTTCCCAGGCGTCGGACCGGATGGGACCACCACCGCTGACGAGGCGCCATGATCGCGCAGCACCATCCACTGCTGCAGCGCGGTCAGCACGTTCATGAGCGTCCAGTACAACACCAGGCCCGAGGGCAGGTTGTAGAAGAACACAGTCATGAACGCATTCATCAGCATCATCGTCGGCGCTTGGCGCGGATCGGTCGGCGTGAACTTCTGCGACAACAGACCCGAACCCAGCATCAGCAGCGGCAACAACCGCACCGGCAAACTCCCGACACTGAACAACAGGTCGGGCGCCGAGAGATCGTGGATCCAACCCACGAACGGCGACTGCCGCAGCTCGATGGCATTGAACAACACACTATACAAAGCGAAGAATACCGGAATCTGGATCACGGTCGGCAGGCAGCCACCCGCGGGATTCACGTTGTTCTCTTTGTACAACGCCATCATGGCGGTGTTCATCGCCGCGGCGTCTTCCTTGTACTTCGCCTTCAAGCGTTCGATCTCGGGCTGGATGCGCTGCATGGCGCGCATGCTCTTGAGACCCGCGACGTTGAGCGGGTGGAGCATCAAGCGCACCAGCGTCGCGAGCAGGATGATCGCCAGGCCGTAGTTTCGCACGACGCCGTAGAGCCACTTCAGCAGCCACAGCAACGCGCGGCTGAAGGGATGGATCCACGTCCAACCCAGGTCGACCAGCCGGTCGAGTCCGAGCTTGAGCGGTGACAGCCCGAAGTACTCGCTCGGGCCGACATACACCACGAAATGCTGCTTGGGCGTCAACTCCGAGGGGAGCCCCACGACCAGCGCGTTGTCCACGACTTCCATCTGCGGATGGGCGCCCGGCGGCAGTGCTGCCGCTTCGGCCGGCAGAGTCGAGCGGCGGATCGCGCTCGCGACCGTGCGGCGGCCGCTGCCCTGCGCCAACGCCACCGCGGCAACGAAATAACGGCTCTGGATCGCGGCCCACGCGGCGTTGCCCTCGAACGGCTTCGTCTTACCAACCAGCCGCGCGCCGGCTTCACGGTGCAGGCTCGTGCCCACCAGGCTCGTCGCGCGCAGCGAGCGCGCATCGGCCAATTCGTCAGCCTCGGTCAGCAGCGGCCACGAGCGAACGGTGAGCGAGTAGTCCGACAACCGCCAGCCGAGTGGGATGCCGCGCAATTCGGTCTCAAGCCCGATGGCATATCCCTTCGGCTCGGAGCGATAGGTCTGGCGCAGATAGGCGCCCGTACTGTCCGTTGCCGTGAAGTTCAGGACAACGCGATTGCCCGCGGCATCCGTGCTGTCCGTGACGGCATAGACCACATTGGAGAGATCGCGGCGCGAATCACCGGAGCCCAGGTCGACCGACAACAGCGGCGCGCCCGAAAGTGCCACGCGATCCCCGGGCGGCACATCCTCACCCGCGCGCGGACGAACGGCGCGGCCATTGTGACTGCCCGCTCCATTGGCCGAAGCGTAGTGTTTGAGCTCGACACCCAACAGGCGGGCACCGCGGCTCGAAAACGTCGCGCGGTACAGCGGAGTCTCGAGGTCAAACGTCTGCTCGAGTTCCGCCGGCGCCGCGGTGTGATCGGGCGTCACGAACAATTCGCCGGGAGCACTCGTGGTAGGCGCCGAAGCCGCCGGCGTGACACTGGCCGCTTTGCCCGCAGCGCCGGAAAGCGTGCCCGCCGCACCGGAGAGCGTGCCCGCCGCGTTGGGGTTCGCCACCTGCGGCAGCTCGGCGGGTGGGGTCTTCGCCGTGTCACGCGGCGCCGTGGCAACCGCTGCATTGTTGGGGAGGTACTTGTCCCAGCCCACGAGGTGCAACAGCGGCCGGTAAAAGATCAGGAACAATACGCACAGCCCTACAGCGACAAGAGTCTTGCGATCCATTGCGGTCTCAGGGTACCGGGTCGTATCCGCTCGATCCGAGCGGATGGCATCGTGAAATGCGGCGCATCGCGAGCCAGGCACCGCGCAGCGCGCCGCACCTTTGCACCGCGTCGCGTGCGTAAGTCGAACAAGAAGGAACGTAACGGCAGACACCCGCCGTGTGCGGTGCCAACACCTGCTGGTACACCCAGATCAAGCCCAGCATGAACTTGGCGAGCAGGCTCACGCGACGGGGTCTTTCACCAGCGCGCCGGCGGCAACCAGCAACCCCTCGATATCGGCCACGAGATCGAGATGCGATGCCGATACGGAAGTGCGGTAGGCGATGAAGGCCAGCGCGTGACCATGCGTTGCGATGCGTGGCCAGCGGCGGCGGATGATCTCGCGAATGCGGCGGCGCGCGCGATTGCGTTGCACGGCCCCCCCCACGCCCTTGCGGCTGGCGATGAATCCTACGCGAGTCGGTTGGCCCGGCGCTTCGGCAGCGAGCACCATGCAGTGGCGGCCACGGAGCGCGCGAGCATCACGCTTGACCGTCGCGTAGTCGGTCGACGTGCGCAGCCGGTTCTGTGGACCGATACGCTCAACTCGGCGGTTCGTCATGGTGCCCGAATTCCGCGCAGGTCGCGGAGCGCACATGACGCCAGCGTCGAGACCTAATGGGCTCGAGGCAATCGCTAAGGCGAACAGCAGGCTGCCCGGTGGCCGCTTACTAGGCCGAGTCGGAGACGGTGAGTCGCTTACGGCCACGCGCACGACGAGCCGCGATGATCTTGCGGCCGCCCTTGGTCTTCATGCGCGCACGGAAGCCGTGCGTCTTCTTACGGTGGCGGTTTCTGGGGCGAAATGTGATGCTCATGACGGACTCGCAGGGTGGGAGAAGCGGCCCTCAGAGAGGCCGCGCAAAGACTGGGCAATCTAGGCGACCCGTGGCATTGAGTCAAGCGGACGGGGCCGATTCGCTCGCCGCAGGCAGCCGGTAAGGCGGCTGGGACCGCGCCGGAACGCACCTGAAATTGGACCCACAACTGGTTGTCAGTGTGCAGATTGGCCAATTCACGAGCCACTGGTTATGGTGCCGGTGTGACGCACCGCAGGCAAGGAAGCCCAAAGACTTGCGGCTAACTTCCAGCCCGCGCGCGAGCTCCAACAACCCGGAGGTGCCGCATGTTTAAGGAATTCAAGAATTTCCTGCTGCAGACCAACGCCTTGGCGCTCGCCGTCGGCGTGATCATTGGCGGCGCGGTGGGGAAAGTCGTCAGCTCACTGGTTGCCGATATCCTCATGCCGCTCATCAGCCTCGTCATTCCGGGTGGCAACTGGCGCGCTGCCAAGATCGTGCTGAGCACCACGACGGACGCCGCAGGGAAGACGATTGAGAACGCGATCACCCTGGGCACCTTCCTCGGGACGGTGCTCGATTTCGTCATTATTGCCGCGGTGGTGTTCCTGGTCACCAAGTCACTGCTCAAGCCGGCCCCTGCCGCACCGGCCGCTCCGATGAAGACCTGCCCGGAGTGCCTGGAATCGATTCCGCAGGCCGCGCGCCGTTGCCGCGCCTGTGGCAATCCGGCCTAACGCACGGGAGGATTGCTGCGCGGCCTGCAGGTGAACCGCGCAGCGATCCTAGGCGGCGGTGTACAGCTGCTCGGTGTCGAGCGAGCGCGACAACGGTACCGGCAGCCGGACCCAGAACGTGCTGCCCTCGCCGGGCTGGCTGATCACGCCGACGTGCCCGCCGTGCAGCTCGCTGATGCGCTTGACCAGGTGCAGACCAATACCGACGCCGGCGTCCGGGCGCTCCCCGCCACTCGAACCCTGACCGAATAGCTCGAAGATATGCGCGGAGTCTTCGGCGCTGACACCCGGGCCCTCGTCAGCAACATCGATGCGCACCCAGCGCGGCTCGCGCAGCACGCGCACCGCAACCGTGGCCCCTCGCGGGCTGAACTTCACCGCATTCACGATCAGGTTCGTGATGACCTGCCCCATCTTCACGTCATCGAGAGGCAAGTGCGGCAGGTCGTCCTCGAACTGCTCGACGATCTCGACATCTGTTTTCGCTGCGAGCGGGCGGCTCGTCTCGACCGCAGCATGCGCGACGTCAGTGGCAGACAATAACACCGGCTTGAGCGTCATCTTGCCGCTCTCCAGCCGCGTCAGGTCGAGGATGTCCTCGATCAATCCCATCAGCCGGCCGGCTTCCGTGCGCAGCCGGTGTAGAAAGTCCGAGCGCTGTCCGCCGTCGAGCTTCGCAGCCTGCTCATCCAGCAATTCGGCGTAGGCGATGACCGACGTCAGCGGCGTCTTGAGCTCGTGGCTCGCGGTCGAGAGGAATACGTCCTTCATGGCGTTGAGTTCGGTGAGGCGAAGGTTCGCCTCCTCGAGCTCGCGCGAACGGCTACCGAGACGGTCCAGCACCTCGGCGCGCTCGATCACCGCGGCGACGTGCTCCGAGAACATCGTCAGGATCTCGCGATGGTGATCCTCGAACAACTCAGGATGGTTGATGCGGTTGACGTTGAGCACGCCGATACAGCGCTCGCCGACACGCAGCGGCAGTGAGAGCGCCGAAGTGATGTTGCGGTCGTTCTTGTAGTGCTGCGTGAAGCTCGTGTCGTCATTCTCGCGATTGAGCAGGGCCGGCTCGCCGCTCTCGGCCACGCGTCCGGCGATGCCGCTGCCGAACTTGACCCGTGCGCCGCGCGTGAACTCGGCCTCGAGCCCGTACGCCGCGCGCGTCTCGAGCTCGCCGCTTTCGGGATTGAACAACATGATCGAGGCCTGCTGCGCGCGCAGCGCCGAGACCACACGACGCACGATGATCTCGAGCACGACCGGCAGCTTGAGCTGCAGGTTGAGCGTCGTCGACAGGTGGAACATCGCCGACAGTTCGAGCAGCCGTGTGCGCACCTGCTCGGTTTCCTGCGCCTCGGCCACCAACGTCTCGCGCATGCCTTCGAGTTCGCGCTGCTTGAGCGCAAGGTACAGGCAGAAGATCGCCACCAGGCCCGCCAGCCCGACGATGACGTAGTAGACCTGGTCGGGCGAAGGGCCACTGCCGGGCTCGACGAGGTTGAGCGCGCCGACCAAGGGCAGGTAGAGCAACGGCACTGCGGCGCCAAGGCCGAGCACGAGCAGGAACATCCACGCCCACATGATCCAATTGCGGCGCCGGATATTGTTTGCGCGTGCTTTGACGCGCTTCGATTCGAATGAAGGAAACGTTTGTGCCATGGCTCCTCAGGAGGCAAATGGTCTCGTGAGGGGTATCGGCGATTTCGAGCCCGGATATGAGGGCTGTGTGGGCCGCCGCATTGCACAATGCAATGCCCCCCGCGGATGGCCGCGGCGGGGCGCACCTGATAGATTTCGCCGCCGTGAGTTCCGCGCGCTCCATTCCCATATGGGCCGTCCTGTTGCTGGCCCTGGTTGGCCTGACCCTGCTGTACAGGGTTCCCCTCGCCACGCGTTTCCTGAACGATGACTACCTATTCCTCGAACAGGCGCGCACCCAACCACTGTCGCACTCGCTGACCACGCTGGACGCGCTCGGCAACTACTACCGGCCGCTGTCCCGGCAGTTCTATTTCGCGGCACTGACGCCGCTCTGGGGTGGCGCCCCATGGGTGTTCCACGCCTTCAACTACGCGCTGTTCCTCGTGGCGCTGGCATTACTGGCGGACCTGTTACTTGCCCTGATGCCGCTGGGTGGCGCGATCGCTGGAGTGGCGTACTTCGCACTGCTGCCGTTCCAGCGCGTGGTGCTGATGTGGGTGTCGTGCAGCCAGGACCTGCTGGCACTCGCAGGAACGCTCGCGGCCCTGGCGCTCTACCGCCGCGGGCGCACCGGCGGGGCGTTGTGCGCCTGCGCCGCAGCGCTCGCGAGCAAGGAATCCGCGTTCCCGCTCGTCGTGGGGTTGCTCGCATGGGATTGGCTGGTCGAGCGTCGCGACGCCCCCGCCATCGCGCGGCGTATCGCTCCCTTCGCGGCGCTGACGCTGGCGTGGGGCGCGTTCTCGCTGGCGATGCGCGCCTCGAAGGCCGCAGCGCCACTGTACATGACGCCCGGCTCGTTCGCCGCCGCCTACCTGCACCTGCTCCAGGCGCTGACCGGCATCGAGCAACCCCGCGCGACGCTCACCGCGATGGTGCAGCACTCGCCCGCGCTGATTCCGCTGGTCGCCCTTCTGCCGCTGACGCTGCTCGCGTTCCGCGGCGCTGCGGACGAAGCGGCCGGAGGCGCCACCCCCACGCGCGGCATCATCGGCTTCGCCCTCGTGTGGCTCGTGGCATTCACCGCCGTCACTGGACCCGTGGCTTATTCGTGGAGCGCCTACTACTACACGCTGGCCGCCGTGGGCGGCGCCGTGCTGGTCGGCGTGCTGATGCGCCACACGCGCGCGCCGGGGCTCGCGGCGCTGATCGCGGGGCTATTGTGGCTCCACGCCGGCAGCTCGGCGACGCGCGGGTTCGCAGTGAACAACTCACCGTGGACGTGGAGCTCGCACCTGACCAGCGCCTACTTCGAGCGCGCCGCGGCACTGACCGATTCGATGTCAATCCAACTCAAGCGGCTGGAACCTGATCCGCCTGCGGACGCGCGCCTCTTCTTCGCCACACTTCCGCCTTATGCCGGCTTCCAGATGGGCAACGGCGCGCTCGTGCGCGAGCTCTACCGCAAGCCCCAGATCGAGTCGCACTTCATGTCGCAGTTTTCGGACTCCACGGCGGGCACGCATCCCTGCCGCTTCCTCTATTGGGACGGCGAGTCGCTGGCCCCGCTCTACACTCGCGGCACCGACGTATACTTCCAGGTAGGATGCGACCTGTTGTTGCTCGATCGCCTGGAGCGCGGGCTCTATGCATTCCGCCGTGGGGCCGCGGCGGGCGAGAGCCGCAGGGACCTCCTCTACTGGATCAGCTGGGGCGAGTTGTGGGCAGGCAGACGAGCCGCCGCGGAGCGCGCTTGGACGGAGCTTGGCTTCAGTGATGACTCCTTGAGCTGGATCACTCACCTGCGCGATGCCCACAATGCGCTGGTCGATGGCGACACCCTGGCATCGAGACGGCAATTGACGGCCGCGATCCAGTACGGTGTTGGCCGGCCCGAGGCACATGCCGTGCTCGGCGAATTGCTTACCGGGCGTAACACGAAATACGGATTGCTGGAGCTCAAGGTCGCAACGCGACTCAATCCCCGCGACTGGGTTGCGCGCGCGGCACTCGCCAGGGGGCTGGCGTCCGTGCAGCTCGATGATCCGGCACGATACGAACTGGCAGCACTGCTCACCCAGCAGCCGGAACTGCGCGGCGACTCGACCCTCGCCGCACTCCAGCACGAACTCGCGCTGCGGGCGCCACAGACTGGGCCCGACGCAATCTTCAAATGATGCGACGCAAACGCCGCGCACCGCGCGGGGAGACCGCATGAAGCAGGGACGTGTCGTCCACGAGAATTTCGAGAGCCTCCTGCTCAGAGGCAACGCCGCCGGGGATTCGAACGTACGGCGCGTGCCTGTCTACCTGCCACCTTCGTACGACCATGAGCCCGAGCGCCGTTACCCGGTGGTGTATGTGCTCACCGGGTTCATGGGACGCGGGCGCATGCTGCTCAACGACAGCCCCTGGTCGCCCGCGCTCGACGACCGCATGGATACGCTGATCGCAAAGGGTTGCGAGGAGATGATCCTCGTGATGCCCGACTGCTTCACCCGCTACGGCGGCTCGCAGTACATCAACTCGAGTGCTACCGGGCGCTACCAGGACCATCTCATCGAAGAGTTGGTTCCGTGGATCGACGAGCGCTACCGCACGCTGGCCTCACACGAGCATCGCGGCGTCATGGGCAAGTCGTCCGGCGGCTACGGCGCGTGGATCCTGGGGCTCAAGCACGCGGACACCTTCGGCGCCATCGCTTCGCACAGTGGCGACGTGTGTTTCGAGTACTGCTACCGGCCGGACTTTCCCCGCTTTTGCGCCGCCGTGCAGCGCGCGGGTGGCGTCGCCCAGTGGCTGACGAAGTTCGAGGCCGACCTGCAGAAGAAGACGGACGACATGCATGTGCTCAACCTGCTGGGCATGTCGGCGTGTTACTCGCCGCATCCACAGGCGCCGCCGTTCGGCATCGACTTTCCCATCGATCTCGCCAGTGGCCGTTGGCGCGAGGAGGTTTGGCGGCGCTGGCTCGAGCACGACCCGCTCAACCTGGTCGAGAAGCACTACGACGCGCTGCGCTCGCTCAAGCTGGTGTACTTCGATTGCGGCACGCGTGACGAATGGAGCCTGCACCTGGGCGCGCGCTTGATGGTCGAGCGGCTCAAGCAATCACGCGTCGCGCACGAATACCAGGAGTTCGACGACGGCCACATGGGTGTGAGCTACCGCTACGACGTCAGCCTGCCGAAGCTCGGCGCTGCCCTGGCTCCCGGGCGATAGGCGAGGCATGAGCGAGCCCACGACGCCCGTAGCGCCCCTGGAGATTCGCGGCCTGGTGCGCCGCTATGGCGGCTTCACCGCCGTCGACAACCTCGACCTTGTCGTGAGCTCCGGCGAAATCGTCGGATTCCTGGGGCCCAATGGCGCGGGGAAGACCACGACGCTGCGCTGCTGCTCCGGGCTGTTGCGTGGCGACGCGGGCGAGATCCTGATCGCCGGCCACTCGCTGGTGCGCGAACCGCTCGAGGCGCGCGCGCGCATGGGCTTCGTGCCCGATCACCCGTTCCTCTACGACCGTCTCACCGCCTGGGAGTTCCTCGACTTCGTCGGTGCGCTTTACCGCGTCGGCGCCGCCACGGCGCGCCAGCGCTCGGCCGAACTCATCGCGCGGCTCGCGCTTGGGCCCGCCGCGGACGACCTCGTCGAGACCTATTCGCTGGGCATGCGACAGAAGGTGTCGATCGCCGCAGCACTACTGCATGAACCCCCGCTCGTGCTGCTCGACGAACCGTTGGGCGGTCTCGATCCGCACTCAGCGCGCGCGCTCAAGGACCTGCTCCGCGAACGCGCTTCGCGGGGCGCCGGGGTGCTGGTCTCGACGCACCTGCTCGATGTCGCAGAGCGCCTGTGCGATCGCGTCGTGGTGCTGGACCGTGGCCGCAAGCGCGCCGAAGGAACGCTCGCGGAACTGCGCGGCGAGAGCGGCGGCACGACGCTCGAAGACGTGTTCCTCGCCCTGACGAGCCAGACCGAATGATTCTCCTGGCGACCCTCCGTAGCCGCGGCGCAATGCTGTTGCACACGTTCGTGCCACGGCCGGGTCGCGCCGCCCCGCGCGGGGCGGGCTCGACGCGCATCGCCGTCGTGCTCGCGGTCGTGCTCGCGATGCTCGCCTACTTCGTCATGCGCGAACTGTTGCAGGTACTCGCACAGGCAGGCGGCACGCTCACGGACGCTGCATCGCTCATCGCGGTGCTCGCGAACCTGACCCTCGCGGGCTTGCTGGTGTTCGACCTGCACGAAGGGGTGTCTGCACTGCTCTCAGACACCGACCTCGACCTGCTGCGTCGCGCTCCACTCAAGCCGCACACGCAACTGGCCATCAAATTGTTCGACGCTCTGCCGCGCACTTCGCTACTCATGGCGGTGCTGATCGTGCCGGCGATCTTCGCATTCCACGAGGCCTTCCATCTCGCGCATTGGGCGTGGGTGTTGCTGCCGGTGCAGGCGTTGTCGATGTGGGCGCTGCCGTTCGGCCTGGGCGCCGCCGCCGCGGTGTTGATGTTGCGCGTGGTGCCCGCGCGCCATGCGCGTGAAGCGCTCGGTCTCGTCTCGTCGCTGACACTGCTCGTGCTGTGGCTCGCAAACTCATTCCTGCTGCCCCGCATGGGCGGCAATGGCACATCACTCGAAGACTTCCGCGGCGCACTCGCGCGTCTCGCCACCGGCATGCCGCGCACGCCTGGCGGCTGGCTCGCAGCTTCGCTGGCCGCGTCGGCCGTGGGCGATGCCAGGACGGCACTGGTGCGAACAGGTTGGCTCACGGGTGCCGCACTCGTGAGCCTCGCGCTCGTGGTGTGGGTCGCGCACACGAGCCTCGAGAGTGTTCAGGCACGCATGGTCGCGTGGTCGCCGCGCCGCGCGCGTGGGGCGGCGCGGTTGCACGCATGGTCGCAGGCGGCCACGTCGCTCACACGCGCCATGATGGCGCGCGATATCCGGCTGCTGCGGCGCAACTGGACCATCCTCGGCGACCTCGTCACCACCGTCGTGCTGTGGACCCTGCTCCCGGTCGTGTTCGAGCCGATGTTCGACACCGCGCGGCCACTGCTCGCGCGCACCATGTTGCTGGCGCTCGCGGTCGCCGTCGGCAGCGAAGTCGGTGCGCGCGCCATCCCGCTCGAGCGCGGCGCCTTGATGTGGGCGCGGCTCGCGCCCGTGGCGCCGTCACGCTGGCTGGCCGCGCGGCTCTTGAGCGCCGCGGTTTTATCGGGCGGATTAATCGCCGTCGCCACCACGGCGTGCGCCTGGGCGCTGGCCTTGAGCGCGCGCGATCTGTTGAACGTGCTGGCGCCGGTCGTCCCCGCGCTCGCCGTGGCGCTCAGCATCGGCGCCTGGGCCGGCGTCGCCTTCGGTGACCCACAATGGACGAACCCGCGCGCCATGCTGCGGCCCGCGGGGCGCATCATCGCGACGCTGCTGCTGATCGCGCAGGCCATCCTGTGGATTTCACTCGCGTCGCGCGCGGAAGCCGCACCCGCGACCACTGCTTGGCTCTCGCTCGCCGCGGTGGGCTGCGCCGTGTTTATTGTGTTGCTCGCCTTCGCCGATGGCGCGCGACGCCTCGGCACGCTCGAAACCCGGGAACCCTGACGCATGAATCCTGCTCGCATCATCCTGTCACTGGTGCCGGATATGTTCTTCGCCTCGAAGATCAACACCACCGCGTCACATCTCGGTGTCGCCATTCACGCGACAACACCCGAGCGGCTGGTCAGCGACGCGCGCGCGCGCCAGCCCGATCTCGTCATCATCGACCTGCACACGCCGGGCGGCGTGCTGGATGCCGTGCGCGAACTCAAACGCGATCCCGCGCTGGCGGGCACACGCATCGTCGGTTTTTATTCGCATATCGAAGCACCGATACGAACGGCCGCACTGGAAGCCGGTGTCGACGAACCGATGCCGCGCTCGGCGTTCACGGTAAAGCTGGCGGCCCTGCTCGCCGGAACCTGAGCAGGGCGCGCCACGCGGGGTGTCGCGATCACCGCCCAGCCCACGCCGCGCGAACCGCGCGGGCGCCACGACGTGGAAGCCGAAGGGCGCGTGACTACTGGTTGATCTTGAAGATGAACGCCTCCCCGACCCACACCGGGATGGGATGCTTGTTCACCAACGCCGGCTGGAACACCCATTTGCGCGCGGCCTCAAGTGCTGCGGTGTTGAGCAGCGGCTCGTTGATCTGCTCGTCCACTTCCGCCCTCACAACTCGGCCATCCTTGCCCACCAGCATGTGAACGTAGACGCGGCCCTCGATCCCCAGCTCCTTCGCCAGCTCGGGGTACTCGGGCTTCACAACCTTCGCGAGCACCGGCATCTCGTCCGTGTAGACAAACTCACGCCGCGCCGGGAACACCTCCGGCACGAAGGCCGCGGTCCCGGGGGGCATGGTGGACGGCGGCGCATCCCCCGGCACATCGCCCACACCGAGATCGCCACTCGGTGGCGCGAGAATCTCCGTCGGGGTGAGCTTGTCCTCGTCGCGAACGATGACGAGCTTCCCATCCCTCACCGCCGACGTGGGCGTCACGCTCGGAACGCGCAACGCGGTGGCGACGCGAATCGAAGGAGGCGGCTCGATCGAAATCGCCGGGCGCGTGATGATCGGAATGTCGACCAGAACATTCCCAGGCATCGACAAACCCAGCACACGGGCAAGCAGGAATACGGTCAGCACCAGCAGTGAAGCCAGCGCCAACGCGCGGACCAAATGCGCTCGTTGAGCGGACAACAACTCGGGAGCCCCGTAGGGCATGAATTCGAACAGCGGGTTGCGCACAGTCATGCGGACCTCCTTGATGCTCGGTCAACGCATGACGCCTCGCGCGGATAAACCGCATGGCCGCGGGCGCGGCATCACCCGATAAGTATCGATCCCCGCGCCCCCGTGGACAACGGGGATCTTCACGCGATCTCGCCTTCGTAGGTGTACGGAGCGAGTCGCCGGCAACACGTGGCCCGCAGGCCCTCGCGGGGGCCAGAGCCGCCGAGACGGACGGGCAGTTGTGGCCCGGCCGTGGGCGGCGCATCATTTGAGCCATGAATCGAGGTGGAACCGCCGCCCTGTTCGCTGTCTTCCTACTGCTCACAAGCGCCTCGCCGGGGCGGGGGGCCGCCCTGGAGTCGACTGCGTCACCTCCCGATTCGACCGAGCTGGCGCCCGACAGCACGGCCTCGCCGGCCAAGGCGTCCGGCGATTCGGCGCGGTCGCACCCTCCCAGGAAGACGCGCAAGCACAATGAACTCGCCGGATCCGCATGGAGCATCGTGGATCCTGGATTGCCGACGGATAGGCCCCGGCGCAGCAGGCCACCGTACCCGAAAGGCATTCACTGGCCGGACCGGCCGTTGTCGGGAATCGGCACGCACATCCCGGGCCGGGCGGAGATCGAGGTCGAGTCCCAGGCCGTTTCGTACACGCGCTCATCGAGCACGGAGCAGACATTCCATGTGGCGTGGACCACCGACACCACCGGATATGGGTCACCGCACTACGTCTATTCATACGGTCCTGAACGATTTCTCCGGGAGGCGGTGCAGGCGGCTGCGCAACAATTGAGCATCGGGTTTTCCAGGCACGTGGCGATCGTGCTCGTGAGCGACGGGTATAGAAGCGACAGGGTGACCCGGGAGCAGGCCAGCAACAATTCCGTTGTGGACTCTTGGCACACCCTGAATGCGATCAAGCTCAAGATCCGGCCGTGGGGATCGGACTCGATCGGCTGGGCACACGCATTTGCCCTGGAGCTGGCAGGTCGTGATGAGTACGCGATTGTCGGCTACGCCTTTTCGCAGGGCATCCCCTTGGGTGGGCGAACCAAGGGCTGCCTTTCGGCTTCCGTCGAAGGGGCGCACTACCCCGGCAGACGCCTCTACGCAGATTCTTACCCCCAGGGTCACCCCCCGAATGAACCCACGTTCGACTTTGAGCCCTTCGACGTCGCACTGTCGGTCGAACATCGCTGGACCTCCGCACTCTGGTCGTTCACGGAATGGACGATTCACCGGGACCTCGTCCTCCCCGAGGTCTCCACGGGCGTTGTCTCGCTCGGTGCCGCCCACAGCCTCGGCACACATTTCATGTTGGACGCCGGGGCGCGCTTCGGTACAACGCGACAATCGCCGGACGTGCAGGGGTTCCTCGGCTTCTCGCTGCGCTGAACCCGCCGAACCCCGCGCTGCCATCGCGGCAAGCCACCGGCCCCCCCACTTGGGGACCGCCCGCGCGCCAGCGTACTCTTGGGGCCATGACGACTCACGATTCCCTGCCTACGCCCGGCCTCGATATCGCTGCCCCGTCCACCATCCTGCGCGTGAGCGAGCTGTTCTTCTCGCTGCAGGGCGAGGGTCCCACCGCGGGCACTCCGGCGCACTTCCTGCGCCTGCAGGGTTGCGACGTGGGCTGCGTGTGGTGCGACTCCAAGTACACGTGGGAGACGAGCGGCGGGCGCTCACTCGGCACCGCGCCGGCGTTCGAGGAGTTGTTGACCCTGGGGAACGCACCCCTGATCGTGATCACCGGTGGCGAACCGCTCCAGCATCCGGGGATCGCGGAGTTGATCGCCGCAGCACTTGAGCGCTGGCCGGCCGTGGAGATCGAGACCAGCGGCGTGCTGCCGCCCCCGCTCACGCACGCGCGACTTCACTACAACGTTTCGCCCAAGCTGCCCTCGGTGACGCCGCGCTGGAGCGATACGTGGCTTCACTCGCCGGCGTGGCGGGCCGAACCCAACGCGACCTTCAAGCTGGTGGTCGGTGACGCGCCCGACCTCGATGACGCACTGCGACTCATCGACGAGCACCAACTACCGCGCGAGCGCGTGATGCTGATGCCCGAGGGGCTGACCGAGGAGGCGCTGCGCGCACGCGCGCGCACGCTAGCCGACGCGTGCAAGCAACAGGGCTTGCGCATGAGCCCGCGGTTGCACATCTGGCTGTGGGGAGCGAAGCGTGGCGTCTAACTCCCGCGCGCCCGGACGCGCGGTCGTGCTGTTGTCCGGCGGCCTCGACTCAACGACCTGCCTCGCGTGGGCGAACGCGCAGGGTTACGCATGCACGACGTTGGCCGTGGACTATGGCCAGCGCCATCGCGAAGAATTGAGCGTGGCGCGCGCGGTCGCAGCGGCATTCGGCATCAGCGATCATCGCCAGGTAGCCGTCGACCTGCGCGCCATCGGCGGCTCGGCGCTGACAAGCGACACTCCGGTGCCCAAGGATCGCGACGCGGGTGAGATGTCCTCGGCGATTCCCGCGACCTATGTGCCCGCCCGCAACACTGTCTTCCTGGGAATAGCGCTGGGACTCGCGGAGACGCTGGGCGCAACGCATCTCGTGGCCGGCATGAACGCGGTCGATTATTCGGGTTACCCCGATTGCCGCCCGGAATTCGTGCGCGCCTTCGAAACGCTCGCCAACCTCGCCACACGCGCCGGCGTCGAGGGCGCGCACTTCACGGTGCACACGCCGCTGATGGCGCTCGACAAGGCCAACATCATCCGGCTCGGGATCTCGCTCGGCGTGGATTACCGGATGACGCATTCCTGCTACGATCCCGCTCCCCAGGGCGCGGCGTGCGGCCGCTGCGATGCCTGCGTGCTGCGCGCGCGCGGCTTCCAGGAAGCCGGCGTGCCCGATCCGACGCGCTACGCGTCACCCTAAACTTCAACAAAGCGGAACCCATGCGAGTCGAGCTCATCAAGGAATTCACGTTCGAGGCCGCGCACCGCTTACCGCGCGTGCCGGCGGATCACAAGTGTTACCGGATGCACGGTCATGGCTTCCGCGTGGAGATCACGGTAGCCGGCGAGATCGACGAGGCGATGGGCTGGCTGGTGGACTATGCCGACATCACCGCGGTGGTCGATCCCATCGTGCGCGGCGAGTTGGACCACCGCACGCTCAACGACGTGCCGGGTCTCGACAACCCCACGTCCGAGTTGCTGTGCGTGTGGCTATGGAAGCGGCTCGCGCCCTCGCTGCCCGGACTCGCGAGCATCACGGTGCACGAGACCTGCACCGCGCGCTGCACCTATCGCGGCGAGTAAACTCCGCGCGCTCCTGAACCGCTCCGCCAACGCCTCCCGGAAGCCTGACGGCGCCCCTGCGGCGCTTCCGAACCCCATAGCCGTCAAGCACATGTCAGTTCCGGCTGAAGTGATGATCCCTCATCAGCCGATGGTTCTAAAGACGGGCCTCGTGCATCAGAAGTGAAGTACGGCGCCCCATGGAATAGTCCCCCCCTTGCGGGCATACGAGATAAGTCCGGGCATGAGCACGCGAGCCCGATTGCTCGCGGCAACACCCCGGAAGGGCCACCGACTCAGGACACCCCATGAAGACGAGAATCTTGATCACCGGAGCCGCGGGCTACCTGGGTGGCGCCATCGCCAGCCGGTTGGCTCGCGCAGGGTACGAGGTCATCGGTCTGGTGCGCTCCGCCGAACATGCGGAGCAACTGCGCCGCGTCGGCGTGCAGCCGCAGATCGGCGACCTCACGAAACCCGACACTTATGTCAGCGTGCTCAAAAACTGCGACGCCGCCGTGCATGCCACGGCCGCGCGCGAGGGCTCGCCCGCGACACTAGACCAGCAGGCGCTCGAAGCATTCGCCGATGCCGCTGAAGACGGACGGCTGCGACGCCTGCTGTATACGAGCGGGATCTGGGTGCACGGCGATGCCGGCAGCGACACCGTCGACGAGTCCACCCCGCTCCATCCGCATGAATACAGTGCGTGGCGCGCGGCGCACGAAGACATCGCCATGGACCTCGCGTTGCAGGAAGTCGTACCCGTGGTGTTCCGCCCGGGCATGGTGTATGGCGGCTCGCGCGGCATTCTTGGCGGCTGGTTCCGCGAGGCGCGCGACAAGGGGACGGTGACCTACTGGGGTGACGGCTCGCAGGTATGGGCGATGGTGCACGTCGATGACGTCGCCGAGGCCTACCGGCTCGGACTCGAACATGCAGCCGCGGGCGAGCGCTTCCTGCTCGCCGACGGCTCCGCGCACACGGTGCGAGAAATGGCCGAAGCCGTGGCGCGCGTCACGGGAGCCACCGCGAAGGCGTGGGCGGCAGAGGACGTCGTGACCTCGCTGGGCGCCTACGGTAAGGCGTTGCTGTCCAATTCACGCGTCAACGCCACGAAGGCGCGGCGCGATCTCGGCTGGGTGCCACGGCACACATCGTTCGTCACCGAGGTCGACTCGTTGTATCGCGAGTGGCTGAGCCCGCGTGAGGCGCAGGTCACGTAAGGCAGCAAGGCTTCACGCGGGCCCGCGGGCCTCACGACAACGGGGTCATGCACACGAACCAGCGTTGGTCCGCGATGCGCGACCCCGTTAAAGTGCCCCGGCCATGATCCCTCCGGTTAACGGTCCGCGCGCACGCTGGATTGCCCTCGCCATTGCCCTCGTTTTGCTGGCGGTGACGGGCGCCTGGCTCGCGGCACCCGGGCTGATCGCCACCCGTCTTTACGCGATGGCGGCGGACCGCGGGCTCACCGCCAGCTGGCGATCCCTCAAGCTGGCGCCCCCGCTCGACGTGTCGATCCGCGACCTCTCGCTCGCCGGTGCCGCGGGCGACACCAGCGCGAGCATTGGCGCGCTCGAGATCGCGATCGATCCCTGGTCGCTACTCACGCTCTCGCCCCGGCCCTCGAAGCTTACGCTCGAGAACGCGCGCTTCACGACCCACGCGCGCGCCGCAGTGGACCCCGACGCGCCGCCGGCTCCCGCGCCCCGCGGTCACGCGCGCGCCGACCGGCTGCCGCGCCTGCGCGAAACGGCGCGCCGCGCGGCGCAACTGATGATGATGAACCCCGCGAGCCTGCGCGTGTCGTTGCGCCACATCACCGTGATCGGCTCGACCTCCACCGACGCGCCGCGCATCGCCCTGCGGCTGGACTCATTGGAGCTACAGCCGCGCGACGGTGGTACTCACCTCGTGGCGAGCGGTATCGCGGCACTCGAGGATGACACGCCTTTCACGCTCGACATCGCCGCCTCGCGCGATGGCCGGGTCGTGGGCGGCGCGGATTTCCGCATGAACGCGAACGGCCACGCGGATCATCTGGGCCTAAGCTTCGATGGCCGCGTCACCCGCGGCGGATCACCGAACGCGCTGCGGCTCGAGCCCGGCAGCACACTCACCGTGGGGCCGGTTCCGCTCGCGCTGTCGGCCTCGTTCGAGCCCGCTTCGCCACGGTTGCGCTTCGAGCTCACGACTCACGGCGTCAATCCGGAGCTGCTGTCACGCAAGGTCCCCGCAGCGCTGCTCGGCCCGCTGACCGGCGTCCGGCTGCGCGGAACGTTCGACTACGCGCTATCGTTCGATCTCGATCTCGAGCATCCGGATTCCGTCGCCTTCCACGCCGACGTCACACCGCACGGCCTGCGGCTCGACCCGGCCGGAACGCGACTCAACTTGATGAATCTCGAAGCGCCGTTCACCGCCGCGATTCACCTGCCGCATGGCCGCATCGTGATGCGCGAACTGTCGAGTGCCAATCCCCACTTCCGCACCTACGACGCCATCGACTCGACGCTGGCGCACGCGCTGGTGACCAACGAGGACGGCGGCTTCTTCCGCCATCACGGTTTCAACACCGACGCGGTGAAGGACGCCATCGCCGAGAACCTTCACGCCGGCGCCTTCCGCCGCGGCGCGGGCACGATCACCATGCAACTGGCGCGCAATCTCTATCTCGGCCACGAGCGCACGCTGTCGCGCAAGGCGCAAGAAGTGGTGCTGGCGTGGATCCTCGAGCACCTGACGGGGGCGCCCAAGCGGCGGCTGCTGGAAATCTACCTCAATATCATCGAGTGGGGCCCCGGGGTGCATGGGGCGGACGAAGCGTGTCAGTATTACTTTGGGCACGATGCCGGGCAGGTCACTGTCGATGAGGCGCTGTTCCTCGCCACGGTGGTGCCGGCGCCCACGAAATGGAAGTACCGCTTCGAACGGGATGGCTCGCTGCGATCGTTCGAGCGCGCGCAGATGCACTTCATCGGCCGCGCCATGATCGCCAAGGGCTGGCTCGACGCGGCGGCGTTACCCGCCATCGATGCGCTGCACGTCGAATTGCGCGGACCCGCGCGCGACGTGCTGATGCCTGCGGGAAGCGATTCGCTAACGAACACTGACGAGGCCAAGGAACCCGATGGCGCGAGCACGCCGAACTGAGCGCAACCGCGGAGCCGCAGCACTGGCGCCGCGACCCGCACGTGAGCCGGCGGCCGCGCGCCCCGCGCGTGGGCAGCCGGTGGCGCCGCCCGAATCACGTGGCTGGTTGCTGGCGATTCCGCTCGCGTTCGTCGCACTGCTGATCGCCTGCCGCAACGCGCCGCTTGGGAGTGCTGTGGCCGACGACTACTCGTTTCTCGCGCGGCTCGTCTTCCAGAAACCACTCGACGTGTTCGATTCGATGGGCGCCACGTACTACTGGCGTCCGCTCAGCCGCCAGCTCTACTGGAGCCTCGTGGGACCGTGGCTGCTGGCGGCCCCGTGGGCCGCGGCGTTGCTTCACGGCGCATTGATCGCCGGCATCGCGGCGCTGGCCTATCGCATCTCACGCCGCGAATTCACGCTGCCCGTGGCCGCCGCGATCGCCGCCAGCATCGCCATATCCGAGCCCGCCCGCGTGCTGCTCGGCTGGCCCAGCGGCTCACAGCACCTGCTCGCGGCGTTGTTCGCGCTGCTCGCCGTGCACGAAGCGCAGGCGCAGCGCTTGGGCCTGGCGGCACTCGCCGCGCTCGCGGGCCTGTTGAGCCACGAGTCCGCGGCTCTCGCGCTGCCCGTGATCTTGGCTCTGGCCTGGCGGGATCGCCGCGAGCCCCGCGCCATGCTGCTGCCCGCCGCATGGGTGGCCGGCGTCGCCGGCCTGTGGGGGATCGGCTATCGCATCGCGCTCGCGCATGGCGTCGCCACACCGCCTTCGCACTCCGCCGCGGCTCCGGCGGGCAGCACGCCACTCACGCTGTTGCCCACGCTGTTCGCGAAAGCCATCCCCGCGGCACTCAACCTCGAGGACGTGAACGGCGGCGAACGCGCCATGATCGTCACCGCATGGATCGGCTGCGCGATTGCAGCAGGCTTCATCTATGCACAGCCCGCCGCGCGCAAGCGGCTGCGCACAGTGCTCCCCGCCGTGACCACCGCGGCGGCATGGTTCTTCGCGGGGGTGATGCCACTCGCCCTGCTGTTGCCCGATTGGAATGGCTGGCGCGCATGGACACCGTCCCTCGGACTCGCGTTCGCGATTCCGGCGCTGCTCGGCAGTGCATCGCCGTGGCTCGCGGGCGTCTTCGTGACGCTGCGCCTCGTCGCGTTGCTGATCAGCCCGGGAGCGGAGCCCATGATCTCGCGAGCGCCGGCCGTCCTCGGATCGCACGTGTCATTCACGCAGTTGGTGCGCTTGCAACACGTGGTGGTGGAGACGCGCAAGGTGATGCTGGCGAGCTCGCCCAAACTCGAGCCGCACGACCGCGTGTGCTACTGGGAACTGCCGCGGCTCGCGGAGTTCGCCTTCCAGGGCTCGCGCGCGCTGCAGGTGTGGTACGCCGACTCGACGCTCAGCTGGGGCGCCTTTGGCGGCCAGAAGGGCCTCACCACGCCACTCGCCTGCGGCATCGAGTACCGCTTCGGCGAGACGCCGTTCGCGGCGGGCATCAACCACAATGCGATCGTGCTGTACCAGCAGGCGGCAGCCCTCAGCATGGCCGACCAGCCGGACCGCTCCGACGACATGCTGCGCCAATCGATGACCGCCGTGGGCTACACGCGCGGCCCGTTCGTCGGCACGCTGGTGCAGAACCTGGCACTCAATGCGTACCGCGCCGAACGATACGGCCTGGCCGACTCGCTCAACGAGGCGTCCGTGCGCATCGGCGTCGAGACCGGTTCGTACTGGCTGCTGCACGCGGCGAGCGCCTTCATGCAAGCCGACACCTTAGGCGCCCGTAATGCGATCCGGCGCTCATTGGAGTTCGACCCTTCGAACGCGGCGGCGCAAAGCGTGGCGCGCCAGTTGGGCGTGATCAGGTAATCACAGGCGGCGCTACACAGGGGAGGCAAGGGCAACTACCTGCTACCGTGCGCCCCCTCCGTGGCCCCATTCATCAACGCGACTGTTGCCGCAACCCGGCGATCCGCAAGAGCGTTGGAATCGCGCAGCTGCTTCATGATTGCGCCGGCCGCTACCGTGTCGCCCCGGGCAAGGAGCAGCCACGCCTTGTGCGCGAGATACACTTGCTCCTCCAGCCCGGCCGCCCTCGCCCGCTCCAGTTGCTGTTGTGCCTCATCGGGCAAGCGCATGAGCAAGAGCGCGCGCACCAGCGGGACCGCATACCGCTCGCTTCCGGGGGACAGCGCGGCCGCGGCGCGTAGCGCGCGCAATTCGAGCTGCGGCTGGCCCGTCGACTCAAACCGCAGGGCCCACGTCAGCAGCAACTCAGCGCTTGCCTTGGCCCTCGGGGCATCTCGCCGCAATACCTCTTCCGCCTCGGCGCTTCGACCATCGAACGCGAGCGCAGCGGCGAATTCGGTGCGGAGCAACGAATCGCGCGGCATGAGTTCAACGGCGTGGGCGAGATTGCTCGCTGCCGATTCACTCTCGCCCAAGGAAACCGCGATGAGAGCACGGCTTTCGTGAACAGCCGCCATCGAACCCCTGGCCATCGGGATGCCTGCATTGTTCAACTGCCCCCGGTCCTGAATCGCGATCGCACTGTCGAGTTCAACAGCGGCCCTGGCTGGCAACCCCTTCGCCTGGTAGACGTCTCCCATCGTGGCCGCACGCTCCCATGCGTCATGCATGGGATCACGCGGAAAGAGCGGCATGAACAGTAACCCTGCGACCAACACGCCCGTCCCACCCGCCCAATAGTGACGGGCGCCAAGCGGACTCATGAGCAGCGACCAGCACTCCAGCAGGGCGATACCCGCAAGCGGCGCAATCGCGGGCACGAGATGAACACGGTAGCGATCCGTGACGAAGAACACCGCGGTCCCCAGCACGATGGCGCACGCCATCCCCGCAAGGCGACGCGCGGCGCCACCGCGTCGGATCCCGCTGACCAGTCCGCAGAGCCCCAGGAATCCGACAAAGGCGAAAGACCCAACAATCGGCAACCCGAGCGGCCCTGCCATGCCGTCGTACAATTCGGGGCCTTCGATCTGCGGAAACTCGCGTGCATTCAACATGAACCCCAGCTTGTACACGCCGAGCGCAAGCGCCACCCGCGGATGACCCACGACGTAGTCCATCGCTGATTGGAACCAGACTCGCGAACTCGCGCCGGGAGAGAGGCTGAGCCCGCGCGACGCCGCCCAATAGGATCGTCCATCGCCATCGACACCACCTTCTGCCGGAACGGCGCCGACGCTACTGCTCTGGTCGTAGCCGGCCGGATCCACGAAGCCACCCGTCGCGCCCGGGCCATTGCCTGCGTAGAAGTTGTATCCGAGGCTGTATGTGTAGGGAATAAGCTCGTGCTCCAGCCTCCCGTGATGCATCACGACAGGGGCATCAAGCAGGGCGATGACCAGGAGCGACACCAGCAGTGGTGACCCCTTGCGCCGCCCCATTGGGCCGCCTTGAACCAGCAAGCCGCCGAGGGGAATCATCAGCCACAACGCGGTGGCGCGACCCAGCGCCATGACACCGACGAGCGCCCCAACAATCAGCCCCGAACGAAAGCTCGCGGGACGGCCCTCGCTCCACACCACGAACCACACGAGTGCCGCGCCCAACGTGAACAGCAGCGACTCGGACAAGACAAGCCCATCGAACAACACCGATGGCGCGTACGCGCCCACGCTGATCCCTACGATCACCGCCGGCCAGAACGAGCTCAGTCGGCGGGTGGCGTCCGCCAGCAGGCCAGTTGCGAGGGCCCCCAGCAAAGCCTGCGCGCAGAAGAGGACGGGCAGGGACGTCCCAAACACGGACTGGAAGGCCGCCAACGCGTACGGGTAGAGCGGCGCCAGGAAGAACGGCTGGTGCGACACACCATGCGCGGCGCGGAGCGCGAGCGCCCATTGCCAATAGGCGCTCGCGTCCGCCTCGAGGTAGTCGAACAGCGGCGTGTGGCAGAGCCGGTACACATAAAGCAGCCGCCAGCCCAGTGCGAACAGCGTGATTCCGAACAGCGCGAGACGCCACGACTGAACTACCGGCGCTGTGGGTTGGCTGGGCGCTTGCCGCGAAGTGGCGACTGGTGCTGCTCGGCCCGCCCTCACTCCTCGCTTCGCATCGGCGTGATCAGGACGTCACGCTCACCGGCTCGGGCGTCTCCGCGGTGCCCACCACGATCTCGCCGTCCTCGCTCAGGTCGAAGCGTTCCGCCAGCGGCGCCTTCGGAAGCCCAGGCATGCGCAGGATCTCGCCGGTGATCGGCACGATGAAGCCGGCGCCTGCCGCGAGTTGGATTTCGCGTACGGTGACGAGGAAATCTTTCGGCCGCCCGAGCAGCGCGGGGTTGTCGGACAGCGACTGCTGCGTCTTGGCGATGCACACCGGCAGGCCGCCGAAACCTTGGCTTTCGAGCTGGATGCGCTCGCGCTTGGCGCGCGCGGTGTAGTCGACAGCCTGCGCGCCGTACATCTCGCTCGCGATCGTCAGGATCTTGTGCTCGATCGAATCGCTCCATTCGTAGAGCGGGCGGAAGTGCGGCGTGTTCTTCTGCGTGAGCTCCCACACCTGCTCGGCGAGTGCAACGCAGCCCGGGCCGCCCTTGGCGAACGGCGACGCCACGACTGCCGACACCCCAAGTGACGCGCAGTGCTGCTTCACCACATCGATCTCGGCATCGGTGTCAGTGGGGAAGTGATTGATGGCGACGACGCACGGCTGCTCGAACTTGCGGATG
>JANLOX010000065.1:0-56487 GCA_031366795.1 Candidatus Eiseniibacteriota bacterium | reverse complement strand
CTAACGCCTCGCCTGTGATCGGCTCACGGCCGAACAACAACTTGTGCACGGGATCGTCGGCGAGCCGGGCCGCGTCGTTGGCATCATCGTTGCCGAGGGCCAGTCCGTAAATGCGCTGGCCGAGAAGGTCGGCCACGCCATGCCGTATCCCTGCCGGGCTGGCGCTCGTCGACCACCGCGCCGGCGAGGCGGGGATCAGCCCCAGCCGACGATCGGCGGCATTGAGCAACACCGCACCGCCGTCAGAACTCGCGTTCGGGACGTCGAATCGAGTCGTCAGCGGCTGGTCGACAAGATCCGGGAACAACAGATACGGTGTCGTGGTAGAGTCGCGCGCGTCGAAGGCCTCCGTCCTTGGAGCAATGGTCCTGAACAAACCATTTCTACCACGCGGAGGCCTTCGTGTTTGTCACGCTTCGCGAATAATCCGGGCAAGGAGAACCATCACTTCTAGTCCAGCACTACCAATCGAAGCACCTTCGTCACTCCAGCATTCTGCAGTCGAACAAAAAACACACCTGTACCTGACCGCTCTCCGCCTTCGCTTGTACCGTCCCACGCCCACGAGTAACGACCAGCTTTCATCGGGCCAGCCTGGAGGGAGCGGACTCGTCGTCCTCCCACATCGAATACGTCCAGCCCCACCCATCCGTCGCTCTTGATGCTCATCTGGCCCCGTCCGCTTCCATGGGAGGGGTTTGCGATCACTTCAAGCTGGACCTGGCGCACTTGGTCTTTCTCCACTCCGACCACATAGTACTGCCCCGTCGCATTGACGACTGTCTGTACCGTATCGGGACCGCTGGCGACGGTAAGCTGAAGTTCGCGCGATCCGGCCGGAACAACCTCCGTGTATGAGGCGCCGGTGCCTAACACGCTTGACCACTGCCCGCCCGTCGGTCGACTCCGCCACGCGTACGTCATCGCTTCACTGCCACACACGTTCGCGATCCACGTATTCGAGAACCCAATATGGGCAATCGCCGGATTGCTGGTGACTGCGGCACTGTAGAGGGGAATATCGCCGATGGCGGTGTAAGCTACGCTTGCGTTTTCCGGCCTGCTCGGCACCCATTCATCTACTCCGCCGGCAATACTCGCGACGAAGTGATACACATTCGTTCGCACATCAAACCCCGTCGGCGTTATGTTGATCACCTCCGCCCAGGGCAGTCCCGATAGCGGATTCGCAACGGCGAATCCGCGCGAGGCGAGCTCTCTCGCCCACGCATAAGGCGTCGAGGCGAATGGCCCACAGGGCGTTATGTGCTGAACAACCTGATACTGCTGAACCCGATACTGACCGGCGGGCAGGTTCGCATTCAGCTTTCCCAGTATATTAATCCATTGGAGGCCGCCGACAGTCGTCACTGTGCCCCCAGTTCGAGATCCACGTAGCATAGTGTTAGGCGTCTTAAGCAAGGCAATCGCATTGGCCGCATTTACTCGTCCGAATCCGGAGAAATTGTCACGCCCGGCGGGTGGCAGATCAACAGCCGAATGCTCCAAGACCTGATAAATGTCTTCATTGCTAATCGGCATCGCATGCTGACGGGCATACGCGAGGACCAACCCCCCGACGCCAGCAGCCACCGGCGAAGCCATGGACGTCCCTGCAAATGATTGATAGCCGCCAGCCAACGCAAGTGCTGTCCCTGATACTCCTGGAGCGAGAAGATCTAGATCGCTGCCGTAGTTGCTGCTCCAACCACCGACACCCGCTTGCCGGTTGCCTGTTCCGTCAGAGGCGCCTACCGCCATGATCCAAGGCAAATATGCAGGATCATCGACTTGCCCAGCCCCGTCATTCCCGGCCGCAGCAAACAGACTTGCGCCGCGCGCGTACGCGATCCAGGACCCCGTCACCTCCGGATTGCCTCTCCCGGGATTAACGAGCTGTCTGTAGATATATTCGATGGTGCCTCCTCCCTGCGGTCCTCCGATGCTCACATTGATAATGTTGGCACCGTTTTGCCCTGCCCACCGGATGCCAGCGCCGAGTGTAAAGTCCCAGGGATGAGCTTTGCCGTCGCCTATAACTTTCACTGGCAAGAGCTTAGCTCGCCAGAGCACGCCCGCGATATTTAGGCTGTTGTTGCCAATAGCGGCCGCAATGCTCGCGACGCCAGTCCCGTGACTGTCAACATCCGTTGGATCGCTGTCGTGATCCGCGAGGTCCGTCCCGTGCAGCACACGTGAGTATGCGGTGGGATTTGGATCCAGATCCGCTAACGTATGCTTTACACCGGTGTCGACGATCCCAACAACAACGCTGTCGGACCCAGTCACATCATTCCACGCCGTCAGGGCACCTATGTCGCCCGACCCCGCTCCAGTGAGGAACCAGTTGTTAAACCAGTCTGGATCATTCGGAATGCGTTCCAGTCCAACAGTCGTCACAGCGCTGGCGGTATCAATGCCCGGGACGGACATTGTTTGTCCGGCCAGCCACGTCTGATTCAGTCCTTGATTGAGCAGTAGGACATACCACTGGGTCAGATCAGGCAAGTAGACCGAGACGCCGCCCTCGGTGGTAACCAACGTGTCCACTCGAGCGTCGATGCCAAAAACGCGCATGCCTGACTGAAAACCAAGCCCTGACAGTTGCGACTGGGAAGCGGGCGAGAGAAAGTCACTTAGGACGATGTGATCACCATCGTACCCCAGCGTACCTGGCACGATGTGCGCTAGAACGTAACCGGCAGTCGAGGCGTCCTGTTGGGCGTGCGGCATCCCGCGAAGTGCTGATGTCTGCGTGGTGGTGGTCAAGTCGGCTATCCCGACGGTTGTCAGCGTGTCCACCTCACCGTTATCCGCGGAAACCATTGCCCTTACGATCCTAAACATGGCACGGGTGTCAGCAGCGCAGTCACCATCCGTCACGGAATAAACGATGCGATTGCGATCCTCGCTGAGTGCCGGGAAGTGAATGCTCCAACGATAAGTGGAATCATCATCAAAGATTTGGTCAGAGCTATCCTGCACCGCCCAGCCATACTCGGGATCGGGCGTTGACGATACAACGCGGACGCACGATGTGGAGTCAAGGCTTGTCCACCTCAGCCCGAGCGCGAGTTCGCGCACGTTATGCAAGCCTTCGAACTGCACATAGAGCCTTTGAGGTTGATGCATGGGTACGGTTTGACGGACTTCGAGACCAGGGCGATCCCAGCTGAGCCATGCTCGCGCACCGGCATTCGGCCCGGCCCAAACCGGTTGTGACCAGACAAAGGCGCACAACATGGCAGCGACGACGACAGCTTCAAAGACCCACGCTTTCCTTCGCGGCACGGCGACCTCCCTGACCTAGTGAGTGAGTTGGCGACTCTGATGCGTCGTGAGATTCAGGAGAAAGATGCGGGCTCCGACTGCTGTCGACGAGGAATACGCCAGTGACTTGCCATCGGCGGACCAGCAAATACCTTGGTAACTGCGAATAAGGGCCGAGTGCGTTGCGCCGACGGTGTCCGTACTCCACAGGGTCGTTGTGGAGCCCGAGACGATCTCCCACGCAATTGCCTCGCCCGTCGGCGACCAGGCCGGGCTTCGGTCGACCCCTCCCGTTTGCGTGAGTTGCCGCAAGGGTCGCCCGTCAGCAGCAATCGTGAAGAGTCCAGACTTCGTGGGCGTAGCTCCAACAACGACGAGTTCCGAACCAACCGGCGACCAACTCGGGAACTCGTAGAGCATCGAATCCGGCGTTGGGTCAGAGATCAGGCCTGAGTAGCGATCGAGGAAAAAGAGATGACTCCTGCTCCCCGCCGCTGCGTCGAACGCCACGTAGCGCCCGTCAGGGGATACGCTCGGATTGAACGCCTCGTGAGTCACAAGGCTGGAGAAAGAACCGTCCGAAGCGGCGACTGCAATGATTCTGCCCGAGGCAGCGACAATCAGTGTGTCTGTACCGGGCAACCAGTCGAATCCTTGGAAGTAGCCGGTCACGACCAGCCTCGTCGTCAGCGAATCAATGGTCGAGACGTAGATCCCAGTGGGACGGGGATCGCCGGAACTAGACGCGATGTGCTGGTAGGCGAGCAGGCTCACGGTGTCGGAGATTCGTGGCAGCACGTCATTCCCGGCGGGAGTCGTCGGTACGATTGGGAGGACGTTTTTGGAACAACCTCCGGCACACAAGAGCGATCCAGCGACCAGCCATTCTAGGAAGAAGACGCGCGCGGACTTGCGGCGCAATGCCGACCTAACTCGATCGGGAATGCAAGAGATTGAAATAATGCACCTCGTGAGGGACCGCCGATCGGCGCCTGTCGTGAAGTTTGTGAGGAACCCAACCAAGACAGATGCTCGCTGTGTAGACCTATCGTTGGCTTCTCACTACGCGAACTCAAGTACGGTCGCAACCCCGTCCATCGTGACCGCCACCGCGCGGTGCGTCAAGTCGTGTCACGATTTGCGGAGGGTTATTTCATCAGCCTTCCTACGCAGCGAACCGCTCTAGATATATCTGGTCCCCGTCATTCTCAACTCGCCGTTTTTTGCGAATGTGCAAGCTGTGATGCCGAACGCGTTGTCATCGTGACACATACGAGCACTCGCAGAATTTAGCGAATTGCGTTATTGAGCGCTGCATAAGTAATGCAACACATGAAGCACATCAAAGCGCCAGCCCCGTGTGATCGATGCAAGCCCAGAGGCGGGATGGCGAACGACGCAACGCCTTGAGCTCCGCGATCACGGCGAGTGCGAGCTTGTAGAGGTCCGCCGGGCAATGGTTCGCGAGTCGGTGTTTCGTCTGCCGCCAGACACCCTCGTCCGGGTTCAGCTCGGGGGCGTACACCGGCAGGAACTCGAGCCGGAGCCGCGGCACGCGGCGGCAGAGCTGTTGCACCAGGTGCGAACGGTGCACGCCCAGCCGATCCCAGACCAGGATGATGTTCCCGCCCAGACGGCGAAGCAGGTGGCGAAGGAACCCTACGGCTTCGATGTGCGGGCGAAGATGGTGTTCAGGCATTCCAGTGAGAGGCGGCCGGTGACGCCGATGGAGCCCGGGCTGCAGGGGCACCTGTTCCTCGCCGACATCGCGGCGGAAGCCGAGCGGCTGGCGGAGGCGCACCGCGTCGTCGCCTCAGTCGAAGTACCGGCGCACACGCGGACGGTGCGCAAGTGTCGCGGCGAGTTCCCCGCGCACCTGCCCCTCGTGCGCACGGTGTGTGAGTCGGAGGACGAGGACCGGGTCTGCGCCTGCGCTGCGAGCTCAAGGCGTTCGGCGAAGAGACCTCGCGCGCCGCAATGGCTGTCCTTCCAGCGTGAGGGCGGCGGAAAGACGGCGGCGATCCTGATGAGCCTGCTCATGACGGCGAAGGCCGCGGGCATCCACCCCGGCGACTGCTTCCGCGACGTGCTGCTACGCATCTCGACCTGCACAGACGTGAAACAGCTGACCCCGCACGGCTGGAAGCAACACTTCGAGGCCGAAGTCGCGGGGCGCCGTCGGGCACTGATCGAGCAGATCGTCACGACCGGCTAATTGGCGGCCGCCCATACGGGCGTGAGGCGACGGATACAGCGAGTTTCGCACGGCGAGGCGCAGCTTTGCGCGAACCTTGTTGCCCTGCACCGCCGCGGCCCGCCCGCTCGTCAAGATTTTCCACTCACTACCAACTGTTGTTTGGCCGGCCGGGCCTTACTGGCCAGCCCCTGGCTTCGACCCGCGATCAGCGCGTCCCAGTTACAGCCCGATCCGACATGGGTCGACTGTGCTCAAACTGTGCTCGAACCATTCGACACCATCGGTTTCAAACGGTACTGGATGACACAATCGGTATCGCCGATGATGGCTGTTGATGGCCAGTTGTGCCCGTTGGTACCATCCTGTACCACCCCGACCCGACGACTCAAAATCCGGAGTCTCGAATGGGGCGTGGGGGTTCGACCTCCCCCTCCGGCACCATTTCGCAACGAGTTGCGCGGTCATGGTCATCACGCGTCATGCTGCTCCGCCATCGATCGCCACTCAGCCAGCGCAATGCCGGAGCACCGTGACGAGGAGCGATACCGTCGGCGCTCCGCTGCTCTCTCCATCGCCACCGCGGTAAAGCCGACAACTGGCCCTGCCGGACGGGGATTCGCCAACCAAGTCCTCGCCGTCGATGAGAACCGTGGGCGAGCCCCAGCCACGTAGCTGCTCCGGGGTCGCCTCGGACATCGTGTCGATCTCCTCGATCTCCGCCGCAAGTCCCGCGAGCCCGAGCGCCCGCAAGAGCTGCTCGCGCGTCGCGGACGCGTTGGGGCAGCCGGGATGGCTCAACAGCTGGATCCTCATCGCGCCCTCACTTCCCATCCCCGCAGCGACACTCGCCCGTGAAGGCCTCGCGCCCCTCCTTGACCAGCAACGGCACCAACACGAGCGCCCCGGCCGCGTCGAGCCACCACCAGTGCAGCAGCGCGTTCGCGCCGAGTCCCGCGATGAGCACCCACGCCATGTAGCCGCACGTGAAGGACTCCATCGCATCGGCTCGCAGCGCGCGGCTGCCGATCTGGTCGGCGATGCGCAACTTCGCGCGTGCGAGAGCGGGCATGCCGACCGCGGCGACGACAGCGATCGCGAGTCCGACATACGATTCGGCGGCGCCACCCCGGTGGAACAGTTTGTAGGTCGAGCTCGCAAGGACGTACGCGGCGAGAACGAACAGCAGCGTCCCGCCGATCTTTCCGGCCATCGCCTCTGTCGCCTCCACATTGCGAGTGTCAGCGCCCGCTGCTTCCAGCCGGAGCCGCCGGTAGAGCACGCCGGCGGACACGAGTTCGATCACGCTGTCGATGCCGAACGCGAGCAGTAGCGTGCTTCGCGCGAGCAGCCCGGCGCCGATCGCGCCAACCGCCTCCATGCTCATCCAGGCGATCGTGATGACCTCGAGGCGCAGCGCGTGCTGGACAGCGTCGCGCCGGCGTGTCCCTGCGACCGGTGCGATCGGCATTTCGGTCATGCTGTGGAGACCTCGGGGTGAGAACTTGGCGGCGAAATCCTGCGGAGGGGTGATGGCCCCATAATACGCGGTCGTCACTGCCGAGTCAGCGCGCCGTCGGGTCAGTCGGCGCGGGCGTCCTGCGGAACGCCCGGTAGAGCAGCAAGTCGTAGATGATCTTGAGCCCACCCGCCACGAAGAACGGCACGCCGCTGCCGGTGAGCAGGAATGCACCGCCGATCATCGGTGCCACGCCGGCGCCAAGTGACCGCGCGATTCCCGTGACACCTGCGGCCGCCGCGCGCTCGTCCGGCGCGACCACGGCCATCGTGTAGGACTGCCGCGTCGGCACGTCCATCTGCGAGATCGCGAAGCGGGCCAACAGCACCGCCATGGCGCTTCCCATCGTGGGCATCAGCGGCACGAGCACAAGCAGCACGTTCGACGGCAGATGGGTGAAGACCATCGTGTTGACCAGCCCAATGCGCGCAGCGATCCGATGGGCCAGCAGCGCGGAAACTGCTGCCAGCAGGTTCGCGCCAAAGAACAGACTACCGAGAGTGGCCAAACTTGCTCCGAAACGAACGTGAAACCAGTAGGCCATCACGCTCTGGAGCACGAATCCACCCGCGAACGCGTCGAGAGCGAAGAGCGCGCTCAACCGGGCCACCACGCCGCGCGATTGGTGCAGACCGAATCGCGAGCCACCTGACGGGCGCGTCACTGCGGGCGCCGTTTCGACGGCCGGCGAGAGGCAGGTGAACAGCGCGGCGAGCACGAAGCCGGCTACCACGTAGCCCACGAGCAGCACCCGATATGACTCGAAGTCGGTCATGCCGCCATGTTGCGCAAAGTGCGTGAGCCAGCCTCCGACGAGAGCGCCCAGCGCCGTAGCGGCGGAGCCTGCCAGGTTGTACCAAGCGAAGACGCGTGTGCGCTGCTGATCCGATACGAGCTGTGACAACGCAGCCTGTTCGATCGAGAGGAACGGCCCAATCTCGTTTCCACTTGGGCTGATGACGCCGACGATGGCCGCGAGCATCAGCAGTTCGGGCCTGCGGGTGAGCAGGAATGCCACCCCCCCGGCGACCATCAGGCCCGCGCCCAAGATGAGCATGCGCCGGCGGCCAATCCGGTCGGCTCGCGTGGTGATCCAGAGTGAGATCCCAGCATCGCCCAGTAGTGTCAGTGCGAGCAGCAGACCAATGGCGGGCCCGCCTAGTCCGATCCGCGCGAGGTAGAGGACGAAGACGATCGAGAGAAAACCGTACGCGAAGAGCCTGATGGAGCGCGTAACGAAAAGCAGCGCGGTGTCGCCTGGTCGATTCGTCACTGCGGCTCCGATGGCCCCTGCGCGCGAAATCACAGGAAGGCACCGTCATGCTTGCCCGCCTGCACCATCTGTTTGCAATAGGCGTACAGCGCGTCGTAGACGATCCACTCTGCAGCGTTCAACTCGTGGTCGTCCCTGTAGCCGAGACCGCGGAAACCTTCGGCCACCGCCTTGAGCCCCGCGGACTCCGGCTGGTTCCAGAGCGAATTGTCCGTATCCGCACCGTTGACGATCTTGGCGAGGAGCAGCAGCGCGGGATCAGAGCTTAAGCCGTGCTGCTTGACGATAGCGTCGAACGAGCACTCCTCGCCGTGGTGCCCAAGTTCGACACCCTTCACATCAAACGGCGTTGCTCCCTCCCGCTCTGCGACAGCCATCACCTGGTCTGCGGGCACGAACAGGAACTCCGCCTGCGGATCGACAAACTTGCGAATCAGCCATGGGCAGGCGACTCGGTCGACATGCACGTTCTCGCGCGTGATCCACTTCATCTTGGGCGCCTCCTGGACATCGAGTGGTTGGAGTGGATGGGGTGAGCCCTACATGGAGCCGACGATGAACTGAATGCGTATTGAGGCTAGCGTATCCAAGGGCTGGGCTCACCACCATGCCGTCCATGGTCACCCTGGGCGTCACAAGCATGTCGCGGGGCTGGTCGTAGAACCGGACGGCCACCTGTGCGAGGATGCCTCGGTGACGACGCGCATGCTCCCTGGGAGGAGTGAATGCTGTGGCGCGCCGCCACTCACCCGATGGGTCGCGTCACCTACATCTCAGAGGAGGAGCACCGTGAGCACGAAACGCGTCGCACTGGGATTCGTCACCGCTATCACGCTCGTCATCGCAGCGGGATTCCTGGCCGCCCCGCACACCGCATGGGGTGATTGGGGCTCCAAAGATCGGGATCGCGGGCGCGACGACGACGATTCGCAACTTGCCAGCGATTCTCGTGTGCAAAAGGGCTTCGAAATCAGCCCTGTGCAGCTGAACCTGAACGGCAAACGGCGCAACCTAGTCGGGCTCGGCAGTTACATCGTGAACGCGCAGGGTGGCTGCAATGATTGCCACACGTGCCCGAACTACCAGCCGGCTGATGACCCTTACCAGCACGGCTCGGGACACCCAAACGCGCAGAACTACCTCGCGGGCGGACGCCACTTCGGTCCGTTCACCTCGGCGAACCTCACGCCAAAGAATGGGCTTCCGGCCGGGCTCACGGAGGATCAGTTCATCCACGTGATCCGCACGGGCGAGGATCCCGATCATGCGGGTCAGTTGCTGCAGGTAATGCCCTGGCCGATTTACCGCAACATGACCGATCGCGACCTGCGCGCCATCTACGCATTCCTGAGTGCCATTCCGCCCGCGTCACCCGGAATCTGCACCGGACCCTGACGCTGGCCGGGCCCCCTTGGCTCAAGCCAGAGCTTGTCTCTTGCGGCCACCCTCCGGGGTGGCCGCAGCCTTGATCCACTCGAACTCCCGCAGCAAACGCTCGCGCCTACTTGACCAGCGCCGGGAAGAACAGGTGAGCGCAGGGTACCGGGACACTCAAGTACTGAACCAACTTGCGGACGTTGGAGCGCGGAACGTCGATTCTCCTGAGCCTCCAGGCCATCGCATCGTTGATGACGCCGGGGCCTTTGGGCAATTCGGCGACTTTGCCCTCGTGCTGGATGAAAACGGAATGCGTGGTCGCCCAAGCCTCCGCCGTCAGCGCGCATTCCTTGATCATCGCCAATACATCCGCGATGTCGGCCTTAGCCTTCAACGGCTATGCCGCCTCGGGCAGCGCGATCTCGTCACCTCGCTCGATGGGTTCGCTCGAGTGGTCGACCAAGGGGCGGATGTCGATGCGTGACTCGCGTGGCGGGATCCTGTTCATGAGGCTGAACGCTTCATCAAGTGGAACGGCGCCCTGCTTTAGGGCTTCGAGCGCACAATTCCATCGAGCCTCCTCCACTTCATCCGTGGCGAAGAACATCTCTGCCTTCGAGCTGAACTCTGCGAGCGTCTTGCTCGATTCAGCCAACCCATCCAATGCTCGGCGCAAACCTGACCGGAAAATCTCATAAGCGACATTTGCCCCAGCGCCGCTCTCGAGAAGCCCGCCTGATTCGACACCGCTGCAAACCCACTCGCCATCCTCCTGCGCCATGAGGAGGCGACCATCCACGCGGATGAGCGCCTCATACGCGGCGCACCGCACAATGTGAGTTGTACGAAAGATCAGAGGATAGTCTGGCAACTGGTGCCTCCTGCGGGTGGCGGCATCCCAAGACTGGCGCGTGCCGAAAATTCTATCGCTTCCTCGCGAAACCGTTCACGCCGTCCGACCTCCTGCGTGCTATGCAGGAGGTTCTCGAGCATCACCGACGACTGATCGCGGTTGAGGACGCGGGGCTGGCGGCGTAGCCGAGCCCCCGCCCTACTGGACCTTCACCAGCTTCGCCTCAACCGGGTGCGCGCCACCCTCCAGCCGCACGAAGTACACCCCCGGCGTGGCGCGCCGGCCCTCGTCGTCGCGGCCATTCCACTCGATTCGGTGGGCGCCCGCACCGAGGTGCCCGCGCGCGAGTGAGCGAACGAGGCGCCCGCTCAGGTCGTAGACGCCCAGCTCGACCTGCGTGGCACTCGCCAGCGCAAACCCGATCGTCGTGGCGCCGAGGAACGGGTTGGGGTTCGTCAGCAGCCGCACGCCGTGATCGGCCGCGTCGCCCGCGGGCACGTTCACGCGCTCGGTGCTGTCGTAGGTCGCCTCGACCACGCTGCCGCACAGGGTCTCCATCACGCCGTCGCCGTCGGTGTCAGCCTCGAGCACGATTTCGTAGCGCGCCGCGGGGTCGTATCCGTTCGCGTAACTCACGTTCACGCTGAGCTGCTTGTCCGCACCCGATGCGGCGGTCACTGATCCGGTCACGGGCGTACCCGGTGGCAGGCCATTGAGGCGCAGCACCAGCGGGTCCGGGTGTTCAGCGTCGAGCCAGACCGCCCGCAGTTGGTACGCGAGCGTCGCGACGGGATCGCACAGGCGCCAGATACCGATGCCAACGATTCCACCTGCTGCCAGCCCTGGCACACTCACGACTCCCCGCTGCAGCGGCGTCGCGCACCAGCAGCTGTTGTCCGCGCGCAGCGTGGCACTCCGGCTGCGGCAGGCGCCGGTTGCGTCATTGACGAATGTGAGCGCGAAGCACGAGGTCGCGTTCTGCGCGGTGAAGCCGACGGGGCGCTGGATCGTCACGCAGATCGGCGGCGAACAACTCCCGGGCGGCACCGCCACCACGCCCGCGGACGGGCTGAACTGGGTTGGGCCCGCGTAGCTACAGCCCGCCCCCACGGGCAATCCGGCGAGCGACCAGTGGTAGCTCTGTGCCGTCGCGTTGTTGTTGCAGATGTTGAAGCACACTTGCGCCGATGTCTGGCTCTTGCACATCGTCGTCACCTGCGGCATCACGGCGAACTCGGGGCACCAGCCGGTCTGCCCGGTGCCGTACGCCTTGCTCACGGCCGCCGAGGTGAGCGGCGCCGAGAACAGCGACAGGTCGCCGATGCAACCCTGGAATCCTCCGGCCGCCCCGAATGGCGGGCTCGGTTGGCCGATCGAGACATCTCCCTTGCTGGAGACGAGCCCGCTAATGGGAACGAAGTCGAGCGCCGCGATGGGCGAACCGTTCAAGTACCAGCGCCCATGTCCTCCCGCGCGATCGACCGAGACGACGAGGTGCGACCACGTGTCCGCGGTAAGGACGGGCCCCGGCATGATCTGCGGCGTGCTACCGGTGCCGATCTCGAGGTAGCTCTGGAGGCCGTTGAGGTAGAGCGCCCAGCCGCGCGTCGCGTAGCCAGACGTTGAGGTCGTGAGCAGCGCGCGCTTCTCGACGATCATGCGCGGGCTGACGGTGCTCGACGCCACGTTGATCCACGTCGCAATGGCGAATGATCCGTTCGCGAACTCGAGGCCGAGCTGCCCCGCGTTCGGCACCCGCGCGTAATCCGCCGGCGTCGAGAGGCACAGCGCTCCCGCGCCGCCCGTGCCGCCGCCATGAATCTGGGCGACATTGCGTGGCGGGCTCGCGTGCGTGACGTCGGCGGCGGTGGTGGCGCCGGGGCTGTCGTCGAACGGCCACCATGCGGCGAGATACGGGGGCGCCGAGGCGCACGGCAGGGTCGTCGTGCAGGCATAGTTGCCGAAGTTTACTCCGTTCTGGGTGGTGCCGGTGCCGAGTGCCAGCGTGTGCGAGCCCGTCGGCGGGTAGGTCTGCACCCAGCCGGGCTGCGGCACTTCGTTCACCTTCCACGGGCCGCACGCGATGCTGTTGAAGCAATAGTTGCCGGACGCATCGGTGGTCGTCGAAGCGAACCAGGTGCCGTTCGGATAACGCAGCTCGATGGTCCAGCCGGACAGTCCGGGCTCGCCGTTATCCTGGACGCCATTGCGATTGAGGTCGCTGAACTTGCGGCCGCAGATCCCGCACAGGGTGTTGCACACCGTTGCGGCGCACGCTTGGTTCGGGAAGAACGCCGTACCGCCGATGGCGAAACATTGCGCCTGCGAGGCGACGGCGACGCAGCTGAAGTCGAGGCAGCACGCCGAACACGGCGTGCAGAACTTCGCGATGTAGGCGTCGTCACCGCCGGCGTTCGCGGGCTGGAACCATGCATTGTTGCCGGGGTCCACCGTGAGCAGCGTGCCGGGCGCTACCGATTCTCCGGTCGCAAACAGGCAGCTGTCGCCATCCACCGACACACTGGTCCCGAATTCATCCGCGCTCGCGCCGAAGTAGGTCGACCAGAGCAGCATGCTGTTGCTGCCGAACTCGGCGAGGATCGCATCGGTCGATCCGCTGAGGGTGCCCTGGAAGAACGACCCGACTCCGGGATTCAGCAGCGGGAGGTTCGTCGAATACGTCATGCCCGTCAGGTAGACACGCCCCTGCGCATCGACCGCCATTGGCTTGCCGTAGTTGTCGAAGAAACTCTCGGCGCTGTTGCCGCCGAAATAGGTCGCCCAGACGGGGGCATTGGAAGCGTTGAACTTGGCGAGGAACAAATCGGAAGCGCCGCCCATCACCCCTTGGAAGTACGCCGGCGCACCGGGATTGTAGGTCGGGAGATTCGCGGAAACGGTGGACCCGCAGAGGAACACATTGCCGCTGGCGTCGACGGTCGTCTTCGCGCCGTACTCGGGACCGCTACCACCGTAGTACGTCGACCACGAAAGCACCCCGGCGAGGCTGAAACGCGAGATGAAGGCATCCTGGAATCCCGAGAGCGTGCCTTGAAAGTACGCGCCTCCTCCGGGGTTCAGCGTGGGGAATGTCGCGGATTGAGTATTCCCGACCACATAAACGCTGTTGGCCGATGTCGCGATCCCGAACGCCTCGTCACCATCATTCGTGCCGCCGAAGTAGGTCCCCCACTCCTCCGCGCCGAGCGCGTTGAACTGGAGAATGAAGGCGTCCTCGGTCGAGTTCAGCGTGTTCTGGAAATAGGCGCCGCCGCCCGGATTCACGAGCCACAGGTTAGGCGACGTCGAGGCGCCGCAGACGTAAACCTTGCCGCCCGCGTCCGTGGTGATGGCGTACGGGAAATCATCGCCGCTGCCGCCGTAGTACGTACCCCACTGCATCACACCCAGCGCGTTGAACTTCAGCACGAAGCCGTCGTAAGACCCCGCCGGCCCAGCGTTCGCCGGCTGGTTGTATGCGCCGCCGAGTGGCTGAGTGGGCAAATCCGTCGATGAGGTATTACCACAGACGTAGAGGTTCCCGGTGGCATCGACGGTGCAGTCCGCATTGGTTTCATTGCTACTGCCGCCGTAGTATGTCGCCCACTGGCGCACCCCGAGCTGGCTGAATTTCCAGATAAACCCGTCGCCGAATCCAGACAGCGAGCCCTGGAACTGCGCACCGCCGCCGGGATCGAACACGGGCAGCGCCGACGAGGTGTTGTAGCCGACGATGTACACGCTGCTGTTGACGTTGTCGCAGTAGATCGAGCGCGGACCGTCGTTGCCTGAGCCACCGTAGTACGTCGACCACACCAACGGCGGGTCGATCACCAGCGGCACGCTGCGATCATAGGAGTCGACGAGCACCGACACGCTGTTGCCGTCGAGGTGAAACCGCGCTGCGACCGGGTTCGACGGGTCGCCCTGGTAGCAGTTGAGCGCGCCTTCGCGCACCTCGCCGAAGGCAGTGCGCACGCGCACCGAGTGCTGATCGTCGGAGACCTCGATCGAGGTAGCCCCCGCGTAGGTCAGCCGAACCTGCGCGACGTCGGCGCCCGGATGCACGACGAAGTCGTGGTGCACGCCCTTGCCGGGCTCGCTCATCACCACCCAATCGATGCCGGGATAGACATCGGGGAAAGTGATCGAGCCGTACGACTGAACGTTTAAGACGCCCCTGGGACAGTGCGGCAAGTAGAAGTTGGTGCTGCCCTGATCCGCGAGCGGATCCTCGAGTCGTGCGCGATCGGCGCGAATCACCGCGCCGTTTAGCTGGAGGTCGAGCCGTGCCCACTCCACCGGCTGGGCTTTCGAGTCGCGCTTGCCGGCTCCCGGGTCAGCGTCTTCGTCGCCGCGCTTGAAGAAGTAGTGCGAGATCCCCGTCGTGGTCACGTAGACCTGCGCATCGGGGACCGTCGCGGAGAACAGGACGTTCGACGCCACGTGTCCAGCTGCATCGGCGACTTGCCCGCGATTGGGAGACCATCCCGACGCGGCGCGCTCCATCCATGCGTTCGCCTTCGTTGCAGTGGCGGCGTCGGCACGCGGCCAGGAATTCGCGGTCAGGGCCGTATGCGGGAGTGGCTCCCGGGGTCTCGCCGCAGCGCCCGCGACGGACGCGAATGCCAGGAGGGCAAGTGCAGCCGTGATGAGCTTCGGCAGTCCAGGCGAAACACGCTTCATCTGCTCCTCCGGGCAACAACAGTGAGGACTGGGCGGAGCAATTGAAACGGCTGCTCGCCCCCCCCCTGGGGCAAGCGGCCCGACAGACTCAGCTTATGAGTCTAGAGGCGGCGTTCGTGCCCGTGCAATGGAATTCACCCGATGTTACAGCAGCGGCGAACCCGCGGGCGGCTACTTCTACGAGCGGAACGCCCGGCACCACGGAATCGCGAAATTTCTACGTTTGGCTCCCAGAGCGGCCAGGCAGAGTGAAGCGGAAGGTAGAGCCGAGTCCTTCCCTACTCTCGACGCCAACCGCCCCACCGTGGGCCTCAACGAAAGTCTTAACGATCGCCAGCCCAAGGCCTAACCCGCCCTCTTCACTGCTGGGATCAGTCTCGAGCTTTTCAAACACAGAATGCAGTCGGTCCTCCGGAATTCCGGCACCATTGTCGCTCACCCAGCACTCGACGTGGCCGTTGTCGCTCATCGCCGAGGCGCCAATTCGCACCGCCCCGTGCGGCGTGTATTTGATGGCATTGGCGATCAAGTTCTGGAATATCCGCCGTAACAAGCTGGCATCTGCGAAGGTCGATAAATCATCCGGCACTTCGTTGACCAGCTGCGTGCCTGCCCCGGCCACGGGATGGAGATCATGGACGAGCGCCTCGACGAGTGGCCACAAATCAATCTCGCGCCTCTCCAACTTGATCCCGACGTCCGTTTCGAGGTTTGTGTTCTCCTTGAGCACTTTCTCGACCAGCCCCTCAAGGTGCCTCACATTGCGACGAAGCGCCATCATCATTCGAGACGTTTCGATGCTTGCATCGCGGTTTGGCAGCATCAGTTCCAAGACTCGCGTCGCGAGGGCGATGGCATTGAGGGGCGTTCGCAGGTCATGCGCCACAAATGCGAGGTATTCTTCCCGGCGCTTTTGCACGTCGAGCGCCCGCTGCGTGGCATACGTCTGTACCGCCAGGCCGATGGCTTGGTCGAACACACGATTCATGATGTGGAATGGCTGCCCTTGCAGGATCACTCCATTGGCGTCGGCGAGATCGTGAAGGCAGCCCCGTAGAATGTTGTACTCAGCGACGACTTCTTCAATATCGAAGGCGTCCTGGGCACGCTGCAGCCCATGAGCGGGCGGACTGCCGTCCGCCAGCGCTTCGGCGATGCTCTCGTGCGATCGGGTTCGAAGCGCGTAAGCCAATTCTTCCAAGAGTGTCGGAATGTGGTCATTGAGCGTCGGGATGTCGAGTTTGCGCGCTGAGGGAAGCTGCCTGACCTGGTCTCGCCACCTCGACAGCAGGCCGCTTCGATCCCGCTCGATAAGTTCGGCAATTGACTCAAGGGGCGTGTCATTACGCGAAGATTGTAGGTGATCCGGCTGCGTGCGATCGGACTCGGCTCCTGGGTGCATGGTTCTCGACCTCTCTTTTAAGGGCTATTGACCCAGGTCGCGCGGCGTACCGGACCGTGACTTGGTAAGCAGCGTCATAAGGGCGTCATGGCTCACCGGCTTGACCAGGTGCACGTTGAAACCGGCCTCAGCGGACTTGCGGCGGGCCTCCGGCTGGCCCCACCCGGTCATGGCCACCAGCAGCATCGTCTTCCCCCATGGCTGCTCTCGAATCCTGCGGGCCGCGTCGTAACCGTTCAACTTTGGCAGGCCCAGGTCGAGCAGCGCTATGTCAGGCTGAAACGTCTCCGCCACCGCGACTGCTTCGAGGCCGTCCTGTGCAGTCTGGACCTCGTGGCCGCTGTGCTCCAGCAATATCGCAAGCGACGTGACCGTGTCCGGATTGTCGTCGACGATGAGGACACGTCGAGTCGCGATGGGCGTCTGCGTGTCCGCGCTTGGCTCCAGCAATGGTGGACCGCCCGTCGCTGCCATCATCGGCAGTCGTACGACGAACTCACTCCCCTGGCCAAGGCCGGCACTGTGAACCTCCACGGTGCCGCCGTGCATCTCCACCAAAGTCCTCACCAATGTCAGGCCGAGACCTAAACCACTTCCCGAACGCTCCGGCGACGTATCGACCTGCATGAACATCTCGAAGATGCGAGTCAGTTGGTCGGCGTTGAGGCCGATGCCGGTATCGCGCACGCGGATGACAGCCTGTTCCCCATCCCGCTCGACCGTAATGGCAACGCGACCACCCTGCTGGGTGTACTTGGAAGCGTTGTTCAAGAGGTTGCCGAGCACCTGGGTCAGCCGGTTCGGGTCGGCATTCAGGTACACCGGCTGTGGGGGAACAGCCACGCTCAGGGCTTGGCGCATGTCATTGAATAATACGCGCGCGTCCTCGGCGGCGTGGTTCACGGCGAGCGCCAGGTCGACCCGCTCCATGCGAAGGTCTACCTTGCCCAGGCTGATGCGGCTCACGTCGATCAGGTCATCCACCAGCCTGACCAAATGGCCGACCTGACGCTCCATTATCTCGAATGCCGAAAATTGTGTCTCTCTTTGGTCTGTCGTCCTCATGATATTCAGAGCATTGGAAATCGGGGCAAGGGGGTTACGGATTTCGTGAGCGAGCAACGCTAGGAACTCGTTCTTGCGTTGGTCCGCCTCCCGCAGCTTGTTCACCAGCCGGAGCCGCTCATAGGCTACGGCGGCGTAGTGGGAGATGGCTTGCAGCATGGCCAGTTCGTCGGGGTCGAACTGATCCCTCGTCCGGCTGGCGAAGGAGAGCGTGCCAAACAACAGGTTGCCTGACATCAGGGGATTGCAGGCATAGGCCCGGAGGCCGATTGACTTGGCCAGCAGGAACTTTGGCTCGACGGACTGCTGAATGTGGGTTGCCACGAGAACTTGACGGTTCACTGCCACGGTACCGACGATGTTTTGGCCGAACTCCATCCGCTCAAAGGAAGTGACGGAGTCTTCAGGGACTCCGGCATACGACGCCAGCCGCAGGACGTCGCCGGTTTCGTCCACCATGTGGTTGAAATAAACGTCCGCGCCCAAAGGCGGGCCGATCTTGGCGAACAACCCTCGCACCATGGCGTTCGGGTCGTTGGTCGAGAGCAGCACGCCGGCCGCCTCCCAGAGCAGAGCCAACCGGTCGTTCTGGGTCTTGACGATGGCCTCAGCTCGTTTGTGATCCGTCATGTCCACCAGCATCACGACCACGCCGTCAATGGTATTATCCAAGGTCCGGTAGGGACGAAGGCGTAGGGAGTACCAGCGGCCGTCCTTGTCCCGGACGTTGCGCTCCGCGGTGCTGACCGTATCGAGCACCTCCATGAGGAGTGGTTCCAGCTCCGGGAGGCCATCGAGTTTGAGGTTGATGTCGGGAAGCGGACGGCCCACGTCGGCGGGAATCAGGTTGAGTAGTTTCTCCGCCGCTGGTGTGAATCGCCGGACCCGCAGGTCGCGCCCGAGCATGACGATGGCAATCTGGACGCTTCCAAGCAGATTGACGAGGTCGTTATTGACTCGGTTCATTTCCGTGTTTCGGTTGTTCAGCTCGTCGTTGACGGTGGCCAGCTCTTCATTGCTGGACTGGATTTCCTCCTTGGAGGTTTCCAACTCCTCGTTCGTGCTTTGCAGTTCCTCATTGGCGGACTGGACCTCCTCGTTGGCAGATTGCAGTTCCTCATTGGCGGCCTCCTGTTGCTCAATCAATGATTGAAGGTATTCGCGGGTTGCGGACAACTCCCGCGCCAGCCGAGCGTTTTCGGAGTCTGGGGAATCGGGCTGTGCCCTCTGAGGAGGCGAGGTTCCCTGCAAGCTTTCTGGCCCCTGCGGTCCGGCGGGAGCCCCGTCCTCCCGGCGAACATGTGCATCCTCGAATAGGATCAGGAAGCCGCTCTCCTTGCTCCCGCCTCCCTTGATCGGAATCACTTCGATCGCGACCTCGCGGGAGCCCCCGTCGGACCGGACGCGCAATCCCTCCTCCCGCACCGAAGCCCCGTCCTGGCCGGCCCGCAGGACCGCTGCGCGGACGCCCACCAACAGTCCTTCGCGCAGCATCTTCAGCAAGTTCAGGCTGGCTTTGCCCGGAGCCGGTGCCAAATAGGGACCGGTATCGCCGCGGTATTGCAAGATATCGAGGTCCGCGGAGACAAGTACGGCAGGCGGGGAATACCTGGTCGAAAGGAGGCGGTCCGCCTCACGGTGCAGGTCCGCGCCGTCGCCCGTGCGCCCGGTGATTGGGGTGAACGGAGCTCGCGAAACGCCGTCGTGTTGCAACGGGAAGTGGCCGCGCCCCGGGCCGGAGCCCGGCTTCTTTGCGTAGATCTTGTGTTTGGCATCCTCGGCGTCGAACAAGTCCCGATACGCGCCGATCGTCTCCGAGGCGCCCAACCACAGGCAACCGGACGGCTTGAGTGCGTAATGCAGAATCGGCAGGATTCTCTTTTGCAACACCGGTTCCAGGTAAATGAGCAGGTTGCGGCAGCTGATCAGGTCGATGCGCGAGAACGGCGGGTCGGTCATCACGTTGTGCCGGGAGAACACGCACGCATCGCGGATGGCCTTGCTGATCCGATAGCTGCCGTCCACTTCGGTGAAGAACCGCCGCAGGCGTTCGGGCGAGACATCCTGGGCGATATCCTTCGGGTAGATCCCTGCGCGCGCCTTCTCAATCCCCGCGGCGTTCAGGTCGGTGGCGAACAGCTGGAGCGGCACGGAACTACCCGCAGCTTCTGCGGCCTCCGCGAACGCCATGGCCAGGGAATACGCCTCCTGCCCCGTCGAGCAACCGAGCGTCCAGAACCGCACCGGCTCGTGGCGTGAACGATCCTTGAGCAGGCGGGCAAACACATTGCTCTTGAGCATCTCGAACGACTCTTTATCGCGGAAAAAGCTGGTGACGTTGATAAGGATATCCTGGTAAAGAGCCTCCACTTCGGCCGGCGCCTCGCGCAGGTGCTTTATGTACTCCGGCAACGTATCCAGTTTTAGGAAGACCATTCGGCGGGTCAGGCGGCGGAAGAGTGTGTTGAACTTGTAGTGGGTGAAATCGACGCCGGTGACGTGGTGGAGTAATTGCACGACCTGGGCAAAACCAGGCTCGTTTTCAGACTTCCGGGCCATGGCGAACGGCAAGGCAGACTGGTGCTTACTGATGCGGACAATCTCTTGGGCGATGCCCTCCGGCGGCAGCACGAAATCCACGCACCCCGAAGCGATGGCGCTATGCGGCATCCCCTCGTGTTGGGCCGTCGCGTCCTGGGCGAACGTGATGCCGTCCTCTCCCTTGATCGCTTCCAAGCCAAGGGTGCCGTCCGTGGCCGTCCCGGACAGGACTACGCCGATGGCCTCGTGCCTTAGGTCTTCAGCCAGCGAGCGGAAGAACTGGTCGACCGGCCGGTGCAGCCCGCGCTCGCGAGGCAGGAGTTGCAACACCCCTTGGACAATGATCATGCCCCGGTCGGGTGGAATCACGTAGACGTGATTGGGCTCGACCGGAGTTTCGGCCTGAACCTCGACGACTGGCATGCCAGTCGCCCGCGCGAGGATCTCCGCCAAGGCGCTGACGTGTGTCGGCGCCAAATGTTGCACCACGACGAACCCCATGCCGGTGTTAGCCGGCAGCGTCTTGATCAGTTCCGTCAAGGCCTCGAGCCCACCCGCCGAGGCACCGACTCCGACGATTGGAAACGCGGCGCCTGGCATCGAGTCGTCGCGTTCCTCGGACGCTTCGACCGGCACTGCCGGGAATTCAGGAGATTGATCCTCAGGCATGTTCGTCATGGCGAACCATTCATGGGCCGTGGCCTCGTCGGGGCATGTACGTCGTCAACTGCGATCGGACACGGGCGGCCCGAACCGTGGGCACCCGTAGGGAAACGCAAGGGCATGATACACGCTTCGGCGTTCACCAGCCGGCCGCAGTGATCGCGCGGCACGTAGCCGTCCGGCACGATCGACCAACCGCCCTCAACGCGCAACTAACGGGCTTCACTCCGAGCGCGATATGGTCTGCGCAATGCGAATGATCTCCCTGGCGATCTGCTCGGGTGCAAGAATAAAATCGATGCACCCGCTTGCGATTGCGCTGGCAGGCATGTCCGGAACCCCGGCCGTAGCTGGGCTCTGCGCAATAGTAATTCCTTCCACTTCCCGTATGCCGCACAGTGCGGCGGCGCCATCACCATCGTATCCAGAGACGATGACTGCGATCAGCTTGCCGCTCCAATGCTTGGTGAGGGATTGCAAAAAGACGGTGATCACGTCAGGCCACCCTCGCGGCTTGGATATCGGCTTCAGGCGGAATTCTCCATCAAGGACATGCAAATCACGCTGTTCTGGGATAATGAAGACACGGTTAGGCTGGATGTCGAGCCGTTCCGTGATCAGTTCAACAGGCATCGTGGTGAAGCGCGGGAGAATCACGTGGAGTTGCGTGGCTACTGTCCTCACGTGATTGACGATGACGATGGCAACGCCCATATCGGCCGGCAATTGTTGAAGCAACCGCGTATAGGCGTCGAGCCCACCGGCCGATCCGCCGACGCAAACCACCGGAAAATCTTTGGCGGCATTCCTGACGTTCATCGGCAATCACCCCGTCCTCGATCGAGTCGGAATAACGAGGGGTGCAACGGCTCAGCGGAACAGGCGATGGTGAGGTTTGACTCACAGGTGATGCTTCTGGCCGGCATATAAGGGCTCTGACGCGAACCATGTGGTTGCCCACGGTTCGCAGACCCATCGGAAAATGTCTCCGCCATCACAAGCCGTTTCCGGTTCACAGACCGTCTCATCGCCTATCCCGTTGCGTCGCCCAATTGCCCCCCGTGAGGCCTGGGCGGTGAGAAGGACATCTTAAGGACACGGCGGCCACTCGTCATGCCGCCACGCCGACTCTAGCCGCCGAGTGAGGACTGCACGGTTTTGGCGTGCGCCAGATGCATCGCGACGACGGAACGCGTGTTCTCCAGCAGGGACTTCAGTTCCGCATTGGTGGCCCCGACAATCAGTGTCTTGTCCAACAGATCGAGCAGGGCCTGATGGAGCACGACCTCATTGTCAACGTATGCCTTGTCGAAACCGGCGCCCTTTGACTCGTCGATCGTCTTGCGGGTGGCGTCGGCATTTTCTTCGAGCTGGCGGCTTGAATCGTTATCCTCGCCTTTCAAGCTGAGTTTCGACGCCAGATCGTTCGTCTGTTGGATCGCCGCTGTGTGGTCCTTCTTCATCTGGTTCGCGAATTCCTTCACGGCTGGGTTCTTAGTCTTGCCCAAGGCCATCTTCGCATTCTCGACGTCCATCTTGTTCGCCACCAGGACCATTGAAACGATATTAGCGTCAGTCAGGGCGGGGGCCGTGGCCTGCTCCGAGGGCACGGGCGACTTCACCTCGCTCGCTTCGTTCTCGGGCGATTCCTTCTTCCCGCACGAGGCGGCAAGCATGACCAGCAGTAGCAGCACGGAAAGACCGAGGGCATTCCGAGTCGAATGAGGGGACTTGATGGACACCGTGTACCTCCAGGTGGAAGGGGTGCGCGCAGCAGCTGCGACCGCTCCAGAACCTCAGGGCACGGCCGACCTGCTCGCCGGAACGCGAGATTCGTGCCGAGTCCTTCGTCGGATGGCTACTTCGCTTCAACTCCATGCGGGAACGATCAATAGCTTTCGACCATCCCAGCAACGGTGCGCCGAAGCGTTTGTAGATCGCGCATGTGTTTGTAGAAATCTCAGCGCGAGCCATCAGCCGGCACATCTCAGCGATGCCAGCTCCGATACGTGCGGTCATCGCTAAACCAGTATCCGCGGCCGCGCCATGAGAACGCGTCATCGCCCCCCCCCGCTGGCACCATCTATGCTTTGGGCTGGCGTAAGCACGACGCCACAGCAGCCTGTTCCATTGCAGTCCCACAGGAGGTCCATCATGAATGAAACTCGCCCAAGCACGGTTGCAACGGTCAAACGGGATATCGTCGCCGCCGTCAAGGGTACCGGCGACATCGCGAAGGCAGTCGTGGACACTGTCGCCGGCACGTTCTCGACCGCCCTCAAGGATACCGCTCGCGTAGGCGTGGCCGGTACCGAGGCCATCACCCATGTCGCCGGGGGCGTGATTCATGGCGCGACAGAGGTTGGCGGCGACTTGGGCGCCGCAGCGAGGGGCGCCGTCATCGGCATCTTGCGCGGCACAAATGCAACCGGCGCTGAAGCCGTGACCACGATTAGCCATACCGCGAGCTCAGTCATCAAACACACGGCCGAGGTCGGGGGTGACTTGGGGGCGGCGGCGACGGGGCTGGTCGAGGGCGCCATCCACTCCGCCAGGGACGCGGGCTTGACCGGCGAGGAAGCCGCCTCAGCGGCCGGCACCGCCGCGTTCGAGGCGGCAAGCAAGCTCAGTACGACGGCTGGAAACTCCGTCCGCGGCGCCCTCACCGGCACGATTTCGGGCGTGAAGGTCGTGCTGAAGGAACCATTCAGGGCCACGCCGTAGACCGGACCAAACCGGATATCACCCGGGTGCACGTCCCAAGTACGGCCGGGCACCCGGGTGACACGACCGAGGCTAAGCCGTAACAATCGCCGCCGGCTGACCCAAGAATTGCACGAGTTCGGCATTCACCTTGTCTGCGTGCGTCCAGATCATGCCGTGCGGCGCCCCCTCGACAACTACCAGCCGGGCGCCCTTGATGAGCTTGGACAGTGGCATCGCGGTGGCAGCGATCGGTAGAATCCTGTCCGCATCGCCGTGCATGATCAGCGTAGGTATGTCAATGCGCGAGATGTCCTTACGGAAATCAGTCAGCCACGCCAGCACACTATCCAGGGTTCCCTTCGCTGAGGCGCTCATGCCGACGCCCCAACTATAGTCAACCAACTGCTCGCTGACGAGCTTCCCGCCGAGCACATCGACGTTGTAGAACTTCGAGAAGAATTCGGTGAGGAACGCCGCGCGGTCCGCCGTTACGGCTTTCTGGATCCCCTCGAACACCGAGCGGTCTTCCCCCGTCGCGTTATCCGGCGTCTTGAGCAGGAACGGCGTGATCGCCGAGATGAACACCGCCTTGTTCACGCGCTTCGAACCATGCTTGCCGAGGTAACGCGCGACTTCTCCGCCGCCCATTGAAAACCCAACGAGCGCGCAGTCATGCAGGTCGAGCTTCGTCATGATCGTGTTCAAGTCGTCGGCGAAGGTGTCGTAGTCGTAGCCGGTCGCAGGTTTGCTCGATTGACCGAACCCCCTGCGGTCGTAGGTGATGACGCGATAGCCTGCGGCGAGCAGTGCCGCGACCTGCTTCTCCCATGACGTGCCACTCAACGGCCATCCGTGGATGAGTACGACGGGCGTACCCGCTCCGTGATCTTCGTAGTAAAGCTGAATCGGTGTGGAGTTTTCCTGTCCGACAGTGATTCGGGTCATCGAGATGCTCCGTGGTGGGGTGAACGTTCCGGGCGGCGCAGCCGGGATCGGTCACGAATTGAAAATTCGTCCGTGGTTTGAAGGATGCGCGTGCCAAGGCGCGGCCGTTGGCCGCCTGGGGCGTGCTACAGCCCACAGGGCCCCGCGTGACGCAAGAGGCGATCCAGTTTCGACGGCGACCGAACGATCGCGACGCGACTCACGTAGCTCCGCCCCGGCACAATGTAGCGCACGAAGTACACACCCGCGGCAACCGCACCGCTGCCGCGACATCGGTCCACGGGCCGTCCTGCAACAACGACCGCTGCAAAGGTCGCCGCCTGCGTAAACGGTGTCTCCCGTCATCGCCAGCGTGTAGACATCACTGTTCGCGTTCGGGTCCCAGCTCGTCGCGGCGCCCGCCGTATCCAGCGCGGTGATCGCGTTGCGCGACTGTCCTCCGATGTAGGAGAACGTGCCGCCGGCGTAGACACAGCCTCCGCTCACGACGAGGGCATTGACGGTCCCGTCGGCGTTGGGGCTCCAGGCAGTCAGTTTCCCGGTTGCATCCATTTGCGCGAGGTTCCCGCGCGCCTGGCCGCGTACCGCCGCAAAGCTGCCTCCCACATACCATCCACCACTCCCATCGGGCACCACGACACGGACCGTTCCCGAGATCTTTGGGAACGGTTGCTTGGGCGATCCCGTCGCGGAGTCGACCGCGACGGCGGCCCCCGTCGCGGGACCCATGCGCGTGAACTGGCCACCGATGTAGATGTGCCCGGCATCGCGAGCAACGCATGACACCGTGCCGTTCGTGACCCACAGGGTCGTGTCGATCGCCTGGGCGAAACACGCGCCGGCGCCTGCGAGCAGCGCTGCGCCGACGGTCATGAGGGCCACCCACGGCGCGGCGCTGGGCACGCGTAGGTTTGCTCGCGGAGATGGGGCGGTCGTGATGGGCAACGTGATCCCCGGTTGATCGCTGGAGCAGCACCGCCATGTGTCGTCAGGGCACGCCATCCCTAATGCCGCGATGGGGCAGCGCGCGGAACACTCTTCCCCATCTACTAATCGTCACCCGCGGCTGCGGCCGGAGCAATCGTAAAGTCGCCCCGCCCGCCGCGGTCACGTGGGGCCCTTCCCCCGCCCGGCGCGAGCATGTGCGATGGGTCGCAAGCGCGCCGCGGATCCACTAGTGTTTTGTGCTTGCGAACATTCCTTCTCCTCACTGCTGCCCTCGCCGGGTTCTCCGCGAACTCCCTGCTCACTCGTGCCGCTCTCGGCGCGGGGCTCATCGATGCGGGATCGTTCACGTTGGTGCGCCTGGTCACGGGTGCATGCGTGCTCGCGTTGCTCGCGCGCACGCGCCGACGCAGTGTAATCGAGCGCGGCTCGTGGAAGTCGGCCGGCCTGCTCGCGGGCTACGCCATCTGCTTCACGCTCGCTTACTTGCGTATCGGGGCGGCCGTCGGCGCACTCGTGCTGTTCGGCAGCGTGCAGGTCACCATGATCGGAACCGGTCTCGCGCGCGGCGAGCGCCCCTCCCGCGTCGATTGGATCGGGCTCGCCCTGGCGATCGCGGGACTGCTCGTGCTCACCCTGCCAGGAGCCGCCGCACCCGATATGCTGGGCGCGAGCTTGATGGTAGTGGCCGGCGTCTGCTGGGGCGCCTACTCGCTGGCGGGGCGATCGAGCCGCGATCCGCTCGGTGCTACCGCGGGCAATTTCCTCCGCGCCGCGGCGTTCGGCGTCGCGTTCGCGACGGTGACCAGCGCGAGCCGCCACGTCACGCCCGTGGGCCTTGGCCTCGCGGCCGCATCGGGCTCCGTGGCGTCGGGGCTCGGCTACACGCTGTGGTACGCCGTCCTGCCGCGCATCGCACCGTGGCGGGCGGGCATCGTGCAGCTCCTTGTGCCGATCGTGACGGCGTTGGTCGCCACGGCATGGATCGGCGAGTCGATCACCTCGCGCCTGCTGCTCGCCACGCTCCTGATCGCAAGCGGCGTATCGCTGACGGTCGCACCCGCGCTGCATCGTCGGTTGAGTTCAGGCGCTCCGGGTCGCTAGTATTTATCGCGTCCTCGTGCCCGCTGTCCCCCGCGTCGCGCGCGACCACGTCGTGGTTACTTCAACGCAGCGCGGGCGGCCAGCAGCTGTTGCGGGTCCGCGCCGAGCCCCACCAGCGCGTGGCGGATCACGCCCGTGCCGTCGAGCAGGTAGACGTTGCTCGAATGCGCCAGCGCGCCCTCGCCATCATCGCGCACCTTGACCCCGAGGATCGCCGCCAGTTCCACGGTGGCCTCACGGCTGCCGCGTAGCAGGCGCCAGCGCGAAAGATCCAAATCGCGTGAGTTCGCGAACGCGAGCAGCGTATCCGGCTCGTCGTGCGAGGGATCGAGCGTGACGAGCACGAACCAGGTGTTCGTACGCAGTGCTGTGGGCAACTGCTTCTCGAAGCCGCGCAGACTCGCCAGCAGTAGCGGGCACGCGGAAGGGCAGCGCGTGTAGATCATTGCGAGCACCATGGGGCGGCCGTGGTAACGGGCCAGCGTGACGCTCCGTCCAGACTGGTCCGTGAAGGTCGAGTCAAACGCATCCAGGGATTCACCCGCGACAAGTCCGGCGGGCAGCGGCGCCTCGATCACGTGGCCTGTGGATGCGGCGTTCTGGGGTGCAGGCCGGCCGCAACCGCTGGTGACCAGGAACGCCAGCACGACCGAGGAGACTACTGCGGTGCGTGCGAAGTGCAGGGGCTGCGGGATCACTGTGGGTTCCCCGAATACTTCGAAGGTGGTGGCATCGCCATCGCGGCCTCGCGGAACCCAAGGTTCGCGACGCAATAACGCGCGGACAAACTGCTGCGCAAGGCGTAGCGCATGAACGCGGCGTAGTCGCGGAAGTCAGCCGCATTCGCGGCACCGCTGCCGCAATACAGCGATTGATCGAGCGCCGCATCGCCACGCGATTCCCCGTTGACGAGGGCCGATGCGAAATCGTCGGTCCACTCCCACACCAGCCCGTGCATGTCCCAGATCCCGTAGACACTCTTGAATGTCGAACGGACCGGTGCGAGCCGTTGCGGCGTCGGCTTCGAGTACCACGCCCGCAAGCGGTCCTGGAATGCCGCTTCGTGCGTGGCGTCAGGGCGGCGCTCGCTCGCCGCGGCGACGTACTCCCATTGGTCCACGGTGGGCAACCGATGCGCGTGTGACGCGCAGTACGCCCGCGCGGCGAACCACGACACATTAACCACGGGGCACCCGGCGGTCGCGGGGTCACCGAAGTTCAGGTCGGACCGCCAATGGCGAAGGTAGCCTTCGTCCACGAACAGCCGGCGCGCCCTCGACCGGCGCCACTCCGGATGCTTCCGGACGAAGGCGAGGTACTCCCCGTTGGTCACGGCGTGGGTCGCGAGCCTGAAGCCCAGGACCACGACCGGCGGTGGCACCTGCGCCGTGTCGGTGCCCAAGGAATCACGCTTCGGCCGCTTGTACAGCGGCTGGTACTGGCCCGCGGGAATCGGCACTAACTCCTGCTCATCCCGCCTCGCATGCTTCGCCGCGATGAGCCCCCCCGGGACGTGGGTGACGGCCCTGAGTGCGCCGGAGGATGCCTCGAGCCGCCCTGCGGGTGCGGCCAGAAGGGCAAATACCAGTAGCGCGGGTGATACTCGGCATGCGTGTGGAACCATCATCGCTACTCCCACCGCGTGCGGCGGTGCTGTGCGGACAGGATCGCGCGCACTAATAGGCGAACACCTGCCACTGTGCCACGAATTGGACTCCGTCCGAGGCATCGTCCCGGGTGAGCTTCGCCACGGCCAGCTTGACGCTCTCCTTGTGTCCGTTCCCCCAGAACGCAACGCCTCCCTGGACCTTCGATTCGTCGGCCCGGGCTGCCGCCGCGTAGTCGCGCGTGGCGTACTGCACGAACGGCGTCATGCGCGCCTGGTGAATGAAGTAGCCAAGCTCGACCAACAGAACGTCCTGGCGCGGCAGTGCTACGAACGTGGCGCCGCCGTCGTAGCGCATGTAGTCGGCCTGGAACGTGACGCAGTCACTCTGCACCGGCCAATCCACAGTCACATCACCCGCCCACGTCGCGTAAGACTTCTGCGCGTCGTAGCTCGCACCGAAGGCCATGAACTGCTTCTTGCCAAAGGTTGTTCCCGAGTAGAGGAACCCCGTGTCGGCCTCGAAGGGGTAGTACACACCCCGGATCGCCGTGCGGAAGGGCTCCGTGGCATTCCGGCCGCGATCACCCTGGTAGATCCCGGCGCGCACTTCCGCATGACGATTCGCGAAATACGCGCGACCATCGACGCCATAGTCCCGGTTGAGTTTCGAGTCGGTCACATCCGATTGGAGCGAGCTGAACGGACCGTAATCCACGGCGAGCACGCTGCTCACGGCCTGCTGCGCGTTGTGCGATACCGGCACCATCAGCATCCCGGCGTCGACTTTGATGCCCGGGCAGACGGACTGCGTCACCACGAGATCCTGCAGCACCATCGTGTTCCCGACCTTCACCCCACTCGCCTGACCCTTGCCCAGGTTGGGCACGTCGGTGTCGATGAAGAACGACGTGCGCTCGTTGACCCGGCCACCCAGCATCACGCGGGCGCGGCGGAGGAACACGTTCTGCGCGTAGTCCTTCGATCCCGGGTTCCGCAGCGCCTCGACCTGCGTCTGTGACATGAATCCCAGGTTGAGGACGGCCTTGCCATCATTGGCGCTCAGCGACCACTGGGCGCTTGCCGGACCAGCGGAGGCGAGCACGGCGATCGCGAGTACGGCGACCAGGCTCGACTTAAGTTTCGCGCCGCGGGTCACTTTTTCTTCGCCCCACTCGTCCTGCGCACTGCCGCGACCTCGGCCGGCGTCACTTCGTGACCCGCGTTGTTCCACTGGCTGTAAACGTAAGTGAGGGTATTCGCGATGTCTTCGTCGCTCATGCCGAGCGCGGGCATGGCACCATTGAAGTCGGCGCCATTCACCTTGATCGGACCCGTGTGACCGCCCATTACGATTCCAATCGCCCTGATTTTGTCAGCATTGAGGAAGTCCGAGCCGGCCAGCGGCGGGAATGCCCCCGCGATGCCCTTGCCGCTCGGCTGGTGGCACGCCGCGCAGATCGAGCTGTACACGATCTGGCCACGTTCGATGCGCTCGGCCTTGGTGCTCGCAGGCGCAAGCGAGGGTGCCACGACTCCCATCGTCTGGATGGTGCCGCCTTCGGGGCGGTAGACCTCGTCATTTTGCTTGCCCGAGTACACCACCTTGTCCTCGGCCCCATCGACCTTGAGCATACCGAGTGCGCCCTGGTTGAACGCGCGGAAAATGGCGTGGTCGACCAGGATATAGGTGCCGGGCACCTGCACCTTGAAGTCCACCATGGCCGCCCCTCCGGGCGGGATGAGCGTCGTCTGCACGTTGTGATTCTCGAGCGTTCCCGCTTCGCCCCAGACACGGTCGAAGATCTCGCCGATGACGTGGAATGACGAGACGAGATTCGGCCCGCCATTGCCGACATAGAGTCGCACCGTCTGGCCGACCGATGCGGTCAGGGCATGATCGCCCGTCAGGGCGCCGACCGAGCCGTTGAACACGACATACTCGGGCTGCTCCTTGATCGCCTTCTCCATGCTGAACGGCTGCAGACCCGGCTCCCCATTGCCGCCCGCGGTGTAGAACTCCGTTTGCTGAACGTAGTACTCCTTCTCGACCCTGGGCAGGCCCGCTTTCGGCTCGACCAGGATCAGCCCGGACATGCCGTTGCCGATGTGCATGCCGACCGGTGCGGTGGCGCAGTGGTAGACGAACAGGCCAGGGTTGAGCGCCTTGAAGGAGAACGTCGAGGTATGCCCGGGCGCCGTGAACGACGACGCCGCGCCACCGCCCGGGCCGGTGACGGCATGCAGATCGATGTTGTGCGGCATCTTGCTCGAGGGGTTGTTGCTGAGGTGGAACTCGACCAGGTCGCCCTCGCGGATGCGGATGAACTTCCCTGGGACCGCGCCGCCGAACGTCCAAAATGTATAGCTCACCCCATCGGCGAGCCGGCTCACGACCTCGTGCGTCTCGAGATGCACGATCACCTTCGTCGGGTGACGCCGCGTGATGGGCGGCGGCACGTTGGGAGCCGAGGTGAGCACGGCCTCCTCCTGTCCCTCGAGCTTTTCCTCGCCACCGCCACAGCCATTGACGGTCCATGCGATCAGGCCTGCGAACAGCAGGAAGCGGAGCGAGCCTATGCGCTTCACGTTGGGAATCCTTTCGATGCTCCGGGCTCGACGCCCCCGGGTGGGTTTGGACCGACTGGGTAAGCGACTGATCGCACGAGCAGGACGAGCGTCAGGCCTCGAATTCCCTGCCATCAACTGGCAGTCATGACAGGATCGTCGGCGAATCGGTCTGGGCCCGGTATGACGGGCGTCATGTAAAATCGCGATTTTGTGGATGGGAACCGGCTATCGCCCGGCGTGAGCGGGTACCGGCGCCGCACCCAGCTGTCGCACCATTCCCATGGCGTCCCAGGTGTGCCAGCTCTCGACGATTTTTCCGTTCGCGATGCGGTGGATCCACGTTCCCGTGATCGTCACACGCTTGCCGGTCGCAGGGATCCCCATGACTTCGCCGGTGTGCAGCCCACTCCCCGTCCACCGCGTCACCACGATGTTGCGCTCGGCCGCGACCATGTCGTCGATCACCCAGCGCATCTCGGTGAACGACTGGGGCTGCGGAACGATGACGCGCTTGATGCCTTCGGGGCCAGCCGCCGCGCGGATCACCGGGTCGTGGTAGACATGGTCGGCGGCGAACAACTGGTCTGCGACGTCCAGCTTCAAGCCATTGCACACTTCGTCGAAGAAACGGCGGACCAACGCCTTGTTCGTTTCAGCGGACATGGAATCCCTCCTGTCATCCGGCGGCATTGCAACTCTTTCCATGAGCACGGTCGCGCGATTGCGGAACCCGCGCGCTCCCCCAGCCTATACCCGGCACCCCGCGCGGTCGATGGCGATTACACCACCGCACCTCGGAACGGGGCGTCGCCCGGCGGCTTGGCGTGATGTTAGGTTGTCGATGGACTTCGCTTGCTATCCCATCGGGGATCTTTTCCATGGACGTGAACCCATCCCAAAGACCTGAGACTGCTGCTGCGCCCGAACGTTGGCTGAACCGCAACGTCATCGGTATGACGGCGACCAGCTTTCTCTCCGATCTCGGCCACGAGACCGCGACCTCGATCCTGCCCGCGTTCCTCGCGATGCTCGGCGCGCCGCCGGCGGCGCTCGGCGCCATCGAAGGAATCGCGGACGCCACCTCGAGTTTCGTCAAGCTCGGCACGGGCTGGATCTCCGATCGCCTGGGTCATCGCAAAGCCATCACGGTCGGCGGCTACGCGCTGACCGGCGCATCCCAGGCGATCTTCGCGCTGGCGAATGGCTGGGGATTGATCCTGGTCGGCCGCGTCGTGGGCTGGTTCGGGCGTGGCATCAAGGGACCGCTGCGCAGCGCGATGATGGCGGACTCGGTGCCGGCCTCGGTGCGCGGCAAGGCGATCGGCTTCCATCGCGCCGGCGACACCCTCGGCGCCGTCGTGGGGCCTCTGCTCGCGGTCGTGCTCATGCCGTTCCTGAATGCGCGTTTGGGCAACCAGGCCGGCGCAGCATTCCGCGCGGTATTCCTGTTCACCGCGATTCCCGGGCTGGCCGCGGCCGCCGTGTTCGCGCTGGTGGTACAAGAGCGCCGTCGCGGCCCGAACAAGACGCTGAAGTTCTGGGCGTCGATTCGTACCTTGCCCACGCGACTCCGGCGCGCGCTGATCGGCGTGGGCTGCTTCGGCTGCGGTGACTTCTCACACACGCTCATTATCCTCGCCGCGATCCAATTGCTCACGCCCTCGCTGGGCACAGTCAAAGCCTCGGCGGCCGCCGCGTTGCTTTATGTGCTCCACAACATCACGCATGCGCTCGCGCCCTATCCGGTCGGCACACTGAGCGATCGCCTCGGCCGCCGCCCACTCCTTTCCATGTGCTACATGCTCGGGGCCACCGTGAGTGTGGCGCTCGGAGTCATGCTGGCGCAGGGCAAGGCGGCATGGGGAGCACTCGCGGTGGTGTTCGCGCTCGCGGGAATCACGTTGGGCATCCGCGAGACGCTCGAGGAAGCCATCGTTGCCGACTTCGCCGAAGCCGAAAGCCGCGGCACCGCGTACGGCGTCCTCGGCACGGTCAACGGCGTCGGCGACCTCGCCTCGAGTGTGCTCGTCGGCGCGCTGTGGACGATTCACCCGCTGTGGGGATTCGGCTATGCCGCAGGCGCGATGGCGCTGGGATCCTTGTTTATCCTGCGCGTGGGCTAGTCCACAGCGCGTTGGCGTCGCAGCCGAAGCAATTTCCGGGTGAATTCCCCCTCGGAAACCCCTGATTCGGACGCGTGAGCCGTGCCGGAATGCGCTACACTTGAGGCAATCCCTCTACACACAACGCTAGACTTGGCCACGGAACGCGGTCGCCGCGCCTGCCTCCCGTGCCTCGCCGGACACACCTTCACCCCGAGCAGGAGTGTTCCCCATGCCCCCGTATGTCCCCGGGCGGGCCCGTGCCCTATTGCGGTCTGCGATGCTGCTGGCCGCGCTGTCCATCGCCGGGGCTGCTCCGCTCGCTGTCGCGGCCCCGGCGTTGAACGGCAAGCTGCAGGTCGTCCACCTCGACGCAGGCCAGGGCGATGCCGCCGTCATCATCACTCCCGGGGGCCAGGTCGCGATGTTCGACGACGGCACGAACTTCACGGTGGGCACCAGCCCCCCCAGTTGCGCACTGGTGCTGAGCCAACTCCAAGCGCTCGGGATCGACCACATCGACTTACACTTCGCGAGCCACTACCACGCGGACCACATCGGCTGCATCACGAGCTTCCCCGGCGTCACTATCGATGCGGGATGGGACCGCGGCCAGAGCTACACCACGCAGACGTACACGAATTACGTGAACTACCTGGGCGCCAAGCGGCACACACTGGTCAAAGGACAGGTGTTCACGCTCGACTCGCTGTCCTCGCACCCGGTGAGAGTGACGTGCGTGGCCCTTGCGGGTGATGGCATCTCGACCTCCGACGAGAATTCGAAATGTCTCGTCATGAAGGTCAGCTACGGCGAGTACGATGAAGTGATCGGCGGCGACCTGACCGGCTACCCCAGCGGCACGTCCTCCTCGAACACCAACATCGAGACCAAAGTCGGCGCCGAAGTCGGCAAGGTCGAGGTCTACAAGGTCCATCACCACGGCTCGACCTACGCCAGCTACGATGACTGGCTCAACGCCACGACTCCGAAGATCGGTATCATCTCGTGCGGCACCGGAAACACCTACGGCCACCCCACCGCAGGCGCACTGACACGGCTGCACATGAAGGGTGTCCGCACCTATTGGACCGAGCTTGGCAAGGGTGCATCGCCGGACCCGATCTGGGACAAGGTCGCGAACAACCAGATCCGCATCAACGCGGTGTGGCAGCCGGGCGGCGTCGACTCGGTCATTGCCCCGGGCATCGCCGACACGCTGACGAATTCCGGCACGGCCGTGGATGGCACTCCGCCGGTCGTGTTGCTGACGACGCCGAACGGTGGCGACACGCTGAGCGCAGGGGTCACGAGCAACGTGATCTGGAACGCTTCGGACAATGTCGCCGTGACGACGGTGGACATCGACTACTCGCTCGACAACGGCGCGCACTGGACAAACATTGCGCTGACGTCCGCGAATACCGGCAGCTACTCGTGGGCTGTCCCCAATACGCCGAGCACCCAGGGCCGTGTGCGCGTCACGGCGCATGACGCCGCGGGCAATACCGGCTCCACGCTGAGCGCGGACGCATTCGTGATCGCCGACCGCACTCCTCCGTCGGCGTGGGTCATCAGACCGAATGGCGGCGAGTCGTATGTGGCCGGGACGGCGCAAACCATCACCTGGAACACCTCGGATAATGTGGCCATCGACTCGGTCAATGTTGCCTACTCGCTCCAGGGTGTAGCGGGACCATGGTTCGCCATCACCCAAACGCTGGCAGCGGGCACGGACAGCGTGAGCTGGACCGTCCCCGCCACCGCAACCGACAGCGGCCTCGTGCGCGTGACGGCGTTCGATCATGCGCAGAACCTGGCGGTCGATCTCGGCGATGGCTTCTTCCACATCACGCAACCGGTGTTGGCGGTGGGCAGCGGCGATCGCTTCCTGGCGCTCGCCCTTTACCGTCCCTCGCCGAATCCCGGTCATGGCCAGGTGACGCTGCGCTTCGCGATGCCTGCGGCGAGTGTCGCGCGCCTCGACATGGTGGACGTCTCGGGACGCCGCGTGTGGGGACGCGATTTCCCCTCGCTGTCCGCGGGTGATTACCGCGTGAGCTGGGATGGCCACCTGCCCGACGGGCGCATCGCTCCCGCTGGCGCCTACTTCGTCCGGCTCGATACCGGCCTCGGCCAGCGCACGACGCGGTTTGTCTGGTTGAATTAAGCAGCCTGCACGGGCACCGAACGGAGGCCGGGCTGACCCACGTCCGCTGGCGGACCTGTTCGTTGGACCTCGATGTCGATTTGTGCCCTCCCCAATCGACTATCCTGTGTTCGCGCGGTTCGAGCCCATCCTCAAACAGGAGGTCCACCATGAAGTACCTGTGCCTGATCTACGGGTGTGAAAACCCGGAGCAGCAACTGGCCAAGCCGGAGCTGGAAAAGATGTACAGCGAGTACTTCGCGTTCACCGAGGGCATTCGCAAGAGTGGCCACTACATCAACGGGAATCCGCTCCAATCGATCTCGACCGCCACGACGGTCCGCATCCGCGATGGCAAGGTATCGACCACCGACGGACCGTTCGCCGAGACCAAGGAACAGCTCGGCGGCTACTACCTGATCGAGGCGCGTGACCTGAATGAGGCGCTGCAGATCGCGGCGAGGATCCCGGGCGCCAAATATGGCAGCGTCGAAGTACGGCCCATCCAAGAAATGGGAGCCCCCGTCCCGCAGGCTTGAGCACGGGGAGGCTTCGATCGTGAGCGAATCCGCCGGCGGGCGCGTCCGCGACATTGTGGACCAGGTCTACCGTGCGGATTCGCGTCGCGTGCTGGCCACACTCATCCGCCTTCTCGGCGACTTCGAACTCGCCGAGGAGGCGCTCCACGATGCGTTCGCGGTTGCGCTCACGCAGTGGCCGCAATCGGGCGTGCCGGCGAACCCGCGCGCCTGGCTCGTTTCGGCAGGGCGCTTCAAGGCGATCGATGCGCTGCGCCGCCGGGCACGGTTCGACGCTTCGCTGGCCACGATCGCGGAGACCGTCGCCGAGCGTGCCTCCGTGCGGCATCAGGCGCACGAAGATGAGTTCGAAGAGGACAGGCTGCGGCTCATCTTCACGTGCTGCCATCCGGCGCTACGGCCCGATGCCCAGATCGCCCTGACCTTGCGTGAAGTGTGCGGGCTCACGACGGAGTCCGTCGCGCACGCCTTCCTCACGAGCCCCTCGACCGTGGCGCAGCGAATCGTTCGCGCCAAGGCAAAGATCCGCGACGCGGGCATTCCCTACCAGGTGCCCACGGGCGCCGAGCTTCCCGACCGACTTGCCGCCGTGCTGCACGTCATCTACCTCGTCTTCAACGAGGGCTACTCCGCCTCTTCCGGCGATGCGCTCACCGTCCAGGAGTTGTCCACCGAGGCGATCCGTCTCGGCAGGTTACTCGTCGAACTGCTGCCCTCCAACGAGGCGCGCGGCCTGCTGGCGCTGATGCTGCTGCACGAGTCGCGCCGTCCGGCGCGCATGAGCATGGCGGGTGAACTCGTGCTGCTCGAAGACCAGGATCGCGGGCGCTGGAACCAGGAGCAGATCGCCGAGGGAGTAGCACTCGTCGAGTTGGCCCTGGGCGCGCCCGGCTTTGGGCACTATGCCCTGCAGGCGGCAATCGCCGCCGTTCACGCCGAGGCGCGCATGGCGAGCGAGACGGACTGGGCGCAGATCGCCGGACTCTACGATGTGCTGCTGAGCCGCGACGCCTCCCCGGTGTTCGAACTCAATCACGCTGTCGCGATCGCCATGCGCGATGGGCCCGCGGCCGGACTTGCGCTGATCGATGCGCTGCTCGCGCGCGGGGACCTGGCCGGCTATCACCTCGCACACTCGGCCCGCGCGGAGCTGTGCCGCAGGCTCGGACTGAATACCGAGGCGGCCAATTCCTATGCGCGCGCCCTGACTCTCGCGAAGCAGCAACCCGAACGGCGCTTCATCGAGCGACGACTGGGCGAATTGCGCAGCACGTGACAGGAGCGGCGGAGCTCAACGCCACTCAACCCTGAGCGCGGCCGATCGATGCGTCACGCCAAGGCAATTGGGCGCTCCATTGTTACAACGTGTCGCACGGATCCCGCGGTGCGGGGCGCCGTGACGCAGTGGTCAGCGCCAAGTGAAGTGGCGCCGCGGCCGCTATTCACGGTGTGTTGCAGCCGGCCCCGCGTCCTCCCATGGACCCCGGCGGCCCGCGCGGCAGGCTTGGTGCGCGGATTGCTCCATCACCAGCGGCTGTAACCCTTCCCAACCGGCAATTCTTGACGACTCTTTCGCATTTGCGTTCGATCAAGCCATGAATTGCTGCCCTATCGGGAGACGTTTCAACTTTTTTTGAGCACGATGCACTCCCGCCGTGGTACTAGCTAGGGAGCGGGTGCCATGGAGTGACACGGTTCGCCCGCGCACGGCCCGATCGTCGTGGCCGTCCAACAGCTCTGTTCGCGATGAGCCCCACAAGGCCTGCGGGCAGCCACCTCTCTTAGTCGCCGGGCAGTCGCGGGGACAACGAATGAAGGAGATGGAGCAATGCGTAAACCCATTCAAGTAGCGCTGTTTGCCGCTCTGGCCGTGCTGCTCGTGGCCTCCACCGTGTTGTACGTGAAGTACCACAATACCCAGCTTGCTTACGCCGCCTCGAAGGCCGCGGAGCAAGACTCCCAGACGCGTTATGCGCGCACCATCGACGCCATCGCGGAGATCCAAGACAGCCTGAGCGCGATCGCCGTCGGTGACAAGAATGTCGCCATGCTGTCCCGCACCCTGGCGTCCGAGCGGCAGATCTCGGGCCCGGACAAGAACGATGCGCTCGATCGCATCGCCTTGCTGCGCTCAAGCATTCTGCGGAACAAGGAGCGCATCCACCAGCTCGAGTCGAGCCTGAAGACGAGCGGCAACAAGATGGCGGGCCTGCAGCGCATGGTCGCCAATCTCAAGTCTTCAGTCGCCGAGAAGGAGCAGATGGTCGCGGACCTGTCGGGTCGTGTCGACTCGCTGCAGACGCAGGTCGCTGGTCTGTCGACGGAAGTCCAGCAGAAGGCGGAGACGATCGCCGTGAACGAGCAGACGATCGAGAGCAAGCGTCGCGAGCTGGCGACGGTGTACTACGTCGTCGGCAGCAAGAAGGATCTCTCGACCAAGGGCGCGGTCATCGCCAAGGGAGGCGTGCTTGGCATGGGCAAGACGCTGATGCCGGCTCCGGTGCCGAATCCGAGTAACTTCAACGCGCTCGATACCGACACCGAGACCACGATCGACCTGGGTGCCGCCAAGGCTCAGGTGCTCAGCGCGCAGCCGGCCGACAGCTACGAGCTGGTCAAGCTCGCGGACGGCAAGATGCAGCTGCACATCCTCAACCCGGTCGAGTTCCGCAAGGTGCGCCAGTTGGTCATCGTCACGGCGTAGTTGCTGCTTCAGGAACATTTCGAATTCAACACGAAAGCCCGCGAGGTCTGTTGCCTCCGCGGGCTTTCGTATGTGCGGCCCTGTCCCGAACCGCCCAGACGGTCCCGCCGTGGGCGCGCGGCGCGGGTGACTTAGTGCAGGACGCCCAGCCGGTACTTGGACCAGCCGTCCCCGTGCGCCACGGAAGGCGTCACGCCGCCCTTGATCAGGTAGATGTCGTCGTTCTCCGTGACCACCCAGGCGTCATCGCCGGAGGCGGTGATCAGTTGGATCCTGCCCGCGGATCCGGATTGCGCCTGCGCACTGCCGGCGCCCAAGTGGTACGCGAACACCAGGCAGAGCAACCCGAGGCACACGAACATGAATCGTTTGGCCATGAAGGCCTCCCGTGCGGTGGGCGCGCCAGCAGGGGCGCGTCCGGCGGAGATTGCCAGGGCCTGCTCCCCAATCGATGGCGTGGAGTCTAGCACTACGGTGGCGCCGCGTGGGCAGCAGGGCATCGCGCCATCACCGGCGGCGCAGCCACCCGGAAACTGCTATCCCTCGGCGCTGTCCGTGATGAGCCGCTGGCGCCTCGAGAACTCGCGCACCAGGTTGGCGAGGAACGCAACCGTCAGCGCGAACTGGACCCACGCCAGCACCACCCCTCGTGTGGGATCCACGATCACCAGTGCGTAAGCGATCGCATTGAACGCGAGGCCTGAGGGCATGAATACGAACAGGTCGCGGCGCTGCTGGCGGGTCATGTCGGCGTAGAGCAGCTTGAGCGCTTCGCTCTTCTGGAACAGTGCGCGCCGCCCCCGGATCAACGCATAGTCGTAGGCGTACAGGGCGCCGCTCATGACATAGCAGGCGATCGAGTAGCCGAACCAATCGCGGGGCCGGGCCATCTGGCCGAAGGTCAGGCACTCCAGCAGGCCGAGCGCGAAGTAGAAGCAATAGTGCGGCAGGTCCATCGGCCACGCCACGAACGACACCGCATGAATTAAGGCGGCCGACCAGAACGCCAGCACGAACAGCAGGCCCGAGGCGGCGAAGGCGTAGCCCGCCGTATGGTGGTCACGCAGGATGGGCAGGGCCTCGACGGCCAGCGTCGTCAGCGCGACACCCTGGACGACACTGATGATCACAAATTCGACATCGAGAATGAGCTGGTCCAACTCGCGGCGGGTGAACATGACGTGCTCTCGTTACCGCGTGATCACGAACCTTCGCGTCAGGCTTCGCCCCGCGACCTGCAGCCGCGCGAAGTAGAGCCCCGGCACGAGCCCCTGGCGCCCACCCTCAAGCCGCGCCTCGTGCCGCCCTGCGGCCATCTCACCTGAAGCCAGCACCGCCACTTCGCGGCCCTGCAGGTCGATGACGCTCACGCGAGCGGATAGGGCGGCCGGCAACGTGAAGCCAATCAGGGCGCCGTTACGCACGGGGTTGGGATGAACGGGTGCGAGTGCCAGGTTCCCCGCTGGCCCGCTCTCGACGCCGACGATCTTGACGATGGTGAACGTCGTGTCGCTCACGTCCGCGCCGGTCAAACCCTGCGCGCTGTGCGCGAGCACTTCGATGATGGCATGCGTCGTCGCGGTATCGGGAACGGTCCAGACGTACGTGCCGGTGTTCGGGAGCCCGGACGCCACGGCGGCGAACGGGCCGGCCGATCCGTTGTACGACAACAGCACGTCGACGCCGGTGATGGCGACGTCATCCGTCGCGGTCCAGGTCACGTTTGTCGTCGAGTTGTGGATGAACGACTCGCCGCCATTGGGCGCGCTCACCAGGACGGCGGGGCCCACGGTGTCGGTGAAATTCCCGTTCACCGTCTTGGCCGCGCTCATGATCACGGATAGCGGGTTCACGCTGCCAGAGGCATCACCACTCCAATTCGCGAAGCTCCATCCTGCGGATGGCGTCGCGGTGAGCTGGACTGACGAACCCGCCGGGTAGAACGCCAGATCGGGGCTCTTTGCCACGGTACCCAGACCGTTGATATTCACCGTCAACGGGTATGCCGGCGGATCAGCCACGATGAAGTCGCCAAAGTCGGTGAGGCCGCCCGCCTGAGTGCTGGTCGCCGTGCGAGCGCCGATGGTCGTTGCGAACCACGCCCCATTGTAGCGGCGCACCAGGAACGAACTCGGGTCAGCAGCAGGATCGATATGGCTGGCGCGGTAGCTGAAAGTAGACGTGTAGTTTGAGAACGATGGGGACGCCGATGAGATCAGGGTCCAGTAGCGATTGACCGAGCGGTCCGCGTCAAGCCCCGAGGCGGCGATGTTCGGGTGGTCGTGCGTGTGCGTGAGTGCCGTGATGTCGAACGCCGCGCCCGTGCCGCTCACGATCACGGTGAGCGGCGTGTAATCGGAGGCATCCCCGATGTCGAACATGCCGGTATCCGGGTCGGTCGCGAAATTGAGCCGCAGGCTGCCATCGACGTAGCCATTGGCCTGCGAGGCGCCCGTGATCGTGCCGCCGGTCAGACCGAGCACGTTGGCACCCGTCGTGAGCCGCCCGCTGATGAAGGTGATCCCGCCGCTGATCGTCAGGTTGTTGGCCAGCACGATACCGCTCGGATTGTTGATGACGAGGTTCGCGAACGAAGTGGTATTGAGGTTGCCTTGCACGGTGATGGTCTGCGTCGAGGCGCCACTGAGCGTGTCCGCGGTCGCACTCGAGGGGTTGAGTCCCAGGGTGCCACCGGATTTCACTGTGATGTTGCCGCGAACCTGGCCGCCACCGGTGCTGTTCAGGTTGAACGAGCCCTTCGAGACGATCAGGCTGTCGATACGGAAGGCCGTGGCCCCCGTCGCAGTGACCGAGCTCGTGGTGTTGTGTTCATAGTCGGCGTAGACGCGGCCCGCGATCGATGGCGTGGCAACCGCGTTGTCCAGGCGGAACCGGCTGCCCGGCTCAAACGTGAGCACGCTATTGGGGGACGTCGCCCCGAACGGTGTCCCGCCGGCGCTCTGGGCCAGCAGTGAACCACTATGGAACACGACCGAATTGAGCGCGCTCACTCCCGTGCCGGTGCCGAACACGCTGCCACTCAAGGAGGGCCCCAACGTGACCACCGAACCGGACTGGAACTCGATGGCAGTGGTTCCGAGCGCCGAGAGGCGATGACCGCTGCCCAGCGCGTCAAAGTTGCCCGAGATCGAGGCCGTGGCGGTCGCCGGCAATGCGATCGTGATCGCTCCCGAGCCCGTCAGCCGCAGCGCGGAACCGGCCGCTACGCTCAGGTCGGTGCCTGCGGCACCCGCGATCGTCAGGGTCTGGATCCCCGTCGCCGCCAGTGAAACAGAGGTGCTGTTGGCGACCTTCAGTGTGCCGACGGTCTGCGTGGTGACGCCGGTCACCGTCACGGCGCCGCCGTTGGTGAACTGCAACACGTCATCGGCCGCGGGTGCGGTGCGCGAGGGCGTCCAGTTCGTGGCCGTACCCCACGCCGCTGACGCGATCGCGGTCCAGCTGTAGATGTGCTGGTAGAACGTGGCGGTGATGTTCTTGTTGTTGGTGATGACGAAGGTCAGCGGATTCGTGGTGCTGGTGGTGTCGCCGCTCCAGCCGAGCAGGCTCGCCCCCGCGGTCGGGTTCGCCGTCAGGGTCACGACGGTGCCGTAATCGTAAAGCGCGAGGTCTGGCGACTTCGACACGGTGCCATTCCCCACCGCCGTGACGTTCAATGTGTACTGCTTGATGACGAACGTCGCCGCGATGGTCTGGTTCGCATGGATTGCGGGGAACGTGTAGTTCGTGATCACGCCCACCGATCCGCCATTGACGAGCACCGACTGCACGGCGTACCCCGTGTTGGGCGAAATGGTAAAGGAGGGCGTGGCACCGTCGGGCACCCCGATCGCGCCGGCCGGCGTAATCGCGCCGTTGGGGCCGGCACTCGCCGTGACCGTCCAACCTGAAATCGTGAAGTTCGCGTGGCTCGAGTCGGCTGCGATGTTGCCGTCGGCATCACGCGCACGCACGCGCACCCCGGCGGTGGTGGAGGGTGTGCCGGGCACGGTCCAGGCGTAGGTACCCGTGTTGGGAATGGCCAGTGCGATGGAATTGGGGAAGGTCGCGCCGCCGTTGATCGAATAGGCGAGGTCGACGTTCGCCACGCCGATGTTGTCCGTGGCGTTCCAGGTGATGTTGTGCGCGGAGCCGACGGGCCAGGACTCTCCCCCGGTCGGCGCACTAACGGTGACGACGGGCGCCGTGACGTCGGTGCCGGTCAGTACGGTAAGCGTCTTCGCGTTCGAGGTGCCGCCTGCAGGCGCGGGGGTCACCACGGTGATGTTGTGAATCGCCGTCGTGGCCTGGTCCGACCCCGGGATCGCGGCCGTCAACTGCGAGGGGCTCACGAATGTCGTGGCGCGATTCGAACCGTCGAGCTGAACCGTGGAGCAGCGCGTGAAGTTCGAACCGGCGACGGTCAGCGTGAAGGCCCCGCTGCCCACGATGCGCGTGGGTGGCGTGACCGTCGCGATCGCCGGCACGGCATGCGCGCTGGAAACGATGAAATTGTCGGCCACCGCCGTCTGCGTGTCGGTGAGGCTAAGCTGGATGTCGGAAGCGCTGATGCGCGTCTGTGACGTGGCGCCACTGCCCACGACGGCATCGAGCGGAGCGCCCCCGGGGGGCGTCACGACGACATCGTAAGTGCCGCTCTCGATGTAGCCGAACGCATAGGCGCCCGTCGCACTGGTCGATGTCGTGGCGACCGGCGTCGCCCCTTGCATCAGCGTCACGGTCACGCCCGCGGCGGCCTGCCTGTCCCCCGCCGTCCCCAGCGCGCCGTCACAGTCGTCGGTCACGGAACCACTGACCTGGCCGTAGCTGAAGGAGAAGCGATTGATCCAGGTGCCGAAGCCACCACCCGACTTCACCCACTGGCCCGCGTACCAGGCGCTCGATCCGCCTGGTCCCGACAGGCTCGCGTCGTTGTCGATGCCGGTGTAGTCGCCCCAGCGAGTGTCATTCGTCGACGTTTGGCCCGCCTTGAGCAGCACACTCGGCTCGAGTGCCGAGTCGCCGCGGCGTTTGCCCGTGGCGTAGGCGGACGGGAACTCGTTGGTGCCCGAGCGGCCGAACCCCAGGAAGATCGTCCCCGCCGAATCGACGGTCACGGCCGGGAAATAGCAGTACGCGCCCGCCGCGCCATAGGTCTCATCCGTGAGCACGGCATGATCACTCGTGCGCAGCCCCAGCATGCGGATGCCGGAGAGCCCGATGCCGCCAATCGTGACGGCGGTGTGCCAGGCGCAGACCAGGACGCCGTTGCGAATATAGAAGTCGGGCGGCCTGCAATCGTTGGTGGTGATGTGGAACGAGGTCCCCTTCTGGATCGCGTCTGGAGGCGCGCTGTAGGGGCTGACGGGCACGATGAAACCGGTGGCAAGCACGGGCGATGAGGGCGGCCCGGTCACCGTGCGGTAGGTCACGTTGGATCCACCGTTGGTGCGCACGCACAAACAGTGAATCGCGTTGTCGCCCGCCGTCAGGTTGCGCCCGGCCTTGGTGACGAACACGTCGGATCCCTGGCCAGACGGCGCGTTGAACTGGGTAAAGTCGACGTAGCCGACGGGCACACCGGAGTAGGCGAGCACGCGATCGACGATGCGGATCTTCTGGTAGGCGTAACTGTTGTCGGAGAAACGGAACTGCTGGCTCGTGAAGGCAATCTTGTCTTCACTGATGCCGAGCGACTGGTAATCGCCCCAGTTCGAAGTCTGGTCGGTGCCATCCTTCGACATGTCGAACTTGTAGGTGTACCAGAGCCCGCGTGCATCGGTCGTCTGGCTGATCGCGAGGTAGAAGCTCGAGTAGGCCACCGGTGCGGTGTCGATGGTGAAGGCGAGCGCCACGAACCGGCCGTGCACGGCATCGTAGTAACACTGGGCGTCCGAGATGTCGCCTTCCCCGCTCGTCACGCCGAAGAACGTGCGCCCGCTGGTCTCGACGCGGTTGCCGCCATCCTGGTTGGTGACGGTCACCGTGACATTGCCGGCGGAGAAGACATTGAGCGGTCCCCCGGCGACGGTCGGCTCGCTGGGGATGTAGCCGTGCGGGGTGATGCCCTCGAATCCCGTGCCCACGACTGGCGCAAGCACCTGCACGCCAGCCGAGGTCCCATCCAGCGTGAACTGGCTGAGTTGCGACGGCAGGATCACGGCAGGATGCTGTTTGAGCTGTTTGAGCTCCCGCTCGGCTTCCTCGTTGATGGCTTCGGGCCGCTCGATCACCGGCCCGGTATAGGGCGCGGTGAGCCGTGGCAGGCTGTTGAAATCAACAACCCGCGGCACCACCGCGGCGCCTATATGCGGTGTCTGGCCCTCGGGCTTCACGACCGCCGCGTGCGCGACGCCGGGGCTTGCGAGCAACATGACCAGCACCACGGACATTGCCGCAGTCGTGCGTCGGATCATTTGAGGTCCCGGATGCGAGTGCGTGGTGTCGGATTCCGGCGGGCCAGTGCTAACGCGCCGTGCCTGGCCCTGCAACCGGCTGCGCTTCGCGTGGCGCAACCGGCGGGTGCGATGAGACGGCGGCGATGACACCGTTCGATCCATTCAGCACACCGGGCATGTCTTCTTCTTCGAGATAGGTGTAGCCGGACAATCCCTCTTCAAAGCGGCGAAGCAGCAGCGCCGACTCCTCGAAGGTCACGAGACCGCGGCGGAGGGCTTCTTCGTTGGCCTTGCGCACGCGCTGGACGAGGTCCTGCTTCTGGTACTGGACGTAGCCCAGGACTTCAGTGACCGAGTCGCCTTCAACCACGTGATCGATGCGGTAGCCGTTCTCATCGAGCGCGATGTGGACGGCGTTCGTGTCACCGAACAGGTTGTGGAGGTCGCCGAGGATTTCCTGGTAGGCACCGACGAGGAACACGCCGAGGTAATACGGCGTGCCATCGAATGGATGCAGCTCGAGTCCCGTCTTGACGTCCCGCAGGTCGATGAACTGGTCCATCTTGCCATCCGAATCGCACGTCAAGTCGGCGATCACGCCGCGGCGCGACGGGCGCTCGTTCAAACGGTGAAGCGGCATGATCGGGAACAGCTGGCGAACCGCCCAGTGATCCGGCGCCGATTGGAACACGGAGAAGTTGCCATAGTAGGTATCAGCCAGACCCTTTTCGAGTCCTTCCAGATCGTCCGGCACGTAGTCGAGCTCGCGGATCACCTTGAGGATCGCCTCGCAGCAACCCCAGAACATCTGTTCCACGCGGGCGCGGCCCTTCAGGTCGAGCAGCCCCAAGTTGAACAGGTTGGTCGCCTCTTCCTTGAGCTGAAGCGCGTCGTGGTACGCCTCCTGGAAATTCTTGCGCGAGACGGAGCGCCAGGTTTCGAGGAGTTGCTGGATCACGGGATGGTCGTCGGTGTCCGCCTGGGGCGGCACCTGCCCGGCGATCACTTCATTGACGTCGAGGATGTTGAAGATCAGCACCGAGTGGTGCGCCACCAGTGCGCGGCCGGACTCGGTGATCAGGTCGGGATGCGCGATGCCCGCCGCATCGCAGGCATCCTGGATCGCCGAGACGACGTCGTTGGCGTATTCCTGCGTGGTGTAGTTGGTCGACGACTGCCAGTTCGTGGACGAACCGTCGTAGTCGACGCCCAGTCCACCGCCCGCGTCGAGGAACTTGAGCCCCGCCCCCGCGCGCGACAGCTCGACGTAGATGCGCGAGGCCTCGCGCATGGCGTCCTTGATGGCACGCACCGACGAGATCTGCGAGCCGATGTGGAAATGCACCAGCTCGAGGCAGTCGAGCATGTTCGCTTCGCGCAACTTGTCGATCAGCTGGACGATCTCGGTGGCGGTCAGCCCGAACTTGGAACGGTCACCGGTCGACTCCATCCACTTGCCGGCGCCCTTCGTGGTGAGCTTGGCGCGCACGCCGATATGCGGGCGGATACCGAGCCGGCGCGACACCTGGAGCAGCAGGTCAAGCTCGCGGTAGCGGTCAATCACGATGATCGGATAGCGGCCGAGCTTCTGCGCAAGCAGGGCCGTCTCCATGTACTCGACGTCCTTGTAGCCGTTGAGGATCAGCAGCGCGTCGGGGCTGTCGAGCAGCGCGAGACCCGCGAGCAGCTCGGGCTTGGAGCCCGCCTCGAGGCCGAGCCCGTACGGGCGGCCGAAGCGCACCAACTCCTCGACGACCTGGTGCTGCTGGTTGACCTTGATCGGGTAGACACCACGATAGCGGCCCCGGTAGCCGTACTCGGTGATGGCGCGGCCGAAACAGTCGAACAGCGCGCTGACGCGGCTATGCAGGATATCCGAGAAGCGCATCAGGATCGGCATCCCCAGTCCACGGCGCTGCACGTCCTGGACGAGCTCGTAGAGATCGACGCTGCGTCCCTCGGGGCCCGACGGGGTCACTTCGACGTGTCCGGCATCGTTGATCTTGAAGTAGCCGCTCGACCAGCCCGCGATGTTGTAGAGCGAAGCCGAGTCCTTGACCGTCCAGGCGCGAAGATCGTTCAACGTTCGTGCACTCCTCTAGGGGCACAGACAAGCCCCGGATTCGGTGTTGTGGCGTCGGGTAATCCCGCTAACAGATTACAGGGATGCGGGCCGCGGCGCGACCTTCGTTTTTTTCCCGCTCAAGTTTTCGGGTCCCCTTGCCGATACCGGAAGTTCCCCTGCAGCCGTCCTTCCCCGATCGTGACCAGACCCCGGAGGCTTTTGCGTGCTTTGGCCCTCGTTATTCGCAGCCGCGCTGAACGTGGCGGCTGCGGGCGATATCACCATGCCTGTATCCCATTCGGTCGCCCCCGTAGCTGAACCCTCCACCCCCGAGGTCGGTGGCCCCGCCCCGGATTTCGACTACCAGTCCTACGATTATCGCTGGATGAAATTTCACAACATGTTGCAACGCGACGCCATCGTGATGGTCTTTTCGCCCGACGACGCCACGTTGAGCGGGCTCGAAGCGCAACGCGAAACCCTGGCCGCCCATGGACTGGCGCCGATGGCCGTGTTCACGCACCGCGATGACGATGTCTGGCGGATCGCGACACAGCTCAAGCTCAGCTACAGCCTGCTGGCGGATCCGCACGGCACGATTGCGGAAGGGTTCGGGCTGGGGAACGGATCCGGCGAGCTCGCCCCCACTGCGTGGTTCGTGATCGGCGGCGATGGAAAGATCCGCGCGTGTGGCCGAGGCACTCTGCGCGCCAACGCGCTCGCCGCAGCGGCGCTCGAAGCGATGGGCGTCACACCTCAGGCGGCGGAGCCGCCTTCCGCCGCGAACTGAACCACACCACGAATTAATCGCTTCCGCCCCGGCTCACGTGCACGAGCCGGGGCGGTGCTGTTAGACTCGTAATCGTTATCCACGGCGCAACCTCCCTCACTGAGAGCCCGGCTCCTCATTATGATGACCCACGATTCGCATAAGGTTCGCGTCCGTTTGCTTCGGCTGGATCACGCTGCGGGAATCGATGCCCCCGCCTACGCCTCCCAGGGCGCTGCCGGCATGGACATTCGTGCCGCCGTCGAAACCCCCATCGAACTGGCGCCGGGCGCGATCGCCAAGGTGCCCACCGGATTTGCCATCGAAGTGCCCGCGGGGTTCGAAGTGCAATTGCGCCCGCGTTCCGGGCTCGCCGCGAAGCATGGCGTGACGCTCGCCAACAGCCCGGCGACAATCGATTCGGACTACCGCGGCGAACTATTTGTGGCGATGATCAACCTCGGACGCGAGCCGCTGGCGATCGAGCGCGGCATGCGCATCGCGCAGCTGGTGCTGGCGCGGGTGCCGCGCATCGAGTGGGAGCTGGCCGAGACACTCGAGCCGACCGACCGCGGCGCCGGCGGATTCGGGCACACCGGCACCTCGTAACCCGCATGCTGCCCGCTCGGGTCGATGTCACCATCGTCACGGTATCGCACGAGCATTGGGCGGACCTGCGCGAAAACCTGCCGCGCGTGCTCGATGACACGGTGCGCTGCACACGGCAGGTCATCGTCGTCGACAATGCCTGCGTGGACGGCACTGCGGCACACGTGCGTGAAGCGTTCCCCTCCGCCGAAGTGATCCGCAACGACCATCGCCGGGGCTTCGCCGCCAATTGCAACCAGGCCATCGCGCGCGCCAGCGGGCGTTACGTGTTGCTGCTCAATCCCGACGTCCATTGCGAGCCGCACTCGATCGATGCGCTGGTCGCCTTCATGGACGGCCACCCGGACGCCGGGATAGCGGGTCCCAAGCTGCTCAACCTCGATGGCTCGCTGCAATGGTCATGCCGCGGCTTCTCGACCCCGTTCCTGTTCGCGCTTCGGGGTCTCGGACTGGAGCGCTCCCTGACGAACTACGCGCCCCAGCGCCGCGTGCTGATGGAAGACTGGGATCATGCCACGGTGCGCGATGTCGACTGGGTGCTGGGCGCTTCACTGATCGCGCGGCGCGAAGCGATCGAGGCAACGGGCCTGCTCGATGAGGGCTACTTCCTCTATTGCGAGGACCAGGACTGGTGCCACCGGATGTGGACCCACGGCTGGACGGTGTACTACGTTCCCGAATCGGTCATGATCCATGCGCACCATCGCGCCAGCTCCGGCAACCTGCTCAGCCGTTGGAAGTGGATTCACATGTTCAGCAAACTCCGCATGTTCGCAAAGCAGGGCGCCAGCGGCCGGCGGCCCATGCCTCCTCCCCGGCAAGGTTCGGCCGCGGGGCGCGCGTGAGCGTGAGCCTGGACGCCCGTCCGCGCCGCGGCAGCGCCGTGCGGGGCGAGGCGCGCTACGCGTTGTCGCTGGTGTTGCTGGCACTCACCGATTGGTGTTCGGTCGCCGCTTGCATGCTGCTGGTGTGGGAAGTGCGCGAGCGGGTGATGCGCGGGATGTTCCCCGAGCTCGGGCCCCTGCTGCTCAGCCCATTCGCCTACCTGCAGACGCTGTACTTCCTGCTGCCCTGGCTGCTCGCGTTCGTCGAGGCGGGGTTGTACACGGGACGCGTGCTGTTCTGGGAGGAGGCCCGGCGCGCCCTGCGGGCCTGCACGCTGGCCGCCGTGTTCGCGACGTTGGTCTCGTTCGCGACGCATTCCGGCATCCGGCTGTCGCGCATCGTGCTCGCGCTGACGTGGGTCGCCACGTTGTTCGTGGTGCCGGTGGTGCGCTACCAGGCCAAGCGCTTGCTCGCGGGACTGGGGCTGTGGCGGCGGCGCGTGCTGATCCTCGGCGCGGGCGAAACCGGCGTCGATGTGCGCGCCCGCATTGCCCGGCATCCGGCGCTCGGCTACGCCCCCGTGGCGTTCGTCGATGACGATGCCGCGCGACTCGGGCCCCAGCGCGCCGGTCTGCCGGTTGTCGGACCCTTGAGCGATGTGCCGCGGTTCGCGCGGGAGTTCGAAGTGTCCGAGGTGCTGATCGCCATGCCACGCGTCTCGCGCGAGCGGCTGCTCGAAGTCATCGCCTCGTGCGAAGGCTGCGTCTCGAGCATCCGGTTGGTCCCCGACTTGTTCGGCTTCGCGACAGTGGGCGTCGAGACTGAGGACCTGGACGGCCTGCTGCTGCTGCACATGCGCTGGAACCTCGCCCAACCCTGGAACCTCGCGATCAAGCGCGTGTTCGACCTCGCGGTGTCGGCGGCGATGTTCGTGGTGCTGCTGCCGCTGCTGCTGCTGATCGCCATCGCCATCAAGCTCGACTCGCCGGGGCCCGTGCTGTTCCGTCAGGAACGTGTGGGGCGCGGTTGGTCACGCTTCCTCTGCCTCAAGTTCCGCACCATGTACACCGACAACGCCGCGCGTCTCGCCCAGCATCTTGGGACGAATCCCAAGGCGCGCGCCGAATGGGATGAATTCGCCAAGCTGCGCTCCGGCGATCCGCGCCTGACGCGCGCCGGCCGCTGGCTCAGGCGCGCCAGCCTCGACGAGCTGCCGCAGTTGTTCAATGTGTTCCGCGGCGAGATGAGTCTCGTCGGCCCGCGCCCCTACCTGCCGCGCGAGATCGAGCGCATGGATGCCTTCGGCGACACGGTCGTCAAGGCCCCTCCCGGCATCAGCGGACTGTGGCAGGTCAGCGGACGCAACAACGTGCCGTTCCCGCAGCGCCTGCGGCTCGACGAATATTACGTTCGCAACTGGTCGCTGTGGCTCGACGTGATCGTGCTGATCAAGACACTCGGCGTGGTGGCCCGCGGCGAAGGAGCCTACTGATGGACGCGACGCATGACCCGAAAGTGGACCGGTGGCTCGAACAGCACCTCCATGCGAGCCTCGAGGAATTGAAGCAGTTCGTGGCGGTTCCCAGTGTCGGCGCCCAGAACCGCGGGCTCGATGAAGGGGCCGAACTCGTGCGCGCCATGCTCGCGCGCCGCGGCTTTACAACCGAAGTGCTGCCCTCAGGCGGCGCGCCCGTGGTGCTCGCCGAGCGCAAGGGAACGCGCCCAGGCACCCTGCTGTTCTACAACCACTACGACGTCCAGCCCGCGGAGCCGCTCGACGAGTGGGACTCTCCTCCTTTCGAGGCCACGCTGCGCGACGGCAAGCTCTATGGCCGCGGCGTCAGCGACGACAAGGGGCACCTGATGGCGCGGCTGTTCGCCATCGACGCCGTGCTCTCGGCGTATGGCGAGCTGCCGTGCAGCATCAAGTTCGTCATCGAGGGCGAAGAAGAAACCAGCAGCGCCCACCTGCATGATTTCATCCTCCACCATCGCGAGCGGCTGAAGGCCGACGCGTGCGTGTGGGAATTCGGCTACGTGGACCACCGCGACCAGCCGCTCCAGTATGCCGGGCTGCGTGGCATCTGCTACGTCGAGCTGTCGGTGCGCAGCGCGTCGCAGGACGTACACTCGGGGCTCGGCGGCTCGATCTTCCCGAATGCGGCCTGGCGCCTTACGTGGGCATTGAGCACGCTCAAGGGCATCGATGAGCGCGTGGCGATCCCGGGATTTTACGACACCGTGGTGCCGCCGACCGCGCGCGACCGCGCCTTGATGGAAGCGCTTCCCGAGGTCGCGGACGAATATCGACAGCGCTACGGCGTGCGGTCCTTCGTGCGCGGGCTGACAGGCGGCGCGGCACTGCGGATCGCGGAAGTGTTCGAACCGACCTGCACGATCTGCGGCCTGACTTCGGGCTACCAGGGGCCGGGCCCCAAGACGGTGCTACCGTGCGTCGCATCGGCGAAGGTGGATTTCCGGCTGGTGCCGGACCAGCAACCGGACGTGCTGCTCGAGCAACTGCGGCGGCACCTCGATGCGCATGGCTTCAGCGACGTCGAGATCACGTGCCTCGGCAAGGAACCCCCGGCGCGCACCGACCCTGACCACCCCTTCCTCAAGCAGGTGAGCGAGCTCGCGGCCCCCGTGTATGGGGCGCCGATGACCATCGTGCCGTTGGTGGGCGGTTCGGGACCGAACTATCCGTTCGTGTACGATCTTGGCCTCCCCGTGGCGACCGCCGGGTTGGGTTACCCCGGGGGCCGCGTTCACGCCCCGAACGAGAACATGAGACTCGACCTCTATATGAAGCATGCACAGCACATGGCGCGCCTGATCGAGGCATTCGCGTGAAGCGCTTCCCGCCAGTGCTCGCCCTCGCGGCCACTCTGGCGTTGACCGCAGCGTTCGCCGCACGCGTGTCCGCCGACGCTGCGGCGCCGCCGCCTGCTGCCGTGTCGCCTGCGGCGCTGGTGTTCCTGCAGGCGGCGACCACGGGCGATACCGCGACCGTCAAGAATATGCTCACCGACACGCCCTCGCTGGCGACGCTCAAGTTCAAGAAGGACGTCACGGCACTGCACGCAGCGGCCCTGACCGACGAGCCGCGCACCGTTGAACTGCTGGTCAAGCGCGGCGCCTTCGTCGATGCCCGCGGCGGCGAACAGGACGTCACGCCGTTGTTCCTCGCGGTGATGAAGGGCCACCAGAAGGTGGCCGAAGCCCTGCTCGAGCAGCGCGCCGATCCCAACTCGAAGGGGCGCGTGCCCAGCGACGAAGGCTTCGATGAACTGCGTCCGCTTCACATGGCCGCCGTCGGCGGCTACACGGACCTCGCCGATGTCCTTGTACTACACGGCGCCGTGCTGTCGACACCGTCGAGTTCAGGATCGACGGCGCTCGACTACGCCTGGCGCACCTACAACATCCCGATCGCCCTGATGCTCGGTGCCTACCGTGACCTGGGGCTGGTGCGCGGCCGCCCGGTCGCCGCATTGCTGCGCGCCATCGCCGCGCAGGACTCCGCCGGCGCCAGCGCCGTGCTCGACCACAACCGCGCGATCGTCAACACGGTGCTCGAACACCGTTGGACTCCCCTCCACCTGGCGGCTTGGCTGGGCAGCCGCCCTGTGTGTGACGCCCTGCTCGCCCATGGCGCCGACTTGCATGCCGTCGAGGCGACGACCCACTGGACACCCGCGCTGCGCGCGTACGATACGGGCCACACCGGGTTGTGCGAGTACCTGCGGCGCCGCGACACCGCCTCCCCTACTAAAGGGATCCGATGAACCCGCTGCGCACGGTTTTCCTGGCCGCATCCGAAAGCGCGTGGCTGCGCGAACAGGCCGCGCATCGCGGCTTCGCGCGTCGCGCGGTGTCGCGCTTCATGCCCGGCGAAACCATGGACGCCGCCCTGGGCGCCGCCGCCTCGCTGGCGGGCGAACGCCTCGGCACCATCCTCACGCACCTGGGCGAAAACGTCGCGGACGCCGCCGAGGCGCGCACGGTCGCTGACCACTACGTGACGCTCATTCAACGCGTGCGCGACTCCGGCGTCGATACCGAGGTCTCGGTCAAGCTGACCCAGCTCGGGCTCGATCTCAGCCGCGACCTCGCGGTCGAGAACCTGCAGCGCATCATCAATGCCGCGAGTACCCTGCCCGGGCGGCTGTGGATCGATATGGAATCGTCGCCCTATGTCGAGCGAACGCTCGAGGTGTACCGCGCCATGCTGCAGCACCACCCGCGGCTTGGGCTTGCGGTCCAAGCCTACCTGCACCGCTCGGCCGCCGACATCGAGGTGCTCGCCGAACTGGGTGCTGCCGTGCGGATCGTCAAGGGCGCTTACAATGAGACAGCGTCTGTGGCGATGTTGCGCAAGCCCGATGTCGACGAGAACTTCTTCCGGCTGTCCGCCCGCCTGCTGTCCCCCGAGGCCCGGCGCAAGGGTGCCTGGCTCGCGGCGGGAACGCACGACCCGGTGCTGATCGCTCGCATCGCCGCTCACGCCGAATCCACCGGCGTTGCGCGCGGCGCCTACGAGTTCGCGATGCTCTACGGCATCCAGCGCACCGAGCAGTCGCGCCTGGCCGCCGCGGGGAACCGCTGCCGCGTGCTGGTGAGCTACGGCTCGTTCTGGTTCCCGTGGTACATGCGTCGCCTCGCCGAGCGGCCGGCCAACGTGTTGTTCGTGCTGCGCGGCATGTTCGGGAATTGAGCGCAACGGAAGACTCCCGCCGCTCCGGCTCCGGTCCCAGCGCGGCCGCGTTCTTGGGCTGCGCGGCCATCTGGGGCAGCACCTTTCTCGTCATCAGCATCGGGAACGACGCGCTTGCGCCTCTGTGGGCCGCGAGCCTGCGGCTGGTGCTCGCCGCCACTCTGCTCACCGTGATCACGCGGCTTACGCGGCAATCGCTACCACGCGGCCCGGCGTTGCGCACGGCCGCGCTCTACGGCGTGCTGAATCTTGGGCTCGGCATGAGCCTGTTGTACTGGGGAGAGACGCGCGTCAGCTCAGGCATCACCGCGGTGACCTACGCCACGATCCCGTTGACCACCATGATCGCCGCTTCGATGCTCGGCATGGAGCGCCCCGTCGCGGCGCAATGGCTGGCGGCCTTGCTGGCGTTCGGCGGCGTGGGCGTGTTGTTCCTCGGCCAGCTGCACGACAGAACATCCATCCCGGGCCTCGCCGCGGTTCTGCTCGGCGCCATCTGCGCCGCATCCTCAGGCATCGCGCTCAAGCGCGGGCCCCGGCAATCAGCACTGGGCGCGAACGCCATCGCCGCATGGGTCGGTTGTGCCGTCTGTCTCGCGGGGAGCTTCGCTCTGCGCGAGCACCACGTGATCCCCGCGAACGCGGCGCAACTCCTGCCGCTGCTGTACCTCGCGGTCGCCGGCTCGTGCGTGGCGTTCGTGCTTTACACCTGGCTTCTCCAGCGTTGGCCGGTGACGCGTTTGAGCTTCATCGCCGTGGTGACACCGGTGACCGCCACAGTGCTCGGCGTCGTGGTGCGACACGAGCCCGTCACGGCCGCGGGCATGACCGGCTCGGCGCTGGTCGTGGGCGGAGTGCTGTTGATGATGTCGCGGCGGCCGTCTACTCCCTGACGCCACGGGATACACGAAAGCCCCGCCTTGCGACGGGGCCTCCGTGGTGTGCTTGCGATGCGCCGGTCGTCTAGGCGCCCGAGCCTGCCCCTTCGTTGTAGCAGGAGTGCTTGCAGCGCTTCTTGGCCTGGAGCAGCTCGCGCACATTTTGGGAGTGCTCACGGTCCGCCAGCTTCTTGCACACGTAGTCACGGACGCATGCGCGCTTCGCCTTCTGGTACCCGATCTCCTCGGCGATCAGTCCGGCCTTGAACTGCGAGTTACAGTGGCGCTGGCAGCTACTGCGGACACTGAGGCTGCCTGCCGTGCGCAGATCGACGCCCGTCACCGTGTCGGTGATGCTGCGACACTGGGTGAGGGCGACGAGCGCCAATCCCAGAACGGCCGCAAGGGCAAGTACCGTGAGTCGCGAGCGGCGAGCAGCAAGGTGTTGGTTCATTCGTGATACCTCCGTGAGGCGGTTCGAGGCCCTCTGGGCCAACGAATCATGGATTGATCGGGACCGCGGGCGCGCAGGCTCGCAACATCGCCACGGAAATGGCGAGCAGTTGCCGTGCGCACTACTGTCCCGCAAGACTCATTCCGCTTTGCGGCGAACCTGCGCTGCCGCTCGGCGGGGTACTTCCTGGGGGTTTGTTTTGCAGGCGAACCACAGTGAATTGGTCCGCACTGGCGATCCACGGGAGCCGGGGGACAACAGTGCAACCCGTGTGCAGCGCCGGAAAACTAGCATGGCTCGACAATCGGCTCCAAGCGCTTCTTCCAGATTTTCGGCGTTCGTCTACAATCTACAAGTACGCGAGCCGGCAACATCGTGTTCAGTCCCGTCGAACAAGTGCACACTCGGCAGTGTCCCAAGCCACTTTGGATTCGCACCTCAAACCCGGAGCGCGTTGGCATGAGCACGAATCCCCCGCCTACTCCTTACCTGCTCACGTTCAACTCGGCCACGGTCACCCGGATGCTGCTGGTGATCGTGGGAGCCTTGCTCGCGATTCACCTGTTGCTGCAATACGACCGCTTCACCGCCCAGCGCACGCCGTGGGAGATCCAGCAACTGTTTGACCTGGACGAAGAGCAGTCGGTGCCGAACTGGTACTCCTCCGCCGCCCTCGGATTCGCGGCGCTCCTCGCCGCGGGGATCGCCAGCCGCGCGCGCAGGCTCACGCTGGCGGACGCTTCGCGCTGGGGAGCCGTGTCGTGGATCCTGCTCTACCTGTGCTTCGATGAAGTCGCCGGGCTCCACGAGACCGTCAACTCGTTGTCGCCGATCTCGTGGACGATCCCCTTCGGGCTGCTCGCGCTGGTCGTGGCTGCATGGATGCTGCCCTGGGCGATGCGCCTGCCCGCCCCCACGCGCAACGGCTTCATCATCTCAGGCGCCGTGTACGTCATGGGTGCGGTCGGCATTGAGTTGCTGACCAGCCAGTTCTTCGACGAGTCGAACAAGCGGCAATTCTCATACGCGCTCTACACCGTCACGGAAGAGGGACTCGAAATGCTCGGCGCGGTGCTCACGATTCGCACACTGCTGCGGCACATGGAAGCGGAGTCGGGTGAGGCCTCGCTGGGACTGGGCGCCGCCCGGTAAATGAATCGGGGGGGCGACCGTGAGGCCGCCCCCCTTCAACACACCGCTGCGTCGCGCTAGCGCGCGAGGCCCAGCAACTCGACGTCGAACACCAGCGTTGCGTTCGGGGGAATATCAGGCGGGTAGCCGTTCGCGCCGTAACCCATGTCCGGCGGAATCGTCAGCTTCCGCTTGCCACCGATGCGCATACCCTTGACGCCCTCGTCCCATCCGCGAATGACCTGGTTGGCGCCGATGCGGAACGGGAACGGCTGGCCGCGGTCGACCGAGCTGTCGAACTTCGTGCCGTCGGTGAGCCAGCCCGTGTAGTGCACCGTCGCCGTGAGTCCGGCCTCGGCGATGTCGCCATCACCCACCTTGAGGTCGACATACTTAAGCCCGCCGGCGAGCGTCATTTCCTTGGCGT
>JANLOX010000050.1:0-8117 GCA_031366795.1 Candidatus Eiseniibacteriota bacterium | reverse complement strand
GATTTGGTCACGCCTATACAGCGGCGCGAGCGCTGGCCACAATCGTCATTCGAGCCAGCGGATACCGTGTACTGGGTTCCGCGGGTGGGCACTACTAACCGTTCGTCGCACTCGCTGCCGCGGACCAGATTCGCTTCGGTGGGTTCGCCGCCTACTTCAACCTTTGCCGCGAGAAACGGAATGATCTGAGTTACCTGAATTCATGCGTCGTTTCTCGAACCGAGCTCGCTGAAATTTTGAGGGAGGTCCGGTGTTTCGAGGTAGCCGTAGCCCAATGGTTTCGCGAGCGGCACCCTGACCTGGCCTGAAACGCGGGCGCTATCCTTTTCGGGTAAGAGCCCCCCGGACCGCACCCAACCCCTTGCCCCGCAAGCATCAAGCCCACGCTTTTGTCCCGCGCTTGCGCCCTGTGGCATACTGCTTTCCGCAGTAATCCCCGCGCTCCTCTGGCCCCGGTTCATCCGGTGGCGAGGCGCGCGCACGATGCGGGCGGCCGGACAGTGCCGGCGGCAATCGCAGCGTGAACCTGAAAGGACTTAACCGATGCGTGCAGGAATCCATCCCGTCTATAAGCCGACGAAGATCGTCTGCGTGTGCGGCAACGTGATCGACACGCGCTCGACCAATGAAAAGGACGAGCTCCACGTCGAAATCTGCGCCAACTGCCACCCGTTCTTCACCGGCAAGCAGAAGCTGATGGACAAGGCGGGTCGCGTGGATCGCTTCAACAAGCGCTACGCGAAGAGCGACGCCGGCAAGGCCAAGGCTGCAGCCGAGACCGAAACCGAAGCCTCGACCTCCTAGCTTCCGATATTCCGGCTCCCGCGCCTGGCGTGCACTCGCCTGCGCGGGAGCCTTATGTTTGCGCCGCACTTCATTCATCGTCGTCACGCGCCCGCGCTGGGGCACTCCAATCTCGTTGAGGCTCGATGCCATTTCTTCCGGTGGGTGGTCAGGCTGTGCTCGAGGGCGTGATGATGCGCTCGCCCACGAAGATCGCCGTGGCGGTGAAGCGGCCCGATGGTTCGATGGCCACGATGGTGAAGCCATTCGAGTCGATCACGCGCCGCGTGAAAGTGCTGGGGCTGCCGGTGCTGCGCGGCGCTACGTCGCTGTTCGAGACCATGTATCTCGGCATCACCGCGCTCAACTTCAGCGCCGACGAGGTCGCGAAGGAAGATCCCAAGGTCGAGACGGCCAAGCCCGGAATCGGCTGGCAGATCGCGCAGGCGGGGACGGTCGTGTTGTCGCTCGGGCTCGGCATCCTGTTGTTCGTGGTGCTGCCGGCGAAGGCGACGGGGTGGCTCGGGTTCCATAGCCGCTTGAGCTTCGGGCTCGTCGACGGATTGTTCCGCATGCTCGCGTTCATTCTCTACCTGCTGTTGATCAGCCAGTGGAAGGATATGGCTCGCGTGCTGGGCTACCACGGCGCCGAGCACAAGGCGATTCACGCGCTCGAGCATGGCGCGCCGCTCACGCCCGAGAGCGTCAATTCTTTCTCGCGCCTGCACCCGCGCTGCGGGACGACGTTCCTGTTCATCGTGGTGCTGGTGAGCATCGTGGTGTTTACCTTCATCGGGAAGCCCACGCGCATCCAGGATCACCTGTTGCGCGTTGCGTGCATGCCGCTGATCGCGGGTGTGGCATTTGAGTTCATCCGCCTGACAGGCAAGTACCAGCACATCGGTTGGGTGAAGGCGCTGTCGTGGCCGGGCATGCAGTTTCAGTTGCTGACCACGCGCGAGCCGGATCTCTCGATGTGTGAAACCGCGATCGCCGCGATCAACCTGGTTCGTGACGACGCAACCGTGCGCGCGATGGAAGCGGCCGGAGCGAATGCGTCCCCCGAGATCTCCTTCATTCAGTGAGGCATTGAAGCCATGAGCATCTGGGAAGCCCTGAAGAAGGTCGAAGAACGCTTCGGTGAGATCGACTCGTCGTTGCTCGACCCGAAGGTCACGAGCGACCCGCGCAAGATCCGGGACTTGTCGAAAGAGCGCGCGCAGTTGAGCGAGACGATGCGCACGCTGTGTGAATTTCGCAAAGTGGACCAGACCATCGCCGACGACAAGACCGCGATCGACTCGGGCGATGAGGAGCTGGCGGAGCTGGCGATGGCCGAGATACCCGAGCTCGAGGCAAAGCGCGAACAACTCGAGATCGAGCTCAAGAAGTTGCTGCTGCCCCGCGATCCGGATGACGAGAAGAACGTCATCGTCGAAGTACGCGCCGGCACCGGTGGCGATGAGGCCTCGCTGTTCGCGGCGGACCTCCATCGCATGTATACAAAGTTTGCCGAGCGCCGCGGCTGGAAGCTCGAAGAAGTGAGCCGCAGCGAGTCGGGCGCCGGGGGCTTCAAGGAAATCATCTTCCAGCTCTCGGGCGACAGCGTATACCGCACCATGAAGTTCGAGAGCGGCGTGCACCGCGTGCAGCGCGTGCCGGCGACCGAGGCGCAGGGACGCATCCATACGTGGGCGGCGACGTTCGTATCGTTGCCCGAAGTGGAAGACGTCGATGTCGAGGTGCACGAGAAAGACCTGCGCGTGGACGTGTATCGCGCCGGCGGCCCGGGCGGTCAGGGCGTCAACACAACGGACTCGGCGGTGCGCATCACCCACATGCCGTCCGGCTTGGTCGTGACCTGTCAAGACGAGCGTTCGCAGATCAAGAACCGCGCGAAGGCGATGAAGGTGTTGCGCGCGCGTCTCTACGATTTGCGGTTGCAGGAGCAGCAAGCCAAGCAGTCGGCGGCGCGCAAGTCTCAGGTTTCGTCGGGTGACCGCAGCGCGAAAATTCGCACCTACAATTTCCCGCAGAGCCGCGTCACCGATCACCGCATCAACTTCACCACGCACAACCTGCCCGCGGTGATGGAAGGCGACCTCGACGAGATGGCGGAAGCACTATCGGCGGCCGATATCGCTGAGCGCCTGGCCTCGCTGAGCGCCGAGTCGTCGCGAACCTGATCGCGGCGTAGGCGCCCTGATGAGCACGATCGGCGACACCCTGACGTGGGCGACGGCACGCCTGAGTGTATCGTCCGATTGCGCGAACTCAGATGCGGTCGAGCTGCTGAGCCGCTTGCTGGGAACGGGGCGCGGTGAACTGCACGCGCAGGCGCGACGCGAACTGACGAGCGAGCAGGCGCAGCGCTTCGAGTTGTGGCTCGCGCGGCGACTCGCGGGCGAGCCCGTGCAATACATCACCGGCCTCGCGGCGTTTCGCGATCTCGATCTGGAAGTGACGCCGGCTGTGCTGATCCCGCGCCCGGAAACGGAAGGTCTCGTCGAAGCAGTGCTCGAAGTGCTGCGCGCCGAGGCTTCGCGCTGGACCACGCCGCGTGTACTGGACCTCGGTACGGGATCGGGCGCGATTGCGTTGGCGATCGCGCAGGAGTGGCCCGCCGCGATCGTGACCGCGACCGATGCGAGCGAGGCGGCGCTGCAGGTTGCTCAGCGCAACGCCGCCGCCAGTGGACTCACGGATCGCGTGGAGTTTCGCCAGGGCGATTGGTTCGACGCGGTAGGCAGTGATGACCGCTTCGAGATCGTCGTGTCGAACCCGCCCTACATCGCGGAGGACGAGTCGGACGCGCTGCCGCATGACGTGCGGGAACACGAGCCGCACAGCGCGTTGTTCTCGGGGCCCTCGGGGCTCGAGGCGCTGCAGGAGATCATCGAGGAGTCCCCGCGCCATCTCGTGGCGGGCGGATTGATGGCGCTGGAGCTGGCCGAGTCGAGAGCACGCGAAGTGCTGGGCTGGTTGGAAGGCGCGCACGACTGGAGCGGCGCCGAGTTGCTCGATGACCTTGCGGGACAGCCGCGCGTGCTGCTGGCGCGACGTGAGCGTGGGCCGGCGATCGCGCCGGCACAGTGGGGCGAGGAGCAGGCGTAGCGAGCGGATGACGCGGCGAGTAGTGGCCGCCGGCATCGTTGTCGCAGGTGTACACGCGGTGGTCACCGCAGCGCGCGAGCGGAAGGCTCAAGCACTGCAAACGCGCGCAGCGGCAGCGAGCCCACAGCTTCCGCTCGCGGGCCCGCGACTTGCTGAGGACGTCGACGGCCGCACCGGCCGCAGCCCCTGCCCTTCACGCCCTCCGATCGAGACTTGCCATGCTTCGTTCCGTGCACCGCATCGCGCTGTGCCTCTCGCTGTTCGCCGGGTTGATCGCCGGCTCCACCGCATTCGCATCCGTTCCGCGACTCGATGACGAGGCGCCGGAACAATCCGTGTCCGGCGATTGGCGCGGCGGCGTTGTCAGCCTTCCCATCGGCCGCGGCTACTCTGCCACGGAGATCCGCAGCGCCGCGTTCAACCTTCCGCAAACGCAAGAGCTCATCAACTCATTCATTGAGCGCGGCTACATCCGTCGCGAAGATATGGACAAGTCGGGTAGCACCGATACGCTCGCTTACGTAGTGCTGGCGTGGGAGAAGCCGGGTGCGGCGCTTGATGCACCAATGATCCGGGTTCTCAGCAAGCGCTACTTTGACCCCTCGGCAGGTCGAAACATTGTCGCGACGCAGGCGTTCGCGGGAGTATTCCATGACTCATCGGGGACACTGACGACCTACTTGAGTGGACAGGACGCTCCGATTCTCATTGGTGAAGTCGTGCCGCCTGGAACTCCCGGGGCGATTGAAATCGACCGCAGCAAGCTTCCGCAGTCCAGCAATGATGCGTGGGGCTATCGTATGGCCTATCGTGATGGCCCCGGCGGGATCGGCACAATGTACAAGGACGCGGTCAAGGCATCGTGCCCTTGGAGGAGAACGGTCGCCCGACTTACGATGATTGGGGGATTCACGGCGGCCGGATATGCGAGCGTGGTCACGGGAAACTTATTGGTCGGAGTTGGACTCGCGATCGCCCAGGACATGAGTCGCCAGTGGATTGAAGACAACTGGAAGTGTACGCAGTAGTCAATTCAGGGGAGGGCTGCCGATGCGTCTGTCGAAGTGGCAATTCCTGGGCTCGGTCTGTGTTGTCGTAGGAATCACCTTGCTCTTGGATTTTTTTAAAACCAAAGATCCTAGTCGAGTCACGAGCCATCTCGTCGGAATCGCGATAGTGCTCGGCCTGCTCCCCTTCATGAAGTGGCCCTACGCACGCTTCTTTCAAATCTGGGCGCTGGCTTGGCTGTTCGGGGATGTCGTCTTCCGAAACATGTTCGGTCCTGCCCTGCCGATCCGTACAGATGCAGGCGCATGGAGGGGCGTGCTCGCCCTCGCCTATGCGGTGATCCTGGCGATGATCGCTCGCTACGATCGAGCGATCAGGCGAGTTCAACTTCAACGCACCGGCAATGGCCTCGCCTGAGAGCGGTCGTGCGGTTCAGCTCACCGCGGCCGCATCGGGTTCACGAGTTTGGCATCGAGCGCGGCGGCCTGGTCGAAGTGCTGCATGGCTTTGGCCGAGTCGCCGCGTGTCATCTCGACTATCGCGAGGTTGTAGTGGGCCGCGGGGAAGCTGGGGTTGAGCCGTAGCGCCGTCTCGTACTCCTGGATCGCCTCGTCATTGCGCTGCAGTTTGCGCAGCGTCGTGCCCATGTTGTTGTGGGCCTCGACGTAGTTCGGGTTCAGGCTCAGCGCCTTCTGGTAAGCGGCGACCGCTTCGTCATCCTTGCCCAAGTGGCCGAGCGCGTTGCCCAGGTTGTTGTAGGCCTCGAAGTAATCCGGTCTGATGCGCACTGCCTCACGAAATTCCGCGGCCGCATCCTCGTAGCGGTTCATGCGATTGAGCAGGCTGCCGCGGTTGTAGCGTGCTTCAACGTGGCTGGGCACCAGCTCGATCGCGACGCGGTAGCAGCTGTCGGCCTCGGCGAGCGACCCCGCGCGATCGTAGGCGGTCGCCAGGTCGAAGATCGAGATCTCGTCGTGCGGGTAGACGCGCAGCACGTTCTTGATGGCGGCGATGGCACTGTCGTAGTTGCCGCGGCGGAAGTAGGCGACGCCGAGGTTGCGCGACGCGAGCACGTTGTCGGGAATGATCGCCGCGTCGTGGCTGAACAGCGTCACGCTGTCCTTCCAATAGCGGGTCTGGGTCCACGCCTTCGTTCCGTACACGCCGAGCACAATCGCCGCAGTGCAGGCGAGCACCGCCGCGCGACTGGGCCAGCGCCGGCTGAGCTCCGCCACTCCGAACGCCATGATCACGAACAGCCCGATCGAGGGGATGTAGGCATAGCGATCTGCGATCGCCTGCGTGGCGACCTGCACCAGCCCGATCACCGGGACGAGCGTGCCTACGAACCACAGCCAGCCCACCAGCGCCCACGGCCGCTCCTTGCGCGAGTTCCACACGAACCAGGTGATCGCCAACAGCAGCAATGCGGCGCCGATGGCCGCAACGACAGGGGGAGTCTTGGGGTAGGGGTAGTAGAACGCCTGTTGCAGCGGCACGAGAAGCTTGAAAGCGTAGCGAACCCAACTCACGAGCGCGTTCGTGAGCCGCATCGGGACGGTGACTTCTTCAAGCGACCGCACGACGCCGCCCTTCGACTGCGCAGCCAGCGTCAACGCGGACGAGGCGATCACCACCAGCAGCATCGGAAGCTTCTCGACGAACAGCCGCCCGATGCTTTGCTTCGGCACACGCAGGGCGCTTGCGCGCGCATCACCGAAGCGGTGCAGCGGCCAGTAGTCGAGCAGCATCAGCACGAATGGCATCGTGACGAGCATCGGCTTGGCCATGATTCCCAGCACGAACAACAGGAAGAACGTGGCGTAGCGGAGGAGGGTTGGCCGCTGCGCGTAGGCGGTGTAGCAGGCAATGGTGAGCAAGGCGAAGAACGTGCTCAGCACATCCTTGCGCTCCGACGCCCACGCGACGGATTCCACGTGCATGGGATGCAGCGCGAAGGCCGCGGCAACGAAGGCGCCCTGCCACAGCGTCCCCGTGAGTTTGCGCAGCAGCAGGAACACCAGCAGCGTGTTGGCGAGGTGGAACGCGGCGCCCATCAGGTGATGCTGGCCGGCGTTCAGCCCAAACAGTTGGCAATCGAGCATGTGCGACATCCACGTCACCGGGTGCCAGTTGTTGGAGAAGAACGCGGTGAACGCCCAGCGGATGTTCGCGAAATTCAAGCCGCTGGTGATGTGCGGGTTCTCGAAGATGTATTCGTTGTCGTCGAAGATGATGAATTCGTGGCTACCCATCTGCGCATAGACCGCGGCCACCGCCACGGTGAGGAAGCAGCAAATGGCGATCACCCAACTCTGGTCCTGCGCACTGGAACGGGAGGCGCCCGCATCGGCGCCATGCGCGCGGCGCGGACCTGGTTTGGCGGCCGCGGAGCCATCGCCGCCCTTGGCGCGCCGCTCACCTGCTCGGTTTCGGCTCACGAGTTCATCTCCGGGGTAGGCTCGCGAAGCTAGTGGTAGTGCGCGTCCATCTCGCCGGCGCGGATCGCCACCGTCAGGCGGTTCGCCTTGGGCGGGATCGGGCAGTTGTAATGCTCTGATACAGCGCACGCGGGGTTGTAGGCGTCGTTGAAGTCGAGCACGAACAGTCCATCGTCGTGCTTCTCGGCATTGACGTAGCGGCCGAGGGCGTACGACTCCTTGCCGGTCGTGGCATCGCGGAAGAACAGCCCGAAGTCGCTCTCGCCGACGCCCGGCTCCAGCAGCCGCGTGGCTTCCAGGCGGCACGCGGTCTTGCCGACCTTGAAGTCGAACCAGCCCACGCGCAGTGCGCGCCGCTGGTTGCCTCGCGTCGACATGATGATGAGGGTGTCGGGGGACGGGTTCGCAGTCAGCGGTAGCACGTAGCGGAAGCGCAGGTCGGGATCGAACCAGCGTAGTCCCTTGTAGCTCGCGAAGTGGGGACTCTGCGGGTCGAACACGATGATCGCCGGGTAGCGCTGGTGCGAGAGTCTCAGCGCGAACCGCCCGATACCGATGGCGCTCGGGCGCACGGTTGCCTCGCGCAGCTCCGCGCCCTTGGACGTGAAGTGCGCGGCCTCACCGAGTGCCTCGACGTGGAAAGAGTCCCCAACGACCGTTACGCGCAAGTGATGCGGTTCGACCGCCGCGTCGTCGATGCGAACGTCGTTGTCGATGGCGCGGCCGACGGTCAGCGAGGTGTGCTCCTCGAAGTCACGGCGCTGTACGGTC
>JANLOX010000029.1:0-22808 GCA_031366795.1 Candidatus Eiseniibacteriota bacterium | reverse complement strand
GGAAAAAGCATGCGGCTGGTTTTGCCGCAATCAGGCCGCGGAACTTCCCGAAAAAGGCGCGGCGTTAACCTGATCTCGCCACAATTGGCCGCAATAAAGGCCGGGTACAGCAACGGGAGCGTATCATGGCGCAGGCAACCTTCAAGACGACCGCATTGACCGACGCCGTGGCCCCCCTGATGGCGGTGCTGGCGGGCACGCCGGTTCTGACCTTGGATGGCGCGCTGCCGGTGGAGTATCTGCAGCCCGGTGACCGCATCCTGACCCGGGCCGGGGCGCGGCGTCTGGTTCAGGTCGCGGTGTCGGTGGTCAGAAATGCCCGCGTGGTCAGGATCGCCCATGGCACGCTGGGGGTGGACTGCCCGACCGAGGATGTGACGGTCTCTGCCGCGCAACAGATTCTGGTCCGCGACTGGCGCGCAAAGGCGATGTTTGGCCAGCCGCAGGCGATGATCGCGGCCGCTCGGTTGGCGGACGGCGAATATATCCGGGCTGAAACCCTGCCCGAGGCGCGCTTTTTCACCCTGACATTCGAGAATGACGCGGTGATTTACGCTGGCGGGTTGGAGCTTGCCTGCTTGGGCATGGTTACCGCCTGACGGGTTTTCACGCGTGAAACCTTTGGTAAATCGTCTAAAATCATATGGTTGCCGACTTCCGTTAACCATATTTTAGGGTTTGACCGCAGCAACCCGTAGGTCGGCGCGATAGCCAGACTCTGTTGCCACGCTGAGCGCGCCGAGTCGGGCTATCACCCGACCTACAGACCCAAGGCGCGGAACACTTTTGGCAGTTCCTCGGGCAAATCCTCGGCAATCAACCCCGGTCCAAAACTGCGAGCGCATTCGACGTGCAGCCATGCGGCGGTCTCGGCGGCTTGTTGGGGGTGGAAGCCGCGCGCCAGAAGGCCGGTGATGAACCCCGCCAGAACATCGCCTGACCCTGCGGTGGCGAGCCACGGGGCGGCGCGGTCATAGGCGGCAGAGTTGATGGCGCAGGTGCCGTCGGGCGACGCGATCACGGTATCCGCCCCCTTGAACAGCACCACACAGCCCGCCCGGGCCGCAGCCTCGCGCGAGGCGTCGACCTTGGAATAGGCCGGGCCTTTGATGGCGGGGGCGTCCAGTTTGGCCGCGATATCGGGGAACAGCCGGGCGAATTCGCCGGCATGGGGGGTCAGGACGCAATCCTTGTGCAGCAGGGCGAACAGCGTGGGGTCGCGGGAGAGCAGGGTCAGGGCGTCGGCGTCGAGGACCAGGGAGAGTCGGGGGGGGGCCCAGAGCCAGCAACAAGTTGGTGTCTTCAGGAAAGGGTTGGGGGTGCACACACCACAACGCGGACGCGCGCGCAAAGGGGACCGCGAGTCCGACCGCGAAAGCAGCCCGCTCGACACCTTCTCCGGCACGGGCGGGCGATATCGGATGGACGTCACCCGGGTGCCGCTGACCGGAAACCTGCTGTACCCCGAGGACGAGCCGCCCGACTGGACCCGTCGAATCGCGCTGCTTGCCCTGCTCGGCACCGCGGTGATGGGGATTGGACTCGCGGTCCTGCACCTGCGGCTGCAGTCGCTGCAGGAGACGCTGGCGAGCCAGCAGACCGCGATCGCCCGACTCCTGGAGCCGCGCCCCGCCGTGGTCGCCGCGTCCCCCCGCGACAGCAGGCACGCCTTCCACTGTGCCGCCGAGGCGAAGTGGTAGCCGCGTGGGCGGGGCGCGCTCATGCCGCGCTCCCCGTCGTCGCCGCGCGCTGCGCACGGATGTCGCTCTGGTCGAGGTCGAGCTGCGGCAGGCCGTCATGCGGCACCACGATCTCGCCGACACTGTTCGTCCCGGCGACCAGCGCGAGCGGCAGCACGTCGGCCACGCCGTCGACGCTGCGGATCCACGCCGCCACGTCGCGCGATGTCACCGGGATGCCGGGTTCGCGGGGTTTCGCCGTGCCCTCGGTGGGCACCAGCGCGAGCCGTTGGCGCAGCGCTTCGCGCACCTTGGCTTCGATCTGCCGGGGGTCGCGTCCACGCTCGATCTGCAGTTGTGCGCGAATCGCGAAGCCCACATACCGAGGCGCCGACACGGCGAGGCGTGTGCCCAGCGGCATCCGCCCGGCGAGCTGGCGGCGAACGGCTTCGAGCCAGCGCGGCGTCTCCAGCGCTTGCGCGGGCTCGACGTTCCCGGGCCGGCTGCGCATCGCGATCAGCGTGACCGTTCCTGTCTGCGGCACGCCTTGGCGCAGTGGCGGCACCCAGGCGCGAATCACCTCAAGCAAAGGCAGCGACTTCGCGGCGGCCTCGATGTCGGCCGCGCTCACGAGGGCGTGGTCGTCGCGCGCACGGCGGCGTGCCTCGCGCCTCAGGTCCGTGCCGTCGAGCCGGCCCTTGCCGCCGTACACCGGGTCCAGGTTGACGCCGAAGGTGCCCGCGACGCCGGCGACGCGCCACGTCCGGTTGCGCGCCACGTTGCCGTCCTCCCCATCGCTTACCGGGTACGACACGAGCACCTGGGCGTCCGCCACGGGCCGGCGACCGTTGTGGCCGTTGCCGAACAGCAGCCGCGCCGCAGTCTCGTCGAACTCGAACGTGTTGTCGTTTGGGCCCTGGTCGGACAGGTGCTCGCAGCGCGTCCAGACGGTCGACGTGGTGGTGTCGCGCACCTCCACCTGGACCGGCTCGTCACCCGCGTCGAAACACAGGCCCGGCGTGTCGAGCTCGACATCCAGGTCGGGTTGGCCATTGGCGACGTGGAGTTCGCCGACGATGCTGCGGCGCTGCGTGATCGGCAGCACGTTGGGCTCGATGCGCAACACACGCGGCGCCCGCGGCAGCCCGCGCGGTGCGCGGAACTCGAGGCTGAACGCCGCGGGCGAACCCTGCACCTGCGACATGTCGAGCACCAGCGCACCGGTGCGCAGCATGGTTTGGCTGGAGTCCTCCACCACCGGCAGTGAAAACCGGTCGGTGGCGGTGAGCAAGGCCACGCTGAGCCGACCGACCTCTCCCGCCTCACCCGCGCTGCCGGCATCCGGCGATTCGGCGGCGCGGGGGGTGCCCTCGGCGACACGAATCCCGATCACCCAATGGGCGCCGGACGCGTCCGCTGCGGCCGACGGAACGACGCCGCCATCGGCCCGTGTTTCGTACTCCAGCGTCAGCACGTCGCGCGGCCCGGCGGCGTCGCCGAACGGCAGGAACGCGGAGCCACCCCGTTCGTTGGCCGATGTGTGGTCACGCACGGCACCGCCCGACGCGCGCGAGCGCAGGGCGACGATGCGACCCGGCGCGAAGAGCGTCTTGAAGGCGGGGTGGAACACCAAGGTGTCGTCGTCGGCCAGGTGCACCACGGCATCGGGCTCGACGACGAGGGCATCGCGCAGGGTGGTGGCCGGCGATGCGGCATCGGAGCGATCGACCCACAGCAGCCCGCGTGCCGCGCGGGTGCCCGCCGCGCCCACGCCGAACAGCGCGGCGTAGGCCGCTCGCTCGTCGCGGCGCATCCGCCCGAGCGAATACAGCTGCGCTTCGGCGACCCACGCGAGCAACTCGATCAGCGTGATGCCGGGGTCGTGCGCGTTGTGGTCGGTCCACGGCGGGGCGAGTGCGGGCAGGCGCGAGCGCCCGAGTTCCACCAGGTCGTCGTAGCGCAGATCGAACAGCAGCGGCGAAAGCTGGCTCACGCGGCGACCTCCATGCTCTGGAATTCAAAGCGGATCGCATCGTCGGCCAGACGTACGATCTGGTCCGGCTTCAAGGTCCCGGGCCATGGGCGCTCGGTCGTGTCGTCGACGGCTTCGACGAGGCTGACGGCAGCGATGCTGTGCAGATGCGCCAGGTCGAGCAGAGACAGCGCGATGTCGTCCTCGCGAGGGTTCGCGCCGAGGGGCCAGCCGTCGCCCGCGAGCCCGCCGGTGGCGCTGTCGAAAAACGTTTCGAGACGCGCGGCGACTTGCTGCGCGACACGTCCTGCGTGGTCGAGGCCCTCGACCCGCAGCGCGAGCCGGATGCGCAGCTGGCGGATGCGCGGGCCGTCGATCGCGAAGCCGCTGGCGGCGCCGAACGTGAATGGTGCCACGCCGAGCAGCAGCCGGCCGAGTTCGCGGCGCTGCGCCAGCGTCGGGGCGGGCGTGGGGCCGCGCATCACGACGACCAAGCGCGTGTGCCTGGGCTGCACGAGCGCACGTGCCTGCACGATGTCGGGGGAACTCGCCAGCGCGAGGTCTTCGAGATCGCGCGCGGTGACGGCGCGGCCGCGGTGACGCAGCTTGGCCGAGCCGAAACGCAGCACGCGGTCGTCGGGCTCGGGCGGCGCCCCACCGGCCGCATGGTCGGCCGAGAACACCGCTTCGACACCGCCCACCGGCGTCACGAGGTTGAGCTGGGCCCGCGCCTCGATGGTGTTCGCCGGAACGTCGACAGCTCCCTTGACCGGGGGTTCGGTGCGCTGATACCGGAACGCGACGATCGAGTCGCGGCCCACCGGAGGAATGGCGCCGTGCAGGCCATCGCCGAAGCGGAGGACACCGGTGGTTTCGTCGAATGCAAAGACACGCTCGGCGGGGCCCGCGTCGGCGGGATCGGCGACCTGTTTCCAGCGCACCCAGTCGCCGGGCAGATCGGCGTCGTTCAGCACCAGATCGGGGTCTGCCGCTTGCAGGGCCTGGCGCTCCTCGTCACCCAGGAGATCGCGCACCCGCAGCTCGAGCGAATCACGCAGCACCGGCGGTCGGGCCAGTTTTAGCGTCAGGTCGGGTGCACCTTCGGAAGAACCCAGCAGTTCGCGCGTCAAGGTTTCGGTGGCACTCACCCATGCGGCGTTGAGGTAGGCGCCCGTCAGGCTCGGCTGCCAGGCCGCGCCGTCTCCGGCCGCTTTCGTGGTCGGCGCCAGCCGCAGCCACACGAGCGTGCGGCCGAACAGCTCGGCGCGCGTCGGCGGCTGCGAGAACGCCAGCGTGAGCAAGCCGGTCTCGCCCAGCGCGCGTGTGCCGTCGCGCGAAACGAGTGGAACGAACCGGTTGCCCACCAGCGCATCGACGCGCAGGGGCGCGAGCGCCGCGTGGTCGTGTTCGCGAGCGCTAACGAAAAGCACGTTCACCGAGGCGCCGGACAGGTCGGCGTCGAAGCCCAGAAACAGCGCGCGTCCGGTGGCGACCGTGACCGCCGCCGATGCGCTGGCCGGGGTCGAGGCGCCGGTCGCCGCGGTTGCTGCGGTGGCAACCAAGCCGTCTGCGCAGTCGCACTCGGGCGGACAGGGTTCGACGGGCGCCGTCGGTGTGGCTGCATCGCCGGCCCGCAGGCGCCCGAGTGTGACGGCCAGGGGAATGAAGCCTTCGACGATCGCGCCTTCGGTGCGATTCGCATCGCTCTGGTCGCGAATCGAACCGCTGTCCTCGGCGAGCACGTACGCCGGCATCACGCCGTCGCGCATCGAATACGAGATTCCGAGGTTCACGACGGACGGTGGGCGGATGCCCTTGGACGAGCGCTGGATCGTCTGTTTCGTCTTGCGGTTGCCCAAGTCCTCGATGAGCACGGTGACTTCCTCGGAGCCGTAGTCGCCGCCGACGAGGCGCGCGCGGACCCAGAAGCTCGTCTTGCCAGCCCAGTCGGTCGGCCCGATGTCTGGCGGAACCACGAAGCGCAACGCGCCGGTCGACTTCAGGTTCAGCGTTTCGTCGGGTTCGATGATGAGTTTCGACCACGCGCCGTTCCAGTATTCCCACGACAGTTCGGGGTTCGAAACCCCGTCGCCCAACTGGTGCGACCAATCACCCACCGCGGAGTCGAGCAGGAACTTCGCGTTCGCCCCCGGCACGGGAGCGGCAGCGAAGTTTTCACCCATCACGACGAGCGTGGCGAAGTTGGTCACCGTGGCGAACGCCTGCGCCGTCTGGCGTTCGGGCTTAGCGCCCGGAAAAACGAGCGCTCCGTGCTCGAGCAGCGTCACGTCGCACTTCTCGTTCAGATGCGCCGGGTTCAGGCGGGCGAACGGCGCGATGCGTCCGCCCGTTTGAACCGGCAGCCAATAGCTGGCGTTGCCGGTGGCACCCGCCGGCAACGCGCTGGCCAGCGTCACGATCCAGGCAGAGCTCGCGACCGCGACGCTGTCGACGACATATTCGTGCGCCACCGCGCCGATCTGGATCAGCAGCGTCGAGTCGGCCGCGACGCCGTGCTCTCCCGGGGCCAGCTCGAATTTTTTGAGACCGAGAACATTGCCGGTGGCTCCGGTCGACATGCGGTACGCGAGGAGTTCGCGGGTGACGGGCCCTGCGCCGAACGTGCCGGCGATCGGGTGGAACGTTTCGGTGGCGCGCGTCACGCCGGCACCGTCAATTTTCTTGACGCGCAGGTTGTTGGCGATCCGAAGCGTGATCACGTCGTTCACGGCGAGCGCGGGTGCGCCGGCGGGAACGACGATGCCCGTCTCGACGTCCGCATTCAGCTTCAACCGGCGACCGAGGTCGAAGGGGGCGACGACCGCGTCGCCGTTCTCGCCGGGAATCAGTACCTGCGTGGCAATGCGGGTGGGCGCGCCGCCGATTCGGCCCGCGCTGGCGGGCACCTCGCTCTTGAAAATCTCCGCCCTGGCACCGGTGGCCGCGGGAACCCAGGTGACGAGATAGGCCGCGGACTCGTCGCGCGCGCTGGCCAGGCAGGCGAGATCGATGCCGTCCAGCGTCGCCTCGAGCGAGAAGCCCAGAATCGTGGCCACGGCGTCGATGCGCTGCGAGCTCACGCCGCCGGTGGGTTTGAGCGCGACGAGCATGGTCAGCGATTTCTCCGCCGCGACGACGGTGAGCCCCCCGTTGTGTTTCAGCGCAATCGGCGTCACCCGCGTCGACAACGCCGGCACGTTCAAATAGGTGCAGATGCCCGCGGTGGTCACGCGGTAGAGCTTGCCGTCGGCGTCCACGCCGACCAGGTCCTCCGCGGCCGACGTGACCAGCCGTCCGGTGCCATCGATGACGAGGATCGCGGCGATGGCCTTCAGCACGACGTGCTTGTCCGCGCCGTCTTTGGGGATCACTTCCACCCACGTCGCAGCGTCGGTCATCGCACGCAGCGAGAGCCGGCCGTCTTGCAGCGCGACGAGGCGCGGAGACGGATTGCCGCCGAGGTAGACCAGGCCGTCGACCGGCGGCGGTTTCGCCACGCCGGTGGGCAACACGCCCAAATCGCGCCAACCGCTTTTCTTGGAGTCTGCCGCGACCTCGCGCCACAGCCAGACGTGCGAGCCGGCCACCGTCGCCACCACGAAGTCTTGGCCTTCGGCCCACATCGGCAGGCGGTAGGTCGGTTTGGCGTCGAGCGGAATCGGTAGCACGCTCAGCGGGCTGGCGTTGTAGACCGGCGAGGGGGGCTGCAGCGGCTCGCGGGCGAACAGCGGCGAAACCGTCGCCTGCGCGGGCTTGAATTCAAACAGGTGCAGAGCCCGGTCCTGGCCCACGCCCGCAAGCACCGCCTCGGCAAACGCACCGTGGTGAACCGTCGACAGCGCGTACGAGGTCGGGTCGGCCAGTTCGAAGCACAGCTGCACGTGGGCCCCCGGCTTCGAGAAGGCCTCCGGGCACCCGAGGTAAAAGGTGTCGAACTGGCGCGGCGTGCGGCCCAAGGGGTAGAACACGCCGCTCAGCACCAGCGGTGTCGTGTTCGCCAGCGCTTGCGCGGCCAGCGTAGTGCTGTCGTCGGCGTTGACGATCGGGCACGCCGGCTCGGGGCGGAAGTTGATGCGCAGCTCGAGCGCGTCGACCGAGAGCGTGGGCGCGTTGCCGAGAACATTCGGGGTGAAGGCGCCGATCCAGCGTGCCTTCTTCACCGCACCCAGGTCGCGCGGCTCGACCGCGCCTCGGGGCTTGTCCAGGCGCACGCCGTCGCTCGGCTGCGTCTTGGCCAGCGCCAGCGCTTGCCAGGCGACGCTGTCTTGGCCGGCGACCTTGCCCCAGTACGCCCAGGTCGCGCCGGCACCGAGCGCCTGCGCGCCGATCACGTCGATGGTGGCCGCAGCCTCGATGTTGAGCAGGTCGAGATGCCCGAGGTAGACGGCATGCTGCTGGCGGTTGCGCGCCGAGGGATTGAAGGGCTCGAAAGCCATCACCATGTGCGCGACGCTCCCCGCCTCGACGCCGGCACCCGTGGGCAGCGCAGGGTCGATCGTCACGATGTCCTTGTCGACCTTGTCGATCCGGTACTGCAGGCCCGCCAGCTCGACGACCAGGCCGGCGACCAGGCCGACCTCGGGGTCGAGCTGCAACTGGGTCGACCCCGCCGCGGCAAAGCTCTTCAGGCGCCATTGCGTGGGCAGCGGCTTGAGCGGCTCGATCGAGGTGAGCCCGGGCATTTGCAGAAAGATCGCGTCCTGGTCGGCGTCGGTGGCGACCACCACCTCGAGGCGCCCCGGGATCACGCGCACGTCGTCCTCGGTCTCGAACACCACGGTGGCGTCCTGCGCGTCGACCTGCATGCGCACCGGGGCAAGCGCGAGCACCGCGGCGGGCGCCTTGTCGACCATCTTGAAGACGACCGGCATGCGCGCCGGCCGGGCCGCATCGCCACGCACCGCGAGCCAGTCGAGGAAGCCGCGCTGCATCTTGTCGCCGCCTCGGTCGAGGCCTTCGGCGACCTTCGCGTTGAACTGCGAGGCGACCTGTAGCAGCGCGTGGCCGAAATCGTGGCCGCCGTCCTCGAAACCCCACGCGGGCACCCAGGCACGGGCGCGTGCTGTCAGCTCGGCCTCGAAGTTATGTTCGCGCCGCGGGTCGAGCGACGGGGACTGCGGTGCTTTCACAGACGCCCTCCTTCGAGGAAGTAGAACGGGAACACGAGGTTGCCGAGCTGGTTGGTCTTGCGCACGCGGTACTCGATTTCGACCAGCAGCTTGCCTTCGGCGCTGGCGGCCTCGTCGACGCCGACGCCGAGCACGTCGATGCGCGCCTCGTAGCGGCGCAGCGCGTCCTGCACCTCCGAGCGGATGCGCTGCAGCGTGGTGCTGTCGAGCGCGGCGAACACCAGCTCGTGGATGCCGCAGCCGAAGTTCGGCCGCATCAGGCGCTCGCCGGGGGCGGTCTCGAGAATGATGAAGATCGCCTGCCGGATGTCGTCCTCGTACTCGGCGAACGCGACCTGGCGGGTGCGCGGGTCGAGCGCCACCGGCATCGCCCATCCGCGGCCGAGGAAGTCCTTGCGATCGTCGGTGGGCGCAGTAGTTTTCATCCGATCAACACCGTGGTGGCGCCGCTGGCGATGGCATTCGGCGCGCCGACTTCGACCACCAGGTCGCCCTGCCGTGCGGCGAACAGGCCGCCGATCATGACCGTCAGGCTACCCACGAGCACGACGCCTCCGACATGCGGCTTCGGGCCGTCGGAGAGTGGGCACACATGTGTGTCCGACAGGCAGCGCCAAGCCGGCTGGCCGCCGATCAGCACAGTCGGGCATCCGGGGCCCGGCGCGAGGGGCGTGCCGTGGCTCGTGGTGTCACCGAAGCGGGCGGCGGGCTGTCCCATGGCGTCAGTTGATGTTGACGATCGTGCCGCGCACGGTCAGGGTGGCGTTCGCCTTCAGTTCGAGCGTGCCGGTCGCCTCGATCGAGATGGTGGCCGCCTTGATGCTGAGCTGCCCGCTCGCCTGCAGCGACATCGCGCCGCTGTCGCTATCGATCTTGATCTGGTTGCCGTGCTCGTCCTGGACCACGATGCCGTGGTCGTCGATCGTCACCTTGCGGCCCTTCTCGTGGGCGAGTTCGACGACGCCCTGGGCACCGTCGTCGAACAGCAGGTGGTGCTTCTTGCGGGACGTGAGGATGCGCTTGTCGTTGTTGCCGTCATCGTTCGCGAGCGGCGGCTTGTCCTTGCCGTTCCACAGCGCGCCCAGAATGTACGGAAACCGGATGTCCTCGCGCTCGAAGGCCACCAGCACTTCGTCGCCCACCTCGGGGATCAGCACCAGGCCGCGCTCGTTGCCGGCCATCGGCGTGGCGAGCCGGGCCCAGTAGCTGTCGCGTGGCTTGTCGTGCCACGGGTAGCGCACCTTGACGCGGCACTGGTTCTCGTCGTCGCGGTTCTGCGTGACGAGCGCGATGGCCACGCCCTTCACGAAGCCGCCGGACTCGTGCGAGGTTTCGCGCGACGAGGGGTCGATGAGGCTCACAGTCCCGTCTCCTTCACCTTGAACTTGGTGCGATAGCCGTTGCTGTCGACCTTGTGGGTTGCCTGCTGCACGTAGTACGTCTTGGAGAACGGCGAGCCCAGGTTGTCGAGCAACACGTTGCGGTTGGGGCGGATCTCGGGCAGCCCGATCGACTCGGCGTCGCCGGTCACGAACTGCTTGGCACGCTCGTTGAGCGCGGCCTTGGCGCGTGCGTTGGCTTCGGACTGGGTGAACACCGGCTGGCGCAGCCGCAGCGTGGGCAACTTGCTCGGGTCGCGCACGAAGCTCTTCAGCCGCTCGCCGCCGCTCTTGCCGGTGAGCCCCGATTCTTCACCCGCGTTGGCCACGCCGACGATCGCCTCCTTGCGGTTGCGGTCCCAGCCGTAGACCTCGACCTTGGCGACCTGGCTGGCCAGATTGGCCTCGGGCTTGAAGCTGAGCAGCCCTTCGCCCCACGCGAGCCGCACGATCGCGGTGGCCTTGTCGTCGGGCGGGCCGAAGTGCAGGGTGCGCGCCTCGTCGACGTAGACCTCGAAATGGTTGCGATCGGCGAGCTTCTTGATGAAGGCCCAGTCGCTCTCCTGGTTCTGCTCGATCTGCGCGAGCCGCTCCTTGGTGACCTGCACCTTCGCGCTCAGGTTGTTGTACCCCGCGATCTCTTGCACCGTGTTGCTCTCGAGCTCGTTGGACCAGGTGCGCGAGTTCTTGCCGAGGGTCAGCTGGAAGCCGTGGTCGTAGCCCGAGACAGACAGCTCGGGCTTGCCGGTTTCCGGGAACGAGGTGGTGATCTCGGTGATCACGCCGCTCACCATCGCGGGCATCGACTTCGAGTCGCCGTAGCCGAGGCAGACCTCGATCTCGCTGCCGAAGGTCAGCAACTCGATCGCATCGGCGCCACGCCCGGTCTCGAACGCGCGGGCCTCCAGGTTGTAGCAGTCGGTCACGTTGAAGGTGAAGCGCGACGCGGCCCCCAGCACCAGGTCGACCTCGACCTCGCTGACCGCGACGAGCAGGTCGCGCCGCAGGTCGGCCCGCCCCACCCGCACCGCGAAGGCCGGCGCATAGAACTCGCCGTAGCGGCTAGAGAGTGTTGCGAGTTCCATGCGGGTTCTCGATGGGCGGAAGCAGCAACCAGTCCCCGGGGCCGATCTCGCGCGGGTCGTCGAGGTCGTTCTCCTCGGCAATAAGCACCCAGGCGCTCGGGTCGTTGTATTCGCGGGCCGCGATCAGCCAGAGCGCGTCGCGTCCGACGACGACACGGCGCTTGGTCTTGTCCGAGGACTCGCGGCGCGGATCCTCGAGCTGCTGCCGCAGCGTGCGGTATTCCTTGAAGCTCACCGATAGCGTCGCGCGTGCCGGCGTACCGTCCGGATGGAACATGGTCACCTTGCGTCCGAGCTTCTCGATGACCGCGGTGAACTCCATCGGCCCCCAGTTGAAGCGCACCGGCGGCGGCGCATGCAGCTTGCTGTCGATCTCCAGGAGATGGCTCAAGTCGTTGAGGCGTGCCATCAGCGGCTCGCGTTCCTTGCGCTCGCGCGAGGTCGGGCCCTCGGGATCGGTGTAGTCGTCGAGGAACAGCTCCATGCTCAACTGGTCGGCCTCGCCGTTGACGAACTGGAGCAGCGGCGCACCCAGCCCCGGCAGCGGCGTGGCCTTGTACGAGTTCGATCGCTCGAAGCTGTACTCGGCGGGGTTGAAGAGCACCGAGATGACCTTGCCCTTGTCGGCACCGTCGAGGACGGTGATGCTCGCCTTCTTGAGCTGCTGCTTGCTCATGCCGGCCTCACAGTCCGCGCCGCTCGCGTTCGATGCGCACACGCCGCTCGACACGACGGATCACGTCCTCGGCGAGGCGATCGATCAGTGCGGTGTCGAACGGGTTCGCGCGTTGCGCTGCGAGGGCTCGCGCAGCGGCTGTGGCCGCTTGGGGCGTGAGTTCGGTCGTGGTGGCGCTGGCCGACATGCCTGATGCGCTCGCCGAGCCGGCTGCTGCGTAGGCACTGCCGGCGGTGTCGCCGGCGCGCAAGTCGCCACGTTCGCGGGTGGACCACACCAGCTCCGCCGTGTGACGCGACGACGGCGTCGCGGGGGGCGCAGCGCGGCGCCAGGTCGAGGGCGCAGCGGCGTTGTTGGTGTCACCGCCCCGCCGGTCGTTGCGCGTGGTGGGGGGCCACACGAGCGCGGTCGTGCGGCGGGAGGTCGTCTGCTTCGTCGGTACGACGCGGCGCCACGTCGTCACCGGCGTGACCACGGGCGGCGCGTCGGCGGCGATGTTGCGTGGCTGCGCAAGCGGCGGCGATGACGGCGCGCGTTCCATCGGCGCGGAACTGCGTGCGGAAGACGGCGCGGCCGCGGACGAACTCGCCGCGCCACGGGTCGATTTGGACGGCCCGACGTGCGGCCGCCGAGACATCGGCAGCGCGGGCGCCTCGGTGGGATCGAGTGCGTGCCGCGTCACGCTGCGAGTGGCGAGCGCCGGCGTGGTCTGCGCGGTCGCGGGCCTCTGGCCGGGCCATGCGGCGAGCGGTGGCGACGCGCCGGCGGCGGACGTCGGTGCGGCCGTCGTGCGGGCCGAACTGCCGCTGCGTCGAACCAGGGCCAAGGGCCGGTGCGACCAGAGGCTGACGGGCGGCGACCCGGACCCGTCACCGCGCGGTGACGGCCCGGGTTCAGCCAGCGGCGACGATGCCGCCCCTGCATCGTCGCGCGCTGTCGGTCGCGCCGTTCCCCCGATGCTGCCGCGCGCGTCATCGGCGCGCTGCGGCGGAGGCCGGGGCACCATCCCGGGAGCCGCCGGCGCCAACCCGGGATCGATGCGTCGACGCCATTCGGTGGCGCTCGTGCGCACCGCGTGACGCACCCAGCCGAGCGCGGGCGACACAGCCGTCGCGTTGTGCGGCTCCCGGTCGACGCGCAGCGCGAGATGCCAATGCCGATGCAAATGCGAGACCTGTGTGACGAGACCGGCACTCGTGCCGATGCCGGCCGCGCCGGAGCTGGTCGCCGCGGGTTTCGCGCTCAGCCGCTTGCGCCTGGGTGCCCATAGCAGCGAGAGCGGAAACCACGCCGGCAGCCGCGCTCCCGAGCGTGTGCACGACCGGCGCCGCGCGAAGCGGGCCGCGGTGGCGCGTGCTGCCAGGGCAAGCCGGCGGGTCGCGATCATGTCGCCTTCCTCAGGCCATGGTGGGCGAGTTCAAGGCTTTCCATCACCACCTGCGACGACACCGCGTCGAGGTCCGACGACGACCACTTGACCGGGAACGCGCTCTCGATCTGCCACGCCCATGCCTTGCGGTCGGCCTCATCCTGCAGGCGCACGAATACCGTCTTGCGTGTCACGTCGCCGTCGGCCGCCGCGAGGGCCCATTTCCAGAGGTCATCCAGCGCGAGTCCGCGCTCGAGCACCACGACGGGATAGGACACCTGTGTCACGAGCTTGTGCTCGTAGTCGTTGACTCCACCCTCGCGGTGCGATTCATGCTTCACTTCGCGGCTGATCCCCTTCACGCGCGCGAAGCCGCCGCTCGCGATCCCGTCGATCTCGACCAGGTAGCGGAAGCCTCGCAAGGGATCCTGGCGCGCCATCGTGAAGTCTCCTCAAACGTCGAAGGGGTTGTGGGCCGGCGCGCCGTCGAGCGAACGGTTGATGTTCGAAATCTCGCGGCACCAGCGGCGCCGCTCCCCGTGCTCGAGCTGCATCAGATCGCTGGGGCACCAGTGGAAGTGATGGGCGATGAAGGCCATTTCCTCGTACAGCGACTTGACGGGATAGGCCTTCATGCTTCCCCCAGGGTGGTCATCCTGCGCAGGCCGTCGAGGCCCTTCGCCGTCTGTCGCGCGGGGGCGGGGTCGGCGGCGGCCTCGTCGTCGCTGTTGAACTTCTCGTAGAGCCGCTGCAGGTAGGCGAGGTCGGAGGCGTACAGCCCCTCGATCACGCCGGTGTGGATGTCGGCCAGCGACCCCAGGCGCACGATCACACGCGCCAGCACGATGACCGCGAGGTAGGCCTCGTTCTGCTGTACACGCGGGTCGCGCAGCGGCAGGATCTCGTCGGCGGCGGTGGCCAGCCGCATCAGTCCGCGCCGGTGCAGGGTGCCCGCTTCGTCCACATACCCCTTCGGCAATTCGAACTCGATTTCGGTCTGGAACCCGGGATGTGTGTTGGCAGTCATGGCGTGTTCTCCTTGCTACATCACTCGTTCGATGCCTTCGTTGGCCAGCTCGAGCGATTCGATGATCACTTCGCTGCCCTTGGCGTTGAGGCCGCTCGGGGTGTACTTGATCGGCCAGGCGTCGGTGACGACGAAGCGTGCCTTGTCGACACCCGCCTCGTCCTGCACGACGATGGCGACGCTCTTGCGTTTTTCCAGCACATGGCCGGCGGAAATGTCGGAGTGCCACTTGATGAGGTCGAGCGCATTCGCGCCGATGCTCAGGCCCCACTTGAGCGTGATGTTTCCGTACTTGGTGATGCCCGAGAGTTTGCGGACGTGCGGCGGGTCGTTGCCGTCGCGGTAGTCGATCGCGTCGATGGTGGTCTCGGCGATCGTGACTTCGCTGAATCCGGCTTGAGCGATGCTGTCGATTTCGAGCCGGTAACGGAAATTGCGCAGGGGATCGTTGCGTGCCATGGCTCACTCCTATCGCTGCGCTTCAGCGGTGTTCTGGAAGATGCGGAACACGACGAACTCGGCCGGCCTCACCGGCGCGATGCCGATCTCGCAGATCAGCCGGCCGTTGAGAATGTCGTCCTGGGTCATCGTGGTTCGGTCGCAGGTGATGAAGAACGCTTCCTGCTCGGTGCGACCGAAGAGCGCGCTGAGCCGCCACTGGCCGCGCAGGAAGAGCCGGATCGTGTCGACCACGCGGGCCCACAGCCGGTCGTCGTTGGGCTCGAACACCACCCACTGCGTGCCCTCGTAGATCGAGCGCTCGAGGAAGATGAACAGCCGGCGCACGCTCACGTACTTCCACAGGCCGTCGGAGCTGAGCGTACGCGCGCCCCAGACGCGGATGCCGCGCCCGGGAAACTCGCGGATCGCATTGATTCCCTTCGGGTTGAGCGAGTCCTGCGTGTTGTCGTCGGTGTCGACCTGCAGCTCCAGCGCGCCGCGCACGATCTCGTTGGCGGGTGCCTTGAACACCCCGCGCTCCGAATCGGTTCGCCCGTAAATCCCGAGCACGTGGCCGCCCGGCGGCATCAGCTTGCGGGCACCGGTCTGCGGGTCCGAGATCCAGATCCACGGGTAGTACAGCGCCGCGTACTTGGTGTCGGTGACCTCATTGCGCGGCTCGAAGGTGGAAACCACCGTTGTCTTCGCGGCGTCGACCACCGCGAAGCGGTACCTGAGCAACTCGCAATGCGTCACCACCTCGCGCGCGATGTCGAACTCCACGCCAGGCGCGTAGACCAGAGAGACCTCGCGGTAGGGATCGAGCCGCAGCGCCGCGAGCCCCTGGAAATCCGCCCGTTGCGCATCCTTCACGCCGACAAAGTCCGCGCTGTCCAGCGGAACGGTTCCGTCGTCTCCGCTCGCGAGCGGGTGAAACTCCCGGGCCGGCAGCTCGCCGGCGGCAGCGCCGGCGCCGCGCACCAGCGTCGCGAGCGACGAGCTGTCGCGCAGCCGCTTGTCGAAGTAGTCGGGGGAGTTCTCGTCGACCACGAGGTCCTCGAAAGTCTCCGAGAACGCGGGACGCGGGGGTTTGGTCGGATCGTCGAACCATGCCTTCGGATCCTGCGTGGGGGTCGACGCGTAGTACGCGAGCCGCAGGCGGAAGCCGACGGCGACGGCACCGCCGGCCCCGTCCGGTTTCTTCGTCTTGCTGTCGTCGATCTGCGCGTAAACACGATTGCCCCACAGGCCGGGGCCGACGGCCTCGACCGTGAAATTGCCGAACGCGACGCTCGCCTTGGCGGCGCCCTGGTCGACCACGCGGCACACGAACATGCGCTTGCCGCCGTTTTCAAAGAAGCCGTTGACGGCGTAGGGCATGTACTTGTGGTCGCCGAACACGCCCCCGAAATAGCGCTGGTAGTCCTTGTAGCTGGTGACCAGGGTCGGCTTGATGCTGCCCCGCTCAGTCTCGCCGACGAACGCAGCGGTGCTCGTCGGCACGCCCTCGATCGGCTTCGGTCCGCGCTCGATCTCTTCGATGTAAACGCCTGGGTGGAGGTATTCGGGCATCGCGGTTCTCCCGTTTTAGGTTCAGCTGGCCGTGGGGTCTTGCTGCGGCGTTTCCAAGATCTTGCAGTCCGGGGGCAGCGCGGCCTTGACGCTCTTCTCGAGCGCGTTCAGCTTGTCGTCGATGTCCTTCTGGTAGGTCTTGATCTGGGCGTCGACGCTCTCGAACATCGACTCGGCGGCCGACCAGGCGTCCTTGGCGGGCAGGTAGCGCTTCTCGGTGATGCAGCAGATGACCTTGTAGTAGTCGCCCGGAAGGATGAGGTACGGCTGCGGGCCGATGAGGCGCTGGCGCAGGGTCGTGACGCCCAAGTCGGGTCCGCAGCAGTCGTCCGGATAGCCTTCGTCGCACTCGCAAATCTCGGTGTATTCGCTCGAGATCCTGGTGACCTTGCCCAAACTCGCCGGCGGTGCGATGGCCAGATGCAGCGGGACCAGGCGCAGGAAGACGTCGTAGACGGCGCTCGTTGCGTTCGTCGCGAGCAGCTTGCCCGCATCGGCGATCAGTTTCTCGTTGTCCGTCAGCGTCTTCTCGATCGTCTGGGCGGGCTTCTCCCAGGCCGCCAGCACCGCCTTGATGCGGTCCAATGCGCGCCTCTTCATGTCGCGGTTGCGGTCGTGCCAGTAGCGCTGGTCGTAGAGCGAGCCCACCGTGCTGTACTGCGTGCCGTCGCCGTAGAGCAATTGCTCGCGGTAGCGGATCTCGTAGAGCAGCGGGCAGACGTAGCACTCGATGAGGCACTTCCAGCACGGCACCGCGCAGACCAGCTTGCGGATCAACTCGGCGATCAGGGCGTCGAGCCGTACCCAATCGTTGACGAGCTTGTTGTATTTGTCTTGTGTGTAGTCGATGGTCGCGGCCTTGGTCTTCACCAGTAGCGCTTCCAGATCTGCCTTGAACAGCTTGGCGCGGTCAGCCTCGCTGATCTCCTTGGCCTGCTGGGCAATCAACTTGTCAAGGCAGCTGATCGTCGAGGTCGGCGGCTTGGGACAGTTGCAATCGGACTCCTCGCATTTGTCGGGTTCCTTGAGCACCGGTGGCTTGCTCACCGGGTAGTCGGCGCAGTCGCACCCCGGGTCCTTGGGCTGATCGGCCGGGGTGGCAGGAGTGCCGGGATCACAGTGTTCGCCGTCGCCGCGCGGCGCGTTTTGCGGAGAAGGTGTGTGTCCGGTGGGCAGTCGCGTGTAGGTGGTCATGGGTCGGTCTCCTTGTGCGGACTCAGGGCTGCAGTTCGTCCCACGCATAGGTCGGCCCGTCCGCGACGCGGCCTTGCGGAAGCGCAAAAGCGGCGGTCCCGAGCTCGGTCTGCCCGTCGCGGATCATGCGAAGGCGAACGCTCAGGGCGCCGTGGGTATCCAGGCTTGGGACGTCGGCCCGGGCAAACCTCAGGATCGCTGCGAAATCACCGCGCGCACTCGTGTGCGACCTTGTGGGCGAGTCGTGCCACGTCACACCGTCGTCGTCCAGCCAGGTGAGCCGTACTTCGGCGTTCGGCACGGGCTGGGGACGCGCCGGCGGCGTCACGCGATGTTCGACGAGGGACGAGCGAATGCCGGCGATCCCCGACGGGAAGGGATAGTCGCTGCGCGGCGCCAACTCGACGATCGACAGCGGCATCTGCACGTCGGCCGCCGAGAGCTCGACGCTCTCCAGGGGCAGCACGCCGGGATCGATCGAGACCTTCTGCAGTGCTGTCGAATCCTCGCGAAGCCATACGAAGAGGCCACCGGCATTGACGATTGGAAGGCCTTTCAGGCCCGTGGCCGTGACCTTGACCCCCTGGCTCACCCTGCCGAGCGTCACCGCGTCGAGAACCTCGATCGCAAACAGCACGCTGCGCCGATAGGCCAGCTCGAGCGGCAGATGGATGTCGAACGGCCGGCTCATGGCGTCGTCTCCGCGACCTTGGCACCGGCGAACAGCGAGTCCTCCGTCACCGGCTTCGATGCGGCCAACGGCAACAGCGGATCGATCCACACCGGCGACGCGAGGTACACGATCGACGTGCGGTAGTTGGCCGTGGGAAACAGAGCCCAGATCCGGCTGAGCTCTTCGGTGCCCAGCGACTCGAGCGACAGATGCACCGCCTCGTGGTCTAGCGACGCCCCGGTCAACTCGGGATCGGCCTGCAAGGCCTGCATCGCGAAACCGAGCGCGCCCAGCAATGTTTCCTCGCTCGAGCCCGGCAGCGTTCCCACCGTGACGAGGAAATAGAGGTTCAGCGGCAGCGAATTGCGGAACACGTCGACGGGGGACGCGGCAGTCCCCGATGCCACACGGTGCTCGTCGTTGCGCAGGGATGCGTGCGGCTCGACCCGATAGAGAAACAGGATCAGCGCGGCACCATTGGCGTCGGCGTCGCCGAGCGACCCGACGAACACCGTTCCCGGCACGCGCGACGCGTCGAGCGCCGATTTCAAGCGCGCGCGCAACGCGTTCGTCACATGAAGTAGCGCTCTGCCGTTCACGCTGCATTCCTTCGCTCGGCGGGCTCGATCTCCATCGGCGGCATGCCGAGCTTCGCCAGTTCGGCGCGGCAGGCATGGGCGATGTGTTCGATGCCGATGGGTGTGTCGGACGCGGCCGCAATGAAGGCCGCGCGCAGCGTGATCTGACGAATGTGCCCACCGGTCAGGTCGATGCGCCGCGCCAGTTGCCGGAAGGCGGCGTCGTTGAGCGCATGCGATTCCTCTGGCAGGCAGCGGCGCCAGATCTTCTCGCGCGCATCGGTGTCGGGCCGCGGGAAATCGACGATGAAGCGCAGCCGCCTGAGGAAGGCCGGATCCAGGTTCTGCCGTAGGTTGGTCGTGAGAATCGCCAACCCCTCGTAGGCCTCCATGCGCTGCAGCAGGAACGCGACCTCGATGTTGGCGTAGCGATCGTGGGCGTCCTTGACCTCGCTGCGCTTGCCGAACAGCGCATCCGCCTCGTCGATCAGGATCGCAGAACCCGAGCGCTGTGCATCGACGAAGACGCGGTCGATGTTCTTCTCGGTGTCGCCGATGTACTTGCTGACGACGCGCGACAGATCGAGCCGGAGAATTTGCACGCCCAGCTTCTTCGCCACCGCCATCGCCGCCATCGTCTTGCCGGTGCCGCTCGGGCCGTGGAAAAGCGCGGTGACACCGCGGCCGTACGGCAGCTGCTCGCGGAACTTCCAGCCATCGAGCACCTTCGGCGCGAGGCGGATGCTGTCCACGATCTCGATCAACTGGTCCTTGCGGTCCGGCGGAAGAACCACGTCGTCGATGCCGAAGATCGGCTCGATGCGTTCAGCGACGCTGGAGATGCCTTCGGCCGCGACGTCCTTGCACGCTGCCATGAAGCGCGTGGCACGAGGGTCGTCGATGCCATGGGCGAGTGGCCGGCCGCGCGCCAGCCGCATCGCCTGCTCTAGGCCGTTGACGCCCAACGAATACTGGGTCGCGACCGCATCCGCCGCCGCCTCGGTGAAGTAGGCGTCCGCACCAGCTGCGGCGGCGCGCACCGTCGCAATGCGTGCAGCACGGTCCAAGGCCGTCCGTTTAACCTCGTAGGGCATCGAACCGAGCAGGCGAACGACCCGGGCCTCGTCGTTGGAGATGACCGCGGCGCGAACCTCGGTCCGCGCGACTGCGGCAAGGAAGACGCGGAGGGCGTCATCTTCTTGAGCGGAACCGTCCAGGCTGGTCGCATCGATGACGAGTGCGCTCTCGGTCAGACGGGCCATCCGGCCCAGTCGCACTCCGCACTCCTCGGACTCATCGACCTCGATGCCAGCGAGGCGTGCGGCGTCGACGCGGACGAGTCCTGCCTGTCTCGCCTCGGCACCGAGCTCGAGCAGCGCTCGCCAGCCCGCGGAATCGGCGCTGCCGAGCACCAGCCATTGCACCTCGCCCTCGCCTCGAAGCCGATCCACCAGCTCCGCCGCGTGTGCGCGCTCCGCATGTCCGTCCAGCAGCGAGCGACCCGGCCAAGCCGCAAGCCGCATGGCGCGGCGGGCGTGCCGGTCGTAGCGCAGCGAGCTGTCATTGCCGAACAGCCACCCCACGATGGAAGGATCCAGCCGCAGTGGCTCGTCGGCGGGCGGGAGGATGCCGGGGTGGCCGTCCAGCACGCGCCACCGCTCGAGGTTTCCGCTCTGCGCCAACTCGTGACGGACCTGCGACGGCTCGCCCAGCAGCGTGGCGCAGAGACCGATCGTGCCAACGCGCCGGCCCATGTCGTCGAGCAACAGCCCCATGCAGCGCTGATAGCGAAAGTCCAACTCCGGCGCCAGGGCCAGTAGAAGCAGGCGAACTTCCATGGCGCTCAAGCGGAACACGCGGGCCGCGCGAACCAGCGACTCGAACTGCGCATCGTTGGCCGCCAGCACCCGCGACAGTTCGGCGTCGGCGGTCTTGACATCGGCGGCCATGTCCGCCGCGGCGCGTGCAGGCTTGGCGTCGAGGAAATCGGCGACCGTCGCCGCGCTCAGCGTCAGGCCGGGCAGGTCACCGTTGCCTGCGGCCAGCTTCGACACGGCGCTGCGCAGCACCACATGGATCCATTCCATCGCCGCGTTCAACGCGGTGCGCCCCACAGAGGTGTCTTCGGCGCCTCGCCCGCCGAGCGTAGAGACGGCTCGCAGCTGAAAATGCGCCACCCGCTCCTGCGGTTCAGCGGCGGCGCGGTCGACGAGCGCGCGAATTTCGGACAGCAACTCGGACAGGCCGAGGTTCTGCAGGGCAAATCGCACGACGTCGCCGATCGGAGCATCCACGCGCACGACGACAAAGTCGGGCCGCGCGGCCAGCCAGCAGTCCGCCGGCTCTTCGGTGTGGACTTGGGGGCCAACGAGCACCAGGGCGCGGGGTCCGGACGGCGAGTTCGGCTCGAGCAGCGCGGCGATCTCCGCCACCATCACGACGCGGCTCTCCGCAAGCGTCATGTCGCTGCGGGCCGCCACTGCGGCCGCGATTCCTGCGGCTTTGATGTCGGGGGACGTGGCCGCGACCAGGACTTTGATCGATGACAAACGATGAGCCTCGTTTAAACCCAAATGGGTTGTCACTTTGTCTCATCTGCCTCGCCGGCGGGCTATGCGTCTCGAGGGACAAAAAACGGTCTGGATAGAACGGCTTGTCGATATGGATCCAAGGATCGATACCAGCGGCCACGTTGACGATCGCGATGTGGATCGAAGGATCCATCGAAGGGGGCGATCGCTGCATGGTTCAACAATGGAAGTCCTTCATGGCAATGCTGCTCCTGTCGGCCCCATCGCATCTCTTGCATCGCGGGTACGGCCGGCCGGGCCGCGTCGACCGACCGCTCTACCGATGTATCTTCAAGGACGGCTCTTGGCCGACAGTGTGAGTTCGAGGCGGCGACATGAAGCTGACTGCCGGCAGCGCTGTTGTGCGACACCCCCCTAACTTGACGGGCGGCTGCCAGACTGCGCCTCGAACTCACAGTCACGGCCACAACCGGTCTCCCAACTGAGTCCGCTTTGGAGAAGTCCGATGCGGTCTTGTGATGGGTGTATGGGAAAGGGTTGCGAGACCAAGCCTGCGGCTGCGCGACCACTTGCCTATGGCCCATGCGCCATGCCACACCCAAGTATAGGAACGTTTGAGAGTTTATGTATCTTGCATAACTTACCTAAGATCTCTACACTCGGTGCATGGACGCAGTCAGAAACCCGTTTGCCCCGGGCGCCGGTTCCCCGCCGCCGGAACTCGCTGGTCGCGACGAACTGAGAGAAACAGTTCGCATCGCTGTCGAGCGCACGCGAGCCGGGAAGTCCGCGCGCAGCGTGCTGATGGTCGGCTTGCGCGGCGTCGGCAAGACGGTGCTGCTGGACCGCATGCGCGACGACGCGGAAGCCTCAGGCGTGCACACCATCCGTATCGAAGCCCCCGAGGATCGCTCGCTGCCCGCCCTGCTGGCGCCGCAGTTGCGCGTGGCGTTGCTGCGCCTGAGCAAGCTGGCGCATGCCAAGGACTTGGCCGTGCGGGGCCTGCGCGCCCTGGCGGGCTTCGCCAAGGCACTGAAGGTCACCTACGGCGACATCGAGGTCGGCCTGGACTACGAAGGCGAGCCTGGCCTAGCCGACAACGGCGACCTGGAGCACGACCTGCAGCAGCTGCTGGAGAGCGCCGGCGCGGCGGCCAAGGCGGCCGGCACGGCATTGGTAATCTTCGTCGACGAACTCCAGTACGTGCCCGAGCCCCAGCTGGCCGCCCTCATCACCGCGATGCACCGCTGCGCCCAGCGCCAAGTGCCGGTGCTGCTCGTGGGTGCTGGCCTGCCTCAGTTGCGCGGGCGCATGGGTGACGCGAAGTCCTACGCCGAGCGCCTGTTCGAGTTTCCCGAGATCGGCCCACTCAGCGCTGACGCGGCGGTGCGCGCCATCACCAAGCCCATCGAGGCCGAGGGCGCTGAAATCACCGTTGGCGCCGTCGAGCGAATCTTGGCGGACACGCGCTGCTATCCGTACTTCCTCCAGGAATGGGGCCAA
>JANLOX010000022.1:0-3003 GCA_031366795.1 Candidatus Eiseniibacteriota bacterium | reverse complement strand
GAAACTGCGGGGCGCCACCGTCACGTTCGACGTGGTGTCGGTCGGTGCCACGGCGCAGCTGATCATGGCGGCGACGCTCGCCGAGGGCACGACCACGCTCGAGAACGTAGCACTCGAGCCGGATATCTCGGAGCTGGGCCGCGTGCTGATCGAGTGCGGCGCCAACATCGAGGGTCTGGGCACGCGGCGCATGGTGATCCACGGTGTGCGCGAGCTGAGGCCGATCCACACCACGATCATCCCGGATCGCATCGAGGCCGAGACCTTCATGGCCGCCGCCGCGATCACGGGTAGCTCGATCACGCTCGAGCAGTGCGCGCCCGAGGATGTCGCCGCAGTGACGCACAAGCTCGAAGAGGCCGGCTGCGAGATCCTGCCGGGCAACAACGAACTGACCATCACCGGCCCCAAGCGCTTAGGTCCACTGACCATCAAGACCGCGCCGTTCCCGGGGTTCCCCACGGACATGCAGGCGCAGATGATCGCCGTGTGCGCCATCGCCGATGGCACCAGCGTGATCACCGACACGATCTACCTCGACCGTTTCACGCACGTGCCCGAGCTGCGCCGGCTGGGCGCCGACATTCAGGTCGAGCAGAACACCGCGATCGTCAAGGGCGTCGATCGCCTGCAGGGCGCTCCGGTCATGGCGACGGACATTCGCGCGAGCGCCTCGCTCGTGCTCGCGGCGCTGATCGCGGAAGGGGAGACGCGGATCTCGCGGATCTACCACCTCGACCGCGGCTACGAGGCGATTGACCAGAAGCTCACGAAGCTCGGGGCGAAGATCGAGCGCGTGAAAGAGTAAACCCCGCGTCGTGCTCGCGAGCGATCAGCGCGTGAGCACGATGGGACGCTGGAGCGCGCCTCGCGCCTGGCGCTCCCGGTCGCGGGCCCGCAGGCCCATCCCCCCGCTTTGCCGCGCCGCGACTAGCCGTTAACGTGGCGGAATGCCAAAACTCTACGATCGCGCTTATTTCGAGCACTGGTACCACGATCGCGACACGCGAATCCTGATGCGCGGCTCGCTCGAGCGGAAGGTCGCGCTTGCGGTAGCCGCCGCGGAATTCGTGATTGGCCGCAAGATCCGTTCGGTGCTGGACGTCGGTTGTGGCGAAGGCCTGTGGCGGCCGGTGCTGCGCAAGTTGCGGCCGGGCGTGCGCTACACGGGTGTCGATGGCAGCGAGTACGTCGTGCAGAAGCACGGCCGCCGCCGCAACATCAAGCTCGCGCGCTTCGGCGACCTGGGCAAGCTCAAGCTCGATGGTCCGTTCGATCTCGTGGTGTGTTCCGATGTCCTCCACTACGTGCCGACGCGTGAGTTGGCGCCCGGCATTCGCGCCATCGGGCGGCAGCTGCAAGGCGTGGCGTGGATCGAAGCATTCACCGCCGAGGACGAAACGGTCGGCGATCACGTCGAGTACCACGAGCGCCCGACGAGCACCTACATGCGCATGTTCCGCGAGGCGCGGCTCGTGTCGATCGGGCTGTATGCGTTCGTGCCGCGCGGCATCGACAGCACGCTCACTTCATTCGAGCGAGGCGGCCGGCGGTGAGCAGGCTGGCGGTCGTCGGTACGGCCGGGCACATCGACCACGGCAAGACCGCATTGGTGCGCCGCCTGACGGGCATCGACACCGACCGCCTCCCTGAAGAAAAGCAGCGCGGCATCTCGATCGACTTAGGCTTCGCGCCGCTGGTCACGCCCGCGGGCGTGCAGGTGGGCATCGTCGACGTGCCAGGGCATGAGCGCTTCGTCAAGAACATGCTGAGCGGTGTCGGTGGCATCGACCTCGTGCTGCTGGTGATCGCCGCCGACGAGGGCGTGATGCCGCAGACGCGCGAGCACTTTGCGATCATCAAGCTGCTCGGGATCGCGCGGGGCATCATCGTGCTGACCAAGTGCGACCTGGTCGAGCGTGAGTGGCTCGAGCTGGTGAAGCGCGAGGTGCGGGTACTGCTCAAGGGCAGCCTGCTCGCCGAGGCGCCGCTCGCCGAGTTCTCGGCGTTGACGGGCGCGGGCCAGCCCGAGCTGCTCGCCGAGCTCGACCGCCAACTCGCGGAGCTTCCCGCGCGCTCACTCGATGAACCGGCGCGCCTGCCGGTCGACCGCGTGTTCAGCGTCGATGGCTTCGGCACCGTGGTCACGGGAACACTGTGGCGGGGCAGCGTGCGCACGGGCGATGCAATCGAGCTGGCGCCCAAGGGGCTTAGCACCCGCGTGCGGCGCGTGCAGGTGCACGGCAAGACGGTCGATGAGGCGCACGCGGGGCAACGTGTTGCGCTCGCCTTGCACGCCGTCGATCGCGACGACGTGAGCCGCGGCGATTGGGTGCTGGCGCCCGGCTCGTTGCGCGTTTCGAACACGCTCGATGTGCGCTTCGAATTGCTCGCCGAGATGCCGAAAGCGTGGCAGCGCAATGTGCGCGTGCGCTTTCACCTGGGCGCGAGCGAGATCATCGGCCGTCTCGTGCTGCTCGACGCGGATGAAGTGCTGCCGGGCGGCAGCGCGCTGGCGCAGCTACGGCTCGAGCACCCGACGGTGGCGCAGCGCGGCGATCGCTTCGTGATCCGGGCGTACTCGCCCTCGCGCACGGTGGGCGGCGGCAGCGTCATCGATGCCCTGGCGGGCAAGCGCCGGCGGGGCGGCGGTGTCGAACAACTCGCGGTGTTCGAGACGGGTTCGCTTGAGGCGCGGCTGGTGCAACGCCTTGCCGGTGAAGCGAAGCTGCAACCGACGGCGGTCCTCGCGCTGGCCCTGTCCGAGGCGGAAGCCGTGGCGCTTGAAGCGCTCACACGCCTGCACGCGGCAGCGCTCGTCGAACATCCGGTGGCGGGACGCTGGCTCGCGCCCGCGCGCTGGAGCGAAGTGCGCGGTGCCATCGAGCAGCAGGTCGCGGAATTCGCGGCGCGCCTGCCCGCGCGTTACGGCATCCCCAAGGGCGAACTCAAGAGCGGGCTCAAGGCGACGATCGATGCCGCACTGTTCGACGCGGCGTTCGA
>JANLOX010000445.1:0-2605 GCA_031366795.1 Candidatus Eiseniibacteriota bacterium | reverse complement strand
CGCACTCCGGAAAGCACCTACGGCGCTCGAACCTGAGCGAGGGCTCTCGCGACGCCGGGCGCTTCCACGCAGTGCCTTCGCAGGCCAAGCTGATTCCGCGTCACCCGCGATCCTGATTGCCGCGAACCCAACACTCGCGGCCAGCGTCCGGCCCGAATCAACGGCCGGGCGTCGAGGGAGAAGCTCGTGAGTCGCATCGTCTGTAGTATCCCGCCCCGCAATTCGGCCTCAGCGTTTCCATTGCGCGTGTTCTGGGCAGTTGCGGTTGCACTGCTGATCTCGGCATCCATCGCGGCTTCAGCGCAAAAACCCATGTCGATGGTTCCCGACCCGATCGATCCAGTCACCCCCGGTGGCAACGCCGCTGGCTGGGAGTTCACGCGCTACAACATCCCCAACCTTCCTATAGGCACATCACTCGGCGCGGTGTGGGCGACGCCCACTCCGCTGTCCCAGTTTGTCGCGAGCCCCGGCCTGCGCGATAACGACATTGGCGCGTTGGGAGCGGTGCCTGATCTTCCGGATCCCCTGGACCCGAGACATGGCGGCGACATCGGGATCACCTCGAACGTTTTGCTCTACGTGATGGCCATTCGTGGCGTCACGCCGGCAGGTACCAGCGGCTACGGGACAGTGCCTGACCCGGGAGACCCCGACAAGTCCGGCGGCCCGTCCGCAGCTAACGTGACGAGTTCCTTGTACCAGTGGGACGGCCGAAGCTGGACGGTCGCGCTCAATCTGCCCGAACAGATTGGACGCACGGTGTTCGGAACGAATGCTGCGGATGTGTTCGCGGCCTCGAACGGAGTCGGTGGCCAAACGTTGGTGTACCACTTCGACGGCAGGGTGTGGGCACGGCAGCGGTTGCCGGTCGCGCCGGTCGCTGAAGCGGGCGCCTTCGCAGGCAAGCCCGGCGACGTGTTCTTCCGCACCGGCGAGACCGTGTTCCACAACGACGGCAAGGCGTGGACGATCGTTCACACCGAGCCGCTGCTCAAGAGCGGTGGGTCGCTGGTCTATATCGCACCGGATGAAGTCTATGCGATCGGCACCAATGGTCACTTGCGCTGGGACGGCGCGTGGTGGCGGTGGGCGTCGAGCCCGGCGCTTGGGATCGTGAAGCACGCGTGGGGCATGCGGGATGCCAGTGGAGTACTCGCCATGTATGCCACGGGAATTTGTCCCTACACCAACCAGGTTCGCGTGTGGAAGTTCACCGAAACGGTCCCCGGCACGATGGTGGGTAGTTGGGGAACCCCTGAAGGCATGGACCTGAACGACCCCGATGCATCGAGGTCGGCCACGAATCCTTGTCCGGGTCCGGGTGCGGGCACCGCAGTGTGGGGGACGTCGGGAACGCACGTCTACGCCAGCGCCGCTCACCACGGTGAGTGCGGGCGGTTCTACGTGCTCCTGAAGTCGGGTTGGATGCCGTTGTGGCAGCACAATTCCACGCCGCCGCCCAATGACATTATTTCAGGCCGCGCGGGCGAGCTGTGGATGCCGTTGGCAAATGGCCAGATGATGCACGCGACTCCGCCGACGGTCGTCGCGAATGGTGCGCCCGATTGTAGTGGCGCGGTGGCCAGCCCGGACGTGCTGCCGTTGCGCGGAAGCGGTTTCGCTGCGATCCAGATCGCGGGCATCAGCGATCCGGAGGGTGACGCCGTCACCGTCAAGGTCATGGAGATCACGCAGGATGAGCCGGTCACCAATCGTACTCACCGCTCGACCTGCCCAGACGCCAAAATCGCGACGGATGGCACTCCGATGCTGCGCGTGGAACGCGACGCTCGTGGCAATGGCCGCGTCTACCGCATCGCGTTCGAGGCGACCGACGCGGCCGGCAACACGTCCGGAGGTTTCGTGAAGGTCTGCGTGCCGAAGAACGCGCATTGGGACTGCGTGGATGACGGCGTTGCCTACCGTTCGATGGCTGCGTGCCCGGTCTCCCTGCCGGCAGGCAACGGGGCGGTCTCCGTGACGGTCACGCCGCGCGGTGGCGCACTGAGCCAGTTCGAAGTCTCGCTGGCGGCGCCGATGGATGTGCGGTTCGTGGCGTTCGATGTTTCGGGACGCCGTGTGGCCACGATCGGCGAGGGGCGCTGGGAGGCCGGCGTTCGCACGGTCGAGTGGAATGCTGAAAACGTCCCGTCGGGACTCTACTTCTGCCGCTTGACGGCAGGTGGCGTCACGGTCACCAAGACCGTACTGGTCAAGCGCTAGCGCGTCAGACGACGTGGACTGGCAAGGGGGGCGTCCCTACGGGATGCCCCCTCTTGCTTTGGGGTGGCGCGGCGCGCCGAAAGCAGCCAGTATCGCGCGTCATCCCGCTTGCGCGGCTGCAGTCCCCCACGAGCAAGGAGCCACGATGTGTGACCCGCCGGACCGCGAGGCGAAGCAGCGGCCTCGTGCAGGCAAGGCGGACGAATCCGACCTCGCGCACGACCGGTGTCCCGATTGCGGCGCGTTGTCGCTCGAAGCGCGCGCGCCCGCGGCGGGCGCTGCGTTGTTGGCGGATGCCAAACCGCGAGTCGGTGTGCCTGCCGGGCACTCGCTCACGTGTGAAAATTGCGGCCGGATGTGGTCCCGCAGGAAATAGCTT
>JANLOX010000396.1:0-2020 GCA_031366795.1 Candidatus Eiseniibacteriota bacterium | reverse complement strand
CGGTCGTAGGCGAATACCACCATGCCGGCGAGCTTGCGCTCACGCATCAGCCGGTCGAGATCCTGGCGCACGACGAACTCCTCCTTGAAGAGTGCTGCGGGCAAGTGAACGTGGGCCGTCAACAGTACTGCACGCCGCGCCCGCTGTCAGACGGGGTTGGCTCCGCGGAGGGCTGGCTGGCGGGGTGTCACCAAGCGCATGGCGAGCATCCCGAACAGGAAGCCGCCGATGTGTGCCCACCACGCGACGCTCCCGCCGACCATCCACGCCAGCCCCAAGGCGCCATTGAAGAACTGGATCACGAACCACCCGCCCAGCACTGCAAGTGCCGGGAGCCGCACGATCGGCCAGAACAACAGCAGCGGCAGGAGGGTGACGACGCGTGCACGGGGAAAGCTCACCGCATAGGCGCCGAGCACCGCCGCGATGGCGCCGCTGGCGCCGACCGTGGGCGCCGAGGCGGCGGGATCCATCGCGTACTGAGTAAGTGCGGCGACGATGCCTCCGGCGAGGTAGAAGCACAGGAAGCGCACGTGGCCGAGCCGGTCCTCGATGTTGTCGCCGAAGATCCACAGGTACCACATGTTGCCGAGCAGGTGCGCCCAGCCGCCGTGCAGGAACATCGAGGTGGCCAGCGTCACGAGCGTGGGCAGCAACGGCTGGTCGCTGAACTGCAGGGCCAGCGTCAGCCGCACGGGCACGAGGCCCCATGTCATCATGAAGCCGCGCAGGTCCTGTCCAAGCAGGATCTCGTACAGGAACAGGGTGCAGTTGAGCGCGATCAAACCCACGGTTACGCGTGGGTAAGTGCCGGAAGGATTTTCGTCGCGAAGAGGAATCAAGCGGTCGATAACCTTTGGTGAAGTAGGTGACGGCCCCTTCGAAACCCCCTCGGATGGCCGTTAGAAGCGGATGAGTGTGGCGTAATATGTTGGAATACACGAAGGTTTGACGCACCCGGGCGCTATTCCTATGCTCTCAGGCCTTCTTTAATCCAATTGAATCGCTCGCGCCACCGCGGGCATCCCAATGATCTCAAACATTTGGATCCTACGTAGCCTTCAGGGGGTGTAGCTATGGGAAATGCCGTTGCCGTTACCGATCAGAGCTTCCAGACCGAGGTGCTCGATTCCACGACTCCGGTCCTGGTGGATTTCTGGGCGGAATGGTGCGGGCCCTGCCGCGCGATCGCGCCGATGGTCGAAGAACTCGCGGTCGAATTCCAGGGCAAGCTGAAGGTCGTGAAGATCGACGTCGACGAGAGCACGGATGTCGCGGCGCGTTACCGCATCCAGAGCATCCCGACGCTGATGGTGTTCAAGGGCGGCGAGGAAGTCGAGCGCGTGATCGGCGCCGTTCCCAAGCCGATGCTGCACCAGCGCATCACGAAGCACCTCTAGTCGTCTCCAGCGACAAAGCAGCGGGCGCGCCTTATCGATGAACGCGCGCCCGTTCGAGTGCCGGGAGCGCGTGCGGCAGCGCCTCGCATACATCCCCGGCGGTGAGCCCGAGCATGCCCTGCCGTGCCGCGACGAGGTCAGCCGCGGCGCCGTGAACATGGACGGCGAGCACCGCTGCTTCGAACGGCGCAAGCCCCTGCGCCAGCAGCGCCACGATCGCGCCCGTCAGCACATCGCCCATGCCGGCCGTCGCCATGCCGGGATTACCGGTCGGGTTGATGAGCGTGCGGCCATCGGGCGCCGCGATCACCGTCGGCGCGCCCTTGAGTACCAGCACTACGTTCCAACGCTGCGCCCACTCGCGCGTGGCGTCGATGCGCGTGGCTTCGAGCGTTGCGGTGTCGATCCCCGTGAGCCGCGACATTTCGCCCAGATGGGGCGTGAACACGCGGGGCGCAGGCGCCTGCGCGAGCAACTTCGGGGCGCCGGCGAGTGCCACGAGCGCATCCGCGTCGATCACGAGCGGCAGCGCGACTTCCGCGACGATGCGCCGCGCGAGCTCCTGGGCGCCCTCGTCGCGTGACATTCCCGGCCCCACCGCGGCGGCGTTGACGCCTGCC
>JANLOX010000360.1:0-2061 GCA_031366795.1 Candidatus Eiseniibacteriota bacterium | reverse complement strand
CGTCGGCGTGCGCGGCTTGCCGGAGATGTTGCTCACGCGCACGCGGTCAGGACCGAGCTGCTCCAGCTTGATGGTGGTGAAGTCCACCACCACATCCGGCGTGATGTAGTTGGCCGGGTCGTGCACCTCGTACAGGCACTGCTCCTTCACCGTCATGAGATTGATCGCGCCGCCGGTGCCGGCAACCTTGGATAGAACGCAGCTCCCGTCGAATGAGACTTCCGCGATCGGGAAAGCGAGGTTCCACGGCTCGGGCACGTCCTTGAAGCCCGGATCGCTGAAATAGCCGCCGGTGACCTGCGCGCCGCATTCGAGCAGGTGGCCGATGCCATTGCCTGCGCCGAGGTGCATGTGATCCAGCGGATCCCAGCCGAACTCATGCATCATCGGCGCAAGAAAGAGCGAAGGGTCCGCGACTCTTCCCGTGACCACGATCTGCGCGCCGGCCTTGAGCGCTTCGACGATAGGCTCGGCACCCAGGTACACCTCGGCGGAGACGAGGTTGGGTTTGAGCGTCGCAGTCGGCTCGCCGTTCTCGAGAATTTTGTCCGTGAGCTCCAGCACACGGTCGGTGATCAGCGCGCCGTTGACCGACGCGACCTTGACGCCCTTGGCGCCGTTTTCCCGCAGCCAGTGGACGATGCGCTCGGCGGCGGCATCGGGATTGATCCAGCCCTGGTTGGTGATGATCTTGGTGCCGCGCTTGAGGCAACCGGGCAGCACGCCGCTGATGCGCGCATCGAGATACGTGTCGTATCCCGGGAAAGACGGATCACGCCGCGCGCGCACCTGCGCGGCCGAAATCGTGGCTTCGGCCATGGTCTCGAAGCACAGGTAGTCGAGGTCGCCCTTGTCGGCGTTGAGGATCGCGGGCTCGACACGATCGCCCCACCATGCCGCGCCTGAGCCGATCCTGATAGTTTTTTCCGCCATGTCTATATTATGTGCCCTGATCCGCCCGACACCCAAAAGGCCGCATGACTGCATCTCCGTTCATGAACAGCGACGCGCTCCCCCTGCGCGGCATCAAGGTGCTCGAGCTCTCGCACATGATCATGGGTCCGGTGACCGGCATGATCCTGGCGGATCTGGGCGCCGAAGTGATCAAGGTCGAGCCGATCGACGGCGACCGCACGCGCCTGCTCAAGGGCTCGGGCATCGGCTACTTCCCGGTGTTCAACCGGAACAAACGCAGCCTTGCCGTGGACCTAAAGTCGCCCGAAGGGGGGGCCGTGGTGCGGCGCCTCGCGCTCGAGGCCGACATGCTGCTGGAGAATTTCCGCGACGACAGCCTCGTGCAATACGGCCTGGACTACGCATCGCTCGCGGCGGAAAACCCGAAGCTCATCTATATCTCCCTCAAGGGATTCCTCTCCGGACCGTACAAGCAGCGCACCGCGCTGGACGAGGTCGTGCAGATGATGGGCGGCCTCGCCTACATCAACGGCGGAGAAAACGCGCCGCGCCGCGTGGCGCCGTCGGCCAACGACATCCTCGGCGGCACGTTCGGCGTGGTCGGCGCATTGGCGGCCCTCAACGACCGCCACGCCACCGGCAAGGGCACTCATATCCGCGCGGGACTTTTTGAGGCCAACCTGGTATTGGTGGCCCAGTTCGTCGCGCAGTACCAGCTCACGGGGATCGCGCCCAGGCCGATGGGCGCGGAGAGAAAGCCCCCCTGGGGCGTGTACGACATCTTCGACACGGCGGACGGCCGGGTCTTCGTTGCGGTCGTCAGCGACGCGCAATGGCGCTCGTTCGCGCGCGCCTTCCTGCCGCCCGAATGGGCCGCCGACACTCGCCTGGCTACGTCGGTGCAACGCGAGGCGGCGCGGTCGTGGCTGGTGCCGGGCGTCGCCGCGGCGCTCAAGGTCTGGAAGACCGAGGAGCTGTGCGCAGCGCTGGAAAAAGCCGGTTTGTCCTATGGCCCCATCCGCCAGCCGCATGAATTGCTCGAGGATGCGCACCTGCTCGAAGGCGGCGCGCTGCTCAAGACTGCGCTGCCCGGCGGCGAGGAAATTTCCGCGGCTGCGCTGCCGATCGAATTCGACGGGCTGAAAG
>JANLOX010000358.1:0-26711 GCA_031366795.1 Candidatus Eiseniibacteriota bacterium | reverse complement strand
TTCGCCAGTCCGCGGTTGGCTGGAACAGCAAGGCGTCGTGCTGCCACCGCAGCAACGCGGCGAGTGCGGCGTGATCTACTACAGCCGCTACTACCGGGTGCGACCCGGCAACACGCTGCCCGACGGGCCGTGGATTCTAGGACCCCGGGGTGATCTCGGTTACATGAGCTTCACCACGTTCCCGGGGGACAACGGCACCTTCGCGGTGGTGTTCGGAGTGCCGACCGGCGTGCCCGAGCTCAAATCCATGATGCATGAGCGCGCCTTCCAGGCCGCGGTCGAAAGTGTTCCGTTGCTCATGCGGTGGGCCGTTCCAGAGCGCGTTGAGCCGGTCACGGGCGTCCTGCCGATGGGTGGTTTGCAGAACACCATCACGCTTCCCGGCGATGCCTGGCCCGCCGGTCTGTTCCCCGTGGGGGACGCGCTGTGCCACACCGATCCCGTCCTCGCGCACGGCCTGAGCCTCTCGCTCATCCACGCGCTCGAGGCCGCTCGCGCACTGCGAGCTCATGCGGAGCCGCGCGACGCCCTTGCTGCGTACCGCGCGGCCGTGATGCCGGTCCTGATCGAGCGCTACGAGTTGGCGGTTGCCCTCGATGAACAGCGGCTGCGGATGTGGACAGGGGGGACGGTCGACTATGCCCGCAAGGATGGCGATTACGCGCTGTTCAGCTTTGTGGCGGCCGGCGCAGTCGCCATGGTGGACCCCGAAGTGTATAGGTTGTACGTGCGGCGCATGGGACTGCTCGACAGCACGCGGGTGCTCGATTCTGACGAGCGGCTCAAGCAAAGAATCGAGGACGTGTTCCGCGGCATGCTCGCGAAGCCGCGACCGAGCAGCGGACCCTCACGGGACGCCATGCTGGCGTTGATAGGCGAAGCCCTTCAAGCCTGAAGTACCCGCGCGGCGTATCCGGCGGAGGCGGTGTCTTGTACAACAGACCTCGCGTTTGAACATTCTGCTCCAGTGCCGGCCGTCAGGCGTCTCCCGGCCAATCCCGGCAGCCATCGATCTCGTGGCTAACCACGGTGGCGTCAACAATCTCCGACGCTTCGCGCCTGTTCTCGACTACACGGCCCCGTTCCTGCGTTGAACCCACGGGTGAGGCGTGACGGATGGGTCTCAGTCCAGCCGGTCGCGCCGAAAGAGTTCTAGCGTGTGCGGCGTTCCGCCTTCGCCGTTGCCAGGGCTCGAAGTTCCCCCAATCGTTCTCTACGCAACAGGAGGTCGAACCGATGCAGATTCCTATCCGTAACTTCGCCATGTTGTCGCTGGCCATGGTGGTCGTCTCGCTGGCTGGCTGCGGGACATTGAGCAAAAATCCCACCGGCGTCGCGATGAGCACCGTCCCCGCCTCAGGCGAGGCGATCTCGAATGATGCTGCGACCACACTCGCACTGTCGAGGCCGGCCAGAAATCTGGCTCCGTCCCTGGGCGCCGTTGCCAGCTTTGCGATCCTCGCCGGGTCGACGGTTACGAACACGGGCGCGACGATTGTGACTGGCGATCTGGGCGTAAGCCCTGGCAGCGCGGTCACGGGTTTTCCGCCCGGCATCCTGAGGGGCACGATGCACGTCGCCGATCCTGCTGCGGCGCTGGCCATGGCCGACCTGACCAAGGCGTACAACGACCTCGCGGGGCGTACTCTGGCCCCGGTGTCCGTCGCGGGAAATCTCGGTGGGCGAACGCTGGCACCCGGACTCTACAAGTCGACCTCATCACTGGCGATCTCATCGGGCGACTTGACCCTTGATGCTCGCGGCAATGCTAACGCGGTCTTCATCTTCCAAATGGCTTCGACCCTGACGACCACTTCCGGACGGGCGGTGATCCTCAGTGGTGGCGCCAAGGCCTCCAATGTCTTCTGGCAGGTTGGCAGCTCGGCGACGCTGGGAACGACCTCCGCATTCAAAGGGACAATTCTGGCCGATCAGTCGATCAGCCTGAACACTGGGGCGCGGCTGAACGGCCGGGCACTGGCTCGGATCGGCGCTGTAACGCTCGCCGGTAACGCAGTCGTGATCCCGACGCAATAGTGTCTCCGGGTCCATCGGTGGAGCGATCTGCCGATGGACCTGGCGTCCGCGGAGCTGCCTCGAAGCGACCGTGACTGCGGATGCCCTCTACCCGACGCGCCGCCAGCGAAGGGTTCGCGTGACAGGTTCCCCACTCGCGGTCGTGGTCTCCAGTCGGATCGTGAGCTGGTCGCCGTCCACCAACATTGCGCGTGTCAGGACGAGCCCCACGTTTTCCGCCGACAGCGCGCCGGTTAGCCGCTGAGTCACGGTGCCGCGCTCGTCGTCGACCGTGTAGTGACCGAAATAGGCGTCATAGCCACCGCGCGCGATACTATTGTTCGGTGACGCGATGGCGCGGGCGGGTTCCGGAGCGGCGGTGCGGTCCCTTTTCATGAATTGAGCGGCGAAGTGGCCAGCGCGATCGTAGACCAGCAAGGCGACCGGGTCCTCGCCGAGCGAGGGATCGATGCGGCGTTCACCTGAAGCCGTGAACGCCTCGCGCGACAGCAGTTCCCAACTGCCGACGAGTGAGTCGGACAAGAGGCGGGCGCTTCCGGCGCCTTCAGTCATGGCGCGGAACCGTGCCCGTTGCCGCCCGCGCGTTCAACCGTTCGCGTCTAGCAGCCAATCGACGACATCGCCCGCCGAATAGTGGGAGCGCGAGCCGAGGAAATCGCCGAGGTGTTTCAGGTCGTCGCCCCCGGTGATGATCGGGGATTCGAGCGTACCGTCGGCGCGGACCTGTGCGTGTCCCACGGTGGCCATCAGGGAGTTGCACAGGCAGCGGCGCCCCGCCGCATCTTCGAGTGCGCCGCCCTTGGCGACGTAGGTGTTCACGGGTTCGCTGGCACAGCGGTAGGAGATACTCCCTGCCGACGTGCGATAGGCTATACGTAAGTAGCCGAGGTCGCACAGGCGTTTGCGCTCCACACCGATCGAGGGGTCGGCCGGCCAGCGCACGACCTTGAAGGGGTAACCGGTGGGCGAGGCCAGCGGGTCCGTGAACACATCGATCTCACCGCGGGCGGCGGATGCGACGACCGAGCGGCGTAGTTCGGGTTCGATGCCGGACTCGTCGCAGCACGCGAACAATCCTCCCACCTGCACACCGGCCGCGCCCTCGGCAAGGGCGGCGCGCAGTCGCTCGGGATGGCCGGCGCCTCCGGCGATCCAGAATGGGAGCCCGAGCTCGCGCATCTTGGCCAGGTCCACGGCGTCCCGTTCGCCGTACACGGGTTCGCCGCGTGCGTTGAGTGGCGCGTTGCCGCGCGAGGGGGCGTTGTGGCCGCCCGCGGTGGGGCCCTCGATCACGAAGCCATCGACGTGCCCCGTCGCCTTGCGCGCGAGCACCGTTGCGAGCGAGTGGCTCGCTACGATGGCGAGGAACTTTGGTCGCGTGAGTGAGGGTGGCGCCGTCGCCGCGAAATGGGATGCCGGGTCGAAGCTCAGGTACTCGATGACATTTCCGGCGTCACCCTCGACATCGAATCGCAGCCTTGCTTCGCGGCCCTCGCTCAGCGCATCGAGCGCGCCAGGAATTTCCCGCGGGATGCCCGCACCCATCAAGACAAAGTCCATGCCCGCGAGCATCGCGCCATATAACGTGGGCAGGTTCGGGATCTGGACCTTGGTGAGGAGGTTCATGCCCACCGGCGAGGTGTGGCCATCCTTCGCCAGCGCCACTTCGACGAATGCGGCGAGCATCAACAGCCGCTGGCGCTCGAGGGAGAGCACTTGCCGGTACATCGGCAACAGCCGGTACGGGGCACCTGCGACACGGCCATTCGGCAGGAAGTAGTCGCGCAGCGCCGCTTCGGCGACTCCGGGGATCGGGAAGCGGTGCATCACGCTGCGCAGGTGCCCGCCCAAGTCGCCGTCCTGCAATCGCCGCACGAACAGCGAGTCGATGCTGGTGCCGGAGACGACGCCCAGTTGCCCGCGCTGCGCGACGGCGCGCGCGAGTCGCCAATTCGAGACGCCAACACCCATACCGCCCTGGATGACGCGGGGCCAGGTTATCGGGGTGGCAACGGGTTTGGGCAAACGGTGCTCCTGCACGAGGGTTGCGGCCGGAGCCTCACTTTATCGGACGGTTACCCAGTCGCCAAGCGTTCGGTGCGCCGCGCTCAGCGCAAGCCGCGAATCAACACGGCGTCCGAGGCGGTGGTGCCCGCGCTCAGCACGAGGCGGCGGCTGTCGGGCATCCAGTTGATTCCGAACACACGTTCTGAATTGAATTGGGTGACCTGGGCCGGGTGGCCGCCGTCCGCGTCGGTGACCCACACATTGGTGGCAGTCCCCGACTGCAGGATCACGGCGAGTTTTCGCCCATCGGGCGACCACTTGTGACCCATCAACCGGCCCTCCGTGAAGTGCGTGACCTGCTGTGGCGCGCCGCCGGAGAATGCTTGCCGGTAGACATTGCGCACGGGCGAGGTCCGATCCAGGTATGTCACACTGGAATTGTCGGGCCCCCAGCGAACGTCGGTCGCCGTGGCCGGAAAGCGCAACGTCGCGCTGGGAGGACCCCCCCTAGTGGGTACGAGCCTCCACGCCGTCGTGGTCAATCCATTGGCATCTCGCGCATCCATTCCGAGCAGGATGCTTTGGCCATCGGGCGAGGGGCCGACCACTCCGGCGGCATCCGTGTCATTTCGCAGGACCTTGCCATCTTCGGTGGATGCCAGCGTGATGTTCCGGGGGTTGTCGTAATGTCCATAGCTCGCGACCCGCCCATCGCGTGTGAGCCCGCGATTCGGTTCCCCTGCCCCCGCGGTGAGTGGCCGTGATCCGCTGCCGTCCGAATTCATCCGCCACAGATGGACACCACTGCTGTCGAAGCGATTGAACGTGACGACTTCGCCGCCGACCTCCGGCGAGAAGCTGTGGCGGTCACCGTTGGTCAGGGTCTTCGCCCCATTGCCCGAAGCATCCATCGACCAGATCTGCAGGTACTGGTTGTCGGGGGCCTGGTACACAATCGTGTTGCTGTCCGGCGCTCCCGCAGCAAAGGCTGAATTCTCGGGAGTCGCGATCGAAGTGAGTTTGCGCGGCGCGGCCCCCGAGGCGTCGGCAATCCAGAGGTTGCCGATGGTCGTGGCGCGGATGGCGCCGATCGTCGGGTCCACATGGGATGCCGAGACTCCATCGTAGTCGTTGAAGTCGTTCGTGATCCGCGAGGCCCGCGCTCCAGGATAGGTGTACAAAGTGAGCTGGGAATTCGGCGAGCTTTGGATGTCCTGGCCGCTGGCCACGATGCCGTGCCCATCGTGAAGCCAGGCCACGTTGTTCATCACGTTGCGCTTCGCCCGCACAAGGTCCTCGCGCTTGCCGCTGACCGCATCGAACAGCGCGATCGTCGAGGTGAGATCGGGGGAGGGTCGAAACAAAGCGGTGGCGATGCGCTTGCCATCCGGCGACCAATCCGGGCCGCCGAGGAAGTTTTCCGACGCGTTGATCGCGGCGAGTACGCGTTCCTTGCCGGAGTCCAGGTTCACCACGACCAGGTTGCTGCCGCCACCGTTGGCGAGCCCTCGCCAGAACGCAACCTGCTTGCCATCCGGCGAGCTGCTCGCGCGCGAATCGATATCGAAAGCTCGCTCCCGCGGCGTCCCGCCCAGCGAAGCCACCTGGAACAGTGTTTGGTACCGCGCATTGTCCGCCCGCTGCGAGGTGTAGAAGAGGTAGTTGCCGTCGGGACTGAACGAGGGATTGTGGATTTCCGCCGCGGTCGCCGGAAGCACATCGACGTCGCTGCCGGTTGCCACCTGCCGCACGCGCAGGCTCTCGTGCCCCGCGAGCCCGGCGAGATAAGCGAGATAGCGGCCGTCGGGAGAGAGCACGCAGTCGAACACGTCGCCGCGGTTGGTCTGCGTCGAGGCGCGCATGTTCTGGTAGGGCTGGGTTTCGGTGCCGCCACGGTGGAGCGCCCACCCTACGGCTCCGATCGCCGCCACACCGCCGACAGCGGCAGCGATCATGAGGGCGACCGGCACGCGCTTGGCCGGCGTTACAGGAGCCACGCCTGAGACGATGCTGCCCGAGCTGGCCGAAGCGGAGAGCGTCTCGTATTCGTCGACGATTTCGCGCAACTCGAGCGACAGGTCCTTCATGGACTGCAATCGCTGGTCGGCACTCTTGGCGAGGCAGCGGCGGATCAGCCGGCGCAGCTCCGCAGGGACCTTGTCGTTGATCTCTTCAACGGGCGTGGGCTTCTCGTTGAGGATCTTGTGCATCGTCTCGACCGCGGTGTCTGCGGCGAACGGAGGGCGCCGGGTCGCTGCTTCGTAGAGGATGCAGCCGAACGAGAAGATGTCGGAGCGGTGATCGACGCCCTTGCCCTGGACCTGCTCCGGCGACATGTAGCCGGCGGTGCCCACGACGAGGCCCTCCTGCGTGGCGTCCGCCATCATCGTCGGCGCGCTGGAGACGTCGGGGCCGACGTCACGCTTCTCGGTCAGTTTGGCGAGGCCGAAGTCGAGCACCTTCGCGAACCCGTCCGACGTCACCATGATGTTGCCCGGCTTGAGATCGCGATGGACGATCCCCGCGGCGTGGGCCTTCGCCAGACCGTCGGCCGCCTGCGCGAGGTAGCCGAGCAGTGTGCGTAGGTCGGTTTTGTCTTCATGGATCAAGCTGCCGAGGGTCTTGCCGTTCACCAGTTCCATCGAGATGAAGTGCAGCGGGCTCGAGTCGGCTTCACCCGGGGAGCGCACCGGATGCTCGCCGATCTCATAGATCGTGACGATGTTCGGGTGGCTCAGCGACGAGGCAGACTTCGCCTCGAGCACGAAGCGGCGCACGCGCTCTTCACTGCGCACGAGATCCGGCGGCAGGATCTTGATCGCCACGCTGCGCCCGAGCGTCTGGTCCTGGGCGAGGTAGACTTCTCCCATGCCGCCGGCGCCCAAGGGGCCCACAATTTTGTAGTGGGAGAGCTCGTCTTCCGGACGGAGTGTTCTCGTCGGCTGCGCGGCCATGCATGTCTCCTCAGGGGGCGGTGAAGAAGTCGCGGGATGTTAGCGCGGGAGCGTAGGCTGGCCAAGTGGGGGCACGCGACAGCGGGGCATGCAACAGCGGCGCCGCGTGTCGGCGGCGCCGTTGATCCCGTTCGATGCAAAAGAACCCGGCCCGCAGGATCGCGAACCGGGCTCGCTTAACTACGGGGACGTTACTGCGCCGCCGCTTCCTTCTGTGCTTCCGCGCGCATCTTGCCACTGGCGTAGATCGCGACTTCGACACGGCGGTTCTGGTCCCGGCCCGCATCGGTGTCGTTGCTCGCGATGGGCTCGGTCTCGCCACGGCCCAACGCCTGGATGCCACGAGCCACGCCGTGCGAGCGCAAGTAACTGCTGGCTGACGAGGCGCGACGCTTGGACAGGGCCATGTTGTAGGAGTCGGTACCCGTCGCGTCGGTGTGGCCGACGATCATCAGGTCGGACTTGGGATATTTGGTGAGGCTCGCCGCCAAGGCGTCGAGGTTGGTGCGTGCATCACCCTTGATGACGTCGGAGTTCACGTCGAACAGCAGCCCCGAATCGAACAGCACGGCGATGCCTTCGCCCACACGGTTCACCTTGGCACCGGGAATGTTCTGTTCCAATTCGAGCGCCTGCTGGTCCATCTGGTGCCCGATGATGGCACCCGCCGCTCCGCCAACCACCGCGCCGATGATCGCACCGCGAGTCGTCGAGCCGGTTTGGTTGCCAATCACTCCGCCCGCCGCTGCTCCCGCTCCCGCGCCGATCAGGGCGCCTTTCGTCTTCGCATTCATCGCCGCGCAGCCGTTCAGGCCGGCGAGCGCAAGCATGGCGATCGCCATCGTGCGAACCGCCCCGTTTGTCATGTAGTTCATCGTTGCCTCCCGTGCATTGAGCCATCCCTTCTCGATCCGTGAATGAAGCGCATTCTACCAAATGACCCAGACATTGGCGTGGGACGCAGGTCGTACCATTGCCACGATCGAAGGCGGAGGGCCGCGAGGCTCAAGCGAATGCCCGGAGCGGCTCTTGCGATTGGGGCGTGAGGTCCATGATGAACTCCACCGTGGTGGCGCGAGTCGCCCACATGTGGCCACACTTGAAGCAGCGATAGACCAACAAGTGAGCCTGGCCCTGCCGGCCGTCCACGGCCGTCGCCGTAAACCATTGGCGCGAGCGGTGGACCACCCTGATGGACGATGCGCAGCACGCCGGGTTGGTGCACTGGATGGGTTGGGAATTCAGCATGGGTCCTCCCGCTGTACGTTGCGACCGTGGTGGTGCAGGTCTCATGGAAGTGGCATCGATCCGCCGCTGGGCGGTGGATGCTGCAGCGACGTAGCCAATTCGGTGCCACGCTCCGGAGGTCTCGCATCCGGGGGCGTTTCGCCAGCAAATTGGCGAAACGTGGCTGCGCCCGGCGTTGTCACGGCCCGTCCCATCGGCTCATTTTGTCGAAATGGCTACACCGATGTACCAAACGCGCGGCGCTCATACAGGCTTCAGCGGATTTTGTAGTTGTCCATGACCAGGGCCTCGAACCACGGCTGCGGCAGCAACGGGCGCAGGCCCACTAGCAGCCGCTGGATCGGCGTTGCCACGGGGTAGCGCAATCGGGGCTTAGCGGCATCGAGCGCGCGCATGAGCGCACGGACCACCGGAGTGATGTCCTTGTTGTTCTGTTCTTCGACGATCATCCGCTCCACTGCGGTGTGGCACTGCGTTGCGTAGGCGGAGCCTGCGCGCGCGGCCACGGCCCAGCGGCGGTTTGCCGTGCCGTTGGTGGCGAAGTCCCCGGGTTCGATCAACGACGCGTGGATGCCGAACGAACGCACCTCCATGCGCAGCGCTTCGGTGTAGGCCTCGATGCCAAACTTGCTCACACAGTAGAACGCCTGGAAGGGCACGCTCACGATGCCGCCGAGCGAACTCATGTTGATGATGCGGCCGGAGCGCTGCGCCCGCATCGTGGGCAGCACGGCGCGAACCAACCGGTGCGTGCCGAGCAAGTTGGTGTCGAGTTGCGTGCGTACCTCGTCGACGGTCGTGTCCTCGATCGCGCCCGAGATGCCGAAGCCTGCATTGTTCACCAAGCAATCGATGCGACCTTCTTCGCGCAGGATCGTCGCGACTCCCTCCGCTACCGCCGCATCATCGGTGACATCCATGCGCAAATAGTGCGGCCCATCACTTGACGCAGCGGGGAGCGGCGTGCGGAGCGTCGCGTACACGCGGTCCCCTCGCTGGTGGAGCGCTTCGGCGAGCGCTTTGCCGAAGCCGGAGGAGCAGCCGGTGACGAGTACGACGCGTGGGGATTGAAGCATCGGGGATCCTCGGGTCAGGCGAATTCGGGGAGCGGCGGGAGGTGGTGTCCAGCGAACGAGGTAATCGTGCCTTGCACGAAGCGATCGTTGGCTAAATCGCCGCCAGGCAGCAGCGCGTTGATCAGGTCTGAGGGAAAGTACTGCTGACCGCTGGAGGCGCAAACACGGGGAGGTGCCGGGGTGATTGTCGCGTGAGCGAAGGGTTCCGGAAGCGCGGTCCGCCGCGTGTTTAAGGAAATTCGGCGTCGCGCTGTGGGATCGCAGAGTTGTCTGGTGGTAAACTCATGTCGATCGAGGAGCTCGCGCCTGCGCCGTAAATCATTTTTCAGTGCAACGTTGGCTGGCACGGTCTAGTATGCCGCACCGCTTGCCCCATCATTGGAATCGCGGTTTGCTTGCCCCAGCCCCCCGCGACTTCGTCAACAGCATGGTCCCCCCACTCTCTCTTCTATCTGGAGTTCTGCATGCCTGCTCGGCCCACTGCCCGCACCCTGCCCATCCTTGGAGCCGCTGTCCTGGCGATCTTCATCGCGATCGCCGGCGACTCGAGCCCCACCTCCGCGGCTGCAGCTGCTTTCGGCCATTCGTTTGACCGGACGGCCGAAAGTGATTGGGCCGTGGTGGGCGCACCGTCGGTTGACGGCTTCCGCGGCGCCGCGCAGGTGTACCAGCGTTCGGGCGGTAGCTGGGTGCTCGCGGCCACGCTGACGCCGCCTTCGCGTGGTGGATTCGCGCGATTCGGCAGCTCGGTGGCCGTGTCGGGCAACACGCTGGTCGTCGGCGCGCCCTGGGATGAAGGCTGGAGGGGAGCGGCCTACATCTATGTGCGCACCGCGGGTACGTGGAACCTGACGAGCCGACTGACACCGCGTGGGGCGGTGGGCGACCGTTTCGGTTCCCGGGTCGCGATCGAGAATGGCGTCGTCAGTGTGGTTGCGGACGGGGGAGTGATTGCACGCTACCGGCAGACCGACGCCGAGTGGACCGAAGCCGAACGCGTGAGCGACGCCAGCGCGACGTTCGCCGCGGCCAAGCCGGTTGACCCGACGTTGGTTGGAGTCGTCGCGAAGCAGGATCTCCAGAGTGGCGCCCCGGGCATCGTCGCCTCGTCGACGGTGATCGCGCCGCCGGCGTTCGTAACCGCCACCGACAGCACCTACGAGGACCGCTCCGAGATCCGCTGGGCCCCGGTTGCCGGCGGTCCCTACCTGTTCAAGATCTACCGCCGCCTGTCCACCCAGTTGCCCACATCTAATGTGCTGATCCGCGTCGCGTCGCAGGACGACTCGTTCTACGCCGATGCCACCGGGATCCCGGGTGTGCGTTACACGTACTGCGTGACGGTGCTCGACATGGCGAACACCGAAGGGGCAGCCCGCTGCGACGACGGCAATCGCATCATCTTCCGGCCGACGGGATTCTCGGCCTCCGACGCGACGTTCGAGAAATTCGTCCAACTCAAATGGTCGGACCGCTCGAGCATCGAGGCGGGTTACAGGATCCGGCGTAATGGCGTCCTGCTGGCGAACACCGCCCCCGATGTCGAGGCCTACGAAGACAGCAGCGCAGTCGCGGGTACAACCTACGCTTACAGCCTCGCCGCGTTCGATGCGGCGGGTGACACCACCGCAGTACTCACCGACAACGGCCAGAGCGCATTTATCGCAGCGCCGTTGTTGGTGTCGGCCACCGATGGGCAAGACCCGAACAAGGTCGTGATCACCTGGGTGGACAACACCGCCCTTGAGGTGAACTACCGCGTGTATCGCAACGGAGCGCTGCGCATCACGCTTCCCGCGGGCGCCACGACGTTCGACGACCTGACGGCCGTCAATGGCACCGCCTACGAGTACTGCGTGGCCGCGGTCGACGGCTCGGCGCGCGAGTCGGCGCGCGGTTGCGACTTCGGCGGCATCGGCGTGCTCCCAGCACCCGCGCGGGTTTCCGCGACCGATGGTACGTTCGATGACAAGGTCACCATAACCTGGCGCGATACCTCAACCACTGAAGACGGTTTTCTCGTCTATCGCATGCCGAAGAGCACCACCGACTCGATCCTCGTCGCGAATCTCGGCGCGGGCGCTACGACATTCGACGACCCGAATGGCCAGCCGGGGCAGCTCTACACCTATTGCGTGGTCGCCTTCAGCAACAAGGGCGGACGCTCGACTCCCATCTGTGACGACGGCCAGCGCGCGGTAGTGATCGCGCCCGCGTCGGTGACGGCGACCGATGGGGCGTTCGAGGATCGCGTGGACCTGACGTGGGAGAGCACCTCCTCGTCCGCGGTGCTGTTCAAGCTCTATCGCGGTGGCGTGTTCATCCGCTCCGTTTCGGGCGAGCGCAGGACGTACTCGGATGATGGCGGCGCCTCGGGCGTCAGCTCGATCTACGCCGTGACCGCTGTCACCGCGCTGGGTGTGGAATCGCCGGTGACCACGGACAACGGCTTCCGCCGTATCGCCGTGCCGACGGGCGTGAAGGCCACCGACAACGAGTTCGAGGATCACGTGACGGTCTCGTGGACCGACCGCTCCGAGATCGAGAGCGGCTACTTCGTGTATCGCCGGCTGTCCGGCGCCAGCGGCCCGTTGCAGCGGCTCACCCTGCGCCCCGCGGATGCCAACGCCTACGATGACCAGACGGGAGTACCCGGGCAGCAGTACGACTACTTCGTCACGGCGTTCCAGGCCTATGGAGTGGGCAAGGCGGACACGACGGAATCGGACTCGACGGTCGATGCCGGAAGCCGTGCGATCCTGGCGCCCACGCTGGTCGATGCGACCGACGGCAAGTTCGAGAACAAGATCGTGGTCTCGTGGGTGGACAACTCTCGCTACGAAGAGGCCTACCACGTGTGGCGCCGCAACCTCGCGACCAACGATTCCTCGCGCGTCGCCATCCTGCCGCCGAACTCGAACCAGATGATCGATTCGACGATCACCTTCGGCGCGGCGTACGAATATTCCGTGTTTGCCGTCGACTCGGTGGCGGGAGTGCTGGTCGGCCGTTCACTCGCCGGCAAGGATGTGGGCAACACCTCGATCCTGCCGCCGGCTTCGGTCAGCGCCTCGGCGCTGTACACCGATCGCGTCGTCGTGGCGTGGATCGACCAGTCCACGCGCGAGACGGCTTATCGTATTTCGCGTGACGGCGTGGTGTTCGGCACGGCGGCGGCAAATGCGACATCTTTCACCGACAACTCGGCGGCCTCTGGCACGAGCCACAACTATTGTGTGCGCGCGGTGAACGCGGCCGATTCGTCGGACAACGTGTGCGATACCGGAACCGTGTTGCCGGCGGGACCTGATCCCACGGCGAGCGAGCAGTTCACCAATCGCACCCGCATCGGCGCGGGGAGCGAGGCGCTCAACCAGGACCACTTCGGCAGGAGCATTGGTGGGGACGGGACACGGATCATCGTCGGCTTGCCCGGCTCCAACCTCGAGGGATACGGCGTCGGCCAGAATGTCCAGGATGCTCGCGTGACCGTGTTCGTGCGTCAGGACTCGATCTATGTCCTCGAAAAGATCTTCGGTGCGAATTTCGTGGGTAGCCCCGGTTACCCCAACAGCCGCCTTACGCTGGCCGGGTTTATCGGGGGCTCGATCGGCGGATCGGTTGCGCTCTATGGCAATAGTGCGCTGGTCGCGCATACCGGCAAGAAGAGCGGGCCGAATGGATCGGCGGGCATCTGCGGCGACGCAGGTACCGGCGGCTGCAGCCTGTTCGACTTCATCGAGCGCAATCCCTCGACCGGTACGTGGTCCGTCGCCCAGACGGTAACGGGCATGGAGGGCGTGGCCTCCGTGGACATGAATAGCCAATGGGCGGTGGTGGGGGGCACGGGTTCCCGTGTGGATGGCAATGGGGCCAGTAGTCCCCAGGGCGACGGGTCCAACTCGAGCATCCGCATCTTCCGGCGGTCGGGAACCTCGTGGGTCGAGGCGCAGCGCTTCGGAGAGAGCCCATTCGCCAACAGTCGCTACTTCGGCAGCAGCGTCGCGGTGTCCGATAGCACCATCATTGTCGGAGCGCCCAGCAACAGTCCTGCTCCTGCGGCCTACATCTACCGGGCCAATGCCGCGGGTGCCTGGGCACAGACGCAGGCGCTGCCGAACCCCGCAAGTGCCACGGGTTACTTCGGCGTCGCGGTCACCATCAGCGGCATTCGCGCGGTGGTGGGTGACCCGCTCAGCGCGCAGGGCTCGGGCAGCGCGTTTGTGTATGTGCGCGACGGCGCCGGGGTCTGGAGCCTCGAGACCACGCTCCGGCCCGTGGGCGGGAACGTAGGTGAGCGCTTCGGCCAGTCCGTCTCGATCCGCGGCGACAGCATCATGGTGGGTTGCCCCGGTACCCCGCAGGGAGGCGTGACCTACCTGTTCACGCGCCAGAGCGGCACGTGGGTCCGTCGCCAGGTGCAGAGTTCGGATGGCCTTTCCACCGGCCTCGGTGCATCCGTCAAGGTCATGGACAAGGTGCTCGCCGCGGGTGCGGACCTCAGGGTCAATGGCCTGGCCTCGCAGGCCGGTGCGGTGGAGATCCTGATCGACCCGACGATCTACGGTCCGGCAGTGGTTTCGGCCACGGATGGAACTTACAAGGACAAGGTCCAGATCACCTGGTCGGACAACTTCAGCACCGAGACGGGATTCAATGTCTACCGCGACGGCACGCTGATCACCACGACGGCGGCGAACGATCGCAGCTACGTCGACTTCGACGCGGAGCCGGGCAGGACGAGTGAATACTGCGTCTCCGCGCTGTTGAGCAACGGCGTCGAGACCGCGTCGAGCTGCGACTTTGGCCGCCGTCCGCCGGACGGAAACATCACGGGGCGCGTCTCAACCATCGCGGGCGCAGGCGTCAGCGGCGCGCAGGTCACACTGGATCCCCCGCCGAACCGTGCTCTGTTGCTCGATGGTTCCGGCGGCACTTTGACCGTGCCCAACGGTAGCGTGTTCGGTGATTCGCTGACGGTCGAGTTCTGGTATCGCGGCCATGAGGCCAGCACGACCGCCGTGCTGTTGCGGCACTCGACCACGACCACTTCGGATGCGTTCTCGGTGATCAACCCGGGCAACCTCACCGTGCTGGTGAACGGAGTGTCGTTGGCGTCTGGTGTCCCAGTGAACGACGGCAGCTGGCATCACGTCGCGATCGACAGAACCCGCTCGAGTGGGTCGCTGCATGTCTACAAGGACGGCCAGCTCGCGTTCACCGGAACGCTCGCGGCGGCCGCAAAGATCGACTCCATCGGCGCACTCACATTCGGCGCGGGACTCTCGGGCGCGATGGACGACATTCGCGTGTGGGCCCGGATTCTCCCGGGCAGTGAAGTGAACGACAGCAAGAGCCTCGTACTCGTCGGAAACGAGCACGCGCTCCTGGCCTATTGGCCCCTCGATGCCTACCAGGGGGCCGGCGCCGAGGACGCGGTGGGTAATCGTTACGGCCGTCTCACCGGTGGCTCGCACTGGATTCCCGATGCGGCTCCTCTCACGGTGTTCGCGGTGTCCGACGGGCAGGGCAACTACGTCCTGCCGAGGATTCGCTACGGCACCTCGACGACGTTCAAGGTGACGCCGGTGATCGAGGGTCACCAGTTCAACCCGGCGTTCAAGACGATCACGCTGTCCACCGGCAACCCGGTCCAGAACGAGGTCGGCTTCATCGACATCACCTCGTTCACCGCTTCAGGCATCGTCAGCTACGCGAACACCTCGTGCCTCGCGGCCAATGTCGAGATCTACGTCGACGGCGTGGTGCGCGGCACGACTGACGTCTCGGGCCGCTACGCGGTCCCCATGCCGCCCGGCAATCACACGCTCGAGGCGCGCGCGGCCAATCACACGTTCTCCCCGGCGATCGTCAACCTGACGGACGTGGCGGGAGATCTCGGCAACCAGAACTTCAGCGATGTCACGGTCCGCCATCTCGAGGGCAACGTGGCGGGCGGCTGCAACATCCCGATCGGCACGCTGACGATCGCGATCGAGAGCCAGGACCGCTGCTACAGCCGGACCATCTCCGCCGCAGGCGCGTATCTCGAAGCGTTGCCGCCGATGAAGTTCTTCGCCCGCGTGACCAACGTGACGGGCGTGGGGGCAGGGCTCGACCGCGCCAAGGTGATCCAGTTCTTCGACAACCTGGGCTCACGCGAAGTGGACCTGTCGACGGCGGACCAGACGCTCGACTTCAAGTACCGCGCACCGCTCGCGGTCGAAATCTCGGGCCTGCCCGACGTCGATCCCAATTGCACGCTCGGTGTTCCGGTCATCAACCAGACCGAGCGCTTCCCGATGACCATCAAGGTGTTCGAGGACTACGGCCCGACGCTCGGCCGCTGCCCCGTCGATACGGGTACGGTCACCGTGTTCGACGAGATCATCGACCAGGAGCGCACGCCCGTCGTCCTCATGATCAAAAATGGCGAGGCCATGGTCCAGACGGCCAACGGCCGCAAGCTCTACGTAACCGCGGCCAACAAGCCGAACATCTTCGAAGGCCGTGTCGATGCGCTCGGGCACGATCGCTCCTACCAGAAGTCGCTGACGGCCGTGGCCGAAGTCGAGGGCCAGGAGCCGGTCACGCAAATCCAGTGGGCCATCGTCACCGGGCAGCGTCCGCGCACGGCCACGTTCACGGCCGAGTCGCAGGGCATTCCGCTGCTCGTGCTGCATGACCCGCCGGGGGATCACTCGTTCAGCTACGTGGGACAGGACTCCTCGTTCTGCACCAAGATCACGAATCTCGGCATGCAAGGGGTCTCGGAGCAGTTCAAGTTCAAGGTCCACTTCGGCCTCGACATCCTTGCCGGATTGTTCGTCATGCTGCCGACGACGGCCGAATTGAACACGACGGGGGGGCTCAAGGTCGGCTTCGAAGCGACGCAGGAGGATGAACTCGAGATCTGCGCCAAGACGACGCAGGAGTTCAAGACCTCCGCCGACAACCTGTTCATCGGCCGCGATGGCGACGTCTACGTCGGCCTCGCGCTGAACCTGCTGTTCGCCAAGACCGACGTGGTGCGCGTGGAAAACTGCGAGGTCAAGACGTCGGTGGAAGTCACGCTCGGTGTCGACAAGGTGGAGTCGGTCTACAGCTACACCGATTGGCACATCCGCAACACGATCATTCCGCAGCTCGACGAGCTGGCGCGCTTGAGCCCCGCGAATAACGCGGAGTTCACCGCGGCCAAGGAGAACTGGCAGCAGCATCTGGCGATGAACGATTCGCTCACGCGCATCGCACCGCTGGACCGCAACCGTTCGTTCAGCGCGGGTGCCGAGTACTCATACAGCGAGACGGTCGATCAAAGCCGCGCTTCGAGCTGGAAGGTCAAGGTCTTCACCAAGGCCGAGATCGCGCACAGCTTTGACTTCAAGTTCGCGGGCAATGGCGCGGAAGGCGAGTTCGTCACCGAGCTCGACTTCGCCTACGAGCGCGGCGGTTCGAGAACGGTCTCGAGCTCGCGGACTTCGGGCTATACGCTCTCGGACGACGACATCGGCGACGTGTTCAGCGTCAACGTGAAGAAGGACCTCCTCTACGGCACGCCGATCTTCGATCTCGTGGGTGGCACCAGTTCGTGCCCGTGGGAGCCGTGGCGGTTGGCGCGCACGGGCCAGCCGCACAGCCAGCCGGTCGACGGACCGCTCATGACGGTGGAGCCGCCGGTGCGCAACTCGGTGCCGATCGGCTCACCGGCGGTGTTCACGCTCAATATGACGAATGACAGCCAATCGGGATCGCTGCGTGAGTACCTGGTGCTGCCGCTGCAGGAGAGCAACCCGGGTGGAGCGATCATCAAGATCGATGGTGAAACGTTGCCTGCCGGATTGTCGTTCTTCCTGAACCCGGGGGAGACGCGCCAGGCCACCATGACCATCGAACGCGGGCCGACGCGTTACTTCTATGACGACATCGAAATCGCGATCATGGCGCCGTGCGAGTACGACCTGTTCCGCAATGGTGGGCCGTTGCACCTCGCCGATACGGTGAAGGTCAACGTCGCATTCGACGCGCCGTGCAGCGACATCTCGCTGCTACGGCCGCAGCCGGGCTGGTCGGTCGGGGCGGGAGCGGATTCGCTCGACCTGATCCTGACCAATTTCCAGCTCGCCATCAGCGAGAAGGACAGCCTTATTTCCGTCGGCGCGGAATACCAGCGCGCCGGGACGGATCAGTGGCTGCCGGTCGGCGCCGAGGTGCCCGCGGCCGCGGTGCCGCGAGACGCCCAGGGCAATCCGCAGAGCGTCAGTATTCGCTGGTCGATGCCGGGAGTGCCGGAAGGAAGCTACTCAGTGCGCGCCTTCACGCGCTGCGGCGGGGGAGAGAACGCCCGCAACTTCTCGGGGACGGCTTCCGGCGTGATCGACCGCGCAGCACCGCAGGTGTTCGGCACTCCGCAGCCTGCCGACGGCACGCTGTCGCTGGGCGAGGACATCTCAGTCACCTTCAACGAGGATATCGATTGCGCCTCGGCCAATGGCGCCACCGTGCACCTGGAAGCGGTGAGTCCGTTGCAGGCGATCGCCGCGACGGAAGGCTGCAATGGCCGTACCGTGGTGATCACGCCGACCGTTGACCTGGGCGCATACGAAGGCCAGCAGTTGCGGGCTACCGTGACGGGCATCCGCGACAAGGTCGGCAATGCGTTCGGCACGCGGTCGTGGACCTTCACCGTGCGCCAGGGCGAGATTGCCTGGGCGCAAACGGCCGTTTCGCAGGATGCGGCCTATGGCAGTGGCGGCCGCGTGGCGGCCAGTCTCGTGAACGGCCTGAGCCAGCCGGTGCGCTACACGCTGGGCGCGTTGCCGCTGTGGCTCACGGCGGAGGCCGTGGCGACCGACACCATTCCGGCGAAGAGCATGGCGAATGTCGCGTTCCGGATCACTCCGACGACGGCGATCGGGTCGTATGACACCACGATCACCGCGACGGCCATTACGGTTCCACCCACCTTCGCGCGCAACGCCCTGCTCCATGTGCATGTGAACGTGCTGCGGGTGCCGCCGACGTGGTCGCTCAACGCGGCCGACTACGAACAGAGCATGACGATCCGCGCCAAGGTGTTCATCGACGCGGATTCCTCGAAGACGCCCGACGACATCCTCGCTGCATTCGTCGGCGACCAGGTGCGCGGCATCGCGCATCCGCAATTGGTGGCGGATGGTTGGCGCTATTTCCTCACCGTTTACGGGAAGCCGCCGGCGTTCGAGCGCATTCGCTTCCGCGTCTGGGACTCGAGGACGTCCAAGACCTACACGGCCACCGACAAGACCGTGAAGTTCCTCGCGGACACCACCTACGGCGCCTACGGGCGCGCCCTCGAGATCCGCACGCGCCAACCCTCGGCGGCGAACGAACAGGTCATCCCGGTCAATGCGGGTTGGACCTGGTTCTCGCTCAACCGGCGGCCCAGCGCGCAGGACGATCGCACCGTTGCTGCGGTGCTCAGCAATCTCGTGCCCACGCCGGGCGACCTGGTGAAGGCGCAGGATGGCAAGATCGCGGTGTTCGACGCCACGGCCGGCTGGATCGGCACGCTCGACACACTCGGCATCACGCGGAGCTACCGCATCAAGACGGCCGCGGGGGGCGAGATCCGCTACGAGAGCGCGCGGGTGCTACCGAGCCTGTACCCGATTCCGGTCAAGAAGGGCTGGAACTGGATCGGCTACACGCCGGATGACGCGCGCGCCGTTCCCTCAGCACTCATCAACTACACCACTGCCGCCACCACGGACATCCTGCGTAGCCAAACGGCGTTCTCCGAATTCAGCGCGTCGAGCTGGGCGGGAAGTTTGGCCAGCATGGCGCCGGGCGTCGGCTATGCGATGTACCGCTCCAACGCGGCGGATGCGCAGTACATCTACAACGACGTCGCCGCTGTCGCAGGATTGCTCCCTGCGGGCGAGGACATCGCGCCGCTGGGTGTGCAGCAGCTGAGCACCAACGCCACGACAGTGACTCCGGTCGACCTGCCCGGTTGGAGTGTCGACGACTACGCCTACCAGTACGACATGGTGGTGACCGCGCAGCTCTCGGGTATCCCGGTCGGACCGCAGTGCGAGATCGCGGCGCTCGTCAATGGGGAGATCCGCGGTGTCGCCAGACCGGTCACCGTGGCAGCACTCGGCAAGACCTACGTGTTCCTGATGGTGCGGAGCAACCAGCCGCATGGCGAGACGGTGCACTTCGAAGCACTCGACCGTTCCACCGGAAAGGTCTACCAGGTGCTCGGAGCCGCCACGTTCGACGCGGATGCCGTGATCGGATCCACGACGGCGCCGGTGGCGCTCAAGTCGGATGGCGTGGTGATCGCGACGCTGGGGCTGCCGGCAACGTTCGACCTCGCGCAGAGCCGCCCGAATCCATGGGTGGGTGACGGCGTGGCGACAATCCGTTACGGCCTGCCGAGTGCCGCCCACGTCCGGCTCGAGTTGTTCGATGTGAGCGGACGGCGCGTGCGCAAGGTCGTCGACGCCATGCAGGCGCCGGGCTGGTACGACGTGACGATCGAGCCGCGCGGAATGCTCGGCGGCGTCTACTTCTGCCGCATGACGGCCGGGTCGTTCTCGAGCACGCGGCGCATGGTGGTGGTGCGATGAGGTCGGCGCAGCGGGACCAAGGCTTTAATACCCAGGCCCGCGTGGCAAAGCTGATGGCGGGGTTGGCGACGATTCTGGGCGTCGCCGCCCTGGCCGCGATTGCCCACGCGTCGCCGGCACCCGTCGCGAGGACGAGTGCGCTGGGCGTGGCGCCGGCTCGCGCGCTGTCGGCGCAGCCGAACCTGGCGCAAGCGGCCACGGCATTGTTCGACAATACCGGCGCTGCTGCGCTGGTGTATTACGCCGGGCAGGGTGGCCACGAATCGCTCGACGACCTTCACCTGACCGCCGGAGGTTCGCCCGACACGGTCACGTTCGAGTACTACGAGCCTTCCGCGGTGAGCACGTTTCTCGCCACGGTCCGGATCTACGGCAACCCGAGCGGGTTGGATCTCGCCGCCACGCCTTTGCTGGGGACCTACACCGTCGCCGGGCTCACCACGGGCCGGCATATCGTTTCGGTGCCATTGCCGGATGCACCGGTGGTGGGAGCGGACATCTGGATCGGCGTCGAGTTCAGCAGCACCACGGCCGGGCTGCTCCTCAATGGCAGCCCCTCCGTCGGCGTCAGCCATGATCTCTACATGGAGGATGGCAACTTCTACGATTTTGGTGGGAGCCCGCCGGCTAACTTCGCGTTGCGTGTCGTGGACAATCCCAGTTTTGGACTGAGCATCACCACGGTGGGATCGGGAACGGTCGCGAAGAGCCCCGACCAGGCGAACTACATCAACGGAACCCCGGTCCAATTGACCGCGACGCCCGCCGCGCACTGGCACTTCGTGGGTTGGAGCGGCGATGTCACGAGCGCCACGAACCCGCTGAACCTGGTCGTGAGTGGTAACCAGTCGATCACGGCGACATTCGCGATCGATACCCGGACGATCACCGCATCGGCCGCAGCCAACGGCACCATTGCGCCTTTGGGCGCGACGGCTGTCAGTTACGGTGGCAGCCAGACATTCGCGATCACCCCGAATCCGAACTACCACGTGCTGGATGTGCTGGTCGATGGTGTTTCGGTGGGCGCCCCGACGAGCTACCCGTTCATCAACGTGACCGCGAACCACACCATTGCCGTGAGCTTCGCGATCGATACGCACACGATCACCGCGTCCGCGGGTGCCAACGGCAGCATCAGCCCGCTGGGCACGACCACGGTGAACCATGGCGCGGCGCAGGGCTATGCGATCACTCCGGCTGCCAATTACCACGTTCTCGACGTGCTCGTGGATGGCGTCTCGGCCGGCGCGGTCACCAGTTACACGTTCAGCAATGTCACGGTGAACCATGCGATCGCCGCCAGCTTCGTCATCAACACCTGGACGCTCTCGGCCTCCGCGGGTGCCAACGGTTCCATCTCGCCGTCCGGGCCCGTGGTGGTGAATGGGGGGGGATCGCAGACCTTCACGATCGTACCTGCCGCCTGCTACTCGGTGGCCAGCGTGTCGGTGGATGCGGTCCCGGTTGGGGCAGTGACGAGCTACGCCTTCACCAATGTCACGGCCGATCACGCGATCATCGCGACGTTCGCCATCACGCCGTACGCGATCACGGCGTCCGCGGGTGCCAGCGGCGCCATCTCGCCGAATGCGATCACCAACGTGAACTGCGGCGGAACGCAGGCCTACACCATCACGCCTGCGCTGCACTACCATGTGGCCAGCGTGCTGGTGGATGGCGTCTCAGCCGGAACGGTGACGAGCTACACCTTCACCAACGTTCAGGCCACTCACACCATCGCCGCGACATTTGCGCTCGACCAGTTGACGATCGCCGCTTCGACGGGCTCCAATGGATCGATCTCGCCGACCGGCTCGGTGCTTGTCAATTACGGCTGGGATCGCGCATTCACCATCGTTCCCGCTAACAACTACACCGTTGCCACGCTCACGGTGGACGGCGTGGCCGTGGCCCCGGCGACGAGCTACACGTTCATCAAGGTGATCGCCAATCACACGATCAGCGCGACGTTCGCGATCAATGGTTACACGATCACCTCATCGGCCGGCGCGAACGGCACGATCTCACCGCTGGGCGCCACGCTCGTGACCGCAGGCGGGACGAAGGCGTACACGTTGACGCCGGCAGCGAACTACCACGTGGCCACGCTGACGGTGGATGCCGTGGCCGTTGCGGCGGCGACCAGCTACACGTTCACCAATGTCGTGGCGAACCACGCCATCGCCGTGACGTTCGCGATCAATACTTACACGCTGAGCTACGCGGCAGGGGCGAACGGCACCCTCACCGGCACGGCGTCCCAGACCGTGAACTACGGCGCCAATGGCACACAGGTCACCGCGGTCGCCAACGCGAACTACCACTTTGTGAGCTGGAGCGACGGCGTGCTGACCGCGGCGCGCGCGGACCTGAACGTGAACGCGAACCTCAGCGTCATCGCAACGTTCGCCTCCAACTACCGATTGTTGGCGAGCGCCAGCTTCGAGACGGGCTACGCGGGGTGGAACCCCTTCGAGGATGCGGTGCTCGCGAGGGTCTCGCCGGGTCACGGAAGCTCGACGTATGGACTCAAGCTGACCGGGCCCAACAGCCTGGAGGAGTTCGGGATGGCCGGGACGCCCCGGGTCATGAGCGCGAGCGATTCCGCGGCCTGGCGGGCGATGGCGAACGGCCAGAGCGTCCGCTATCGCGTCAGCGCGTGGGTGCGCTCGGATGCGGGGCACGGAAGGGCGCGCATCCAGGCCTCAGGGATCAGTGGCGGGCGAGCGGTACTGTTGTTCTCATCGCCCACGGTGGTCTTGAGCACCGCATGGCAGCAGGTCCAGGTGGAAATCCTCTCGAGTCAGGTGTTCGCATCGTTCCAAATCAAGCTGCTCGACCTGCCTGCCGTGGTGAAAGAAACGTTCGTGGTGGATGACATCACGGTCGAGTTGCTGCCGCCCCCGACCTCAAACCTCTGCACGAACGGCACATTCGAAGTCGATACGCACGGCTGGGCCCCGTCCGGGACGTCGGTGTTGTCGCGTCTTGCGGGTGGGCACGGCGGCAGCTACTCGTTGCAGCTGAAGGGTTCCGCCTCGAGCGCCCCGTTCGGCTGCGACGACAACCCGAATTGGGTGACAACGGTCACGGGCGCGGGCGGCATCTACCGGCTGACCGCATGGGTGAAGTCCGCCGCGAATTATGGCTACGCCAGGCTCGTGGTGGGTGAATTCTTGAGCGGCGTGCGGCAGGGAACGAACCTGAACTCGACGGCGCTCGCGCTTTCCAGTACCTGGCAGAAGTTGACGGTCGACTATGTCGTGAAGAAGGCGGGATCGACTCTCACGCTCGCGATCACGGACACGCCGGCGTCGGGTTACACCGCGGAGACGTTCTTGGTGGACGATGTGTCCATCATGCTGGCGGCGCCGTCATCGCCGGCCACCGTGCTGGCGTCTCAGCCCTCGATGGAAGAGCAGCCGGTCGCCATCGAATATGCGCTGCCTATGGTCTACCCGAACCCCATGCGTCGCGAGGCCACGTTGGCGCTGTCGATGGTGAAGGCGGGCCCGCTGCGGATCGAGTTGTTCGATCCTGCCGGGCGAGTGGTCCGCGTCGTGACGGACGAGTCGCAGGCGGCGGCCGGAACTCATCGCTTCCTGCTCGGGGCCCAAGCCATGCTCCCTTCCGGGATCTATTTCTACCGGGCGAAGTTCGGCGGCATCGTTCAGCGCGGGCGGTTCGTGGTGCTCGAGTAATTCGTCAGGGGCGGGGCTTCGAGTCTCTCCGCGGTGGGGTGTGAATCCCCGCCGCCTGAGATGCCCTGCCAGATCCACGGTAGCAGGTGACGTCGTGCCCACGTGGTCTCAAGGCGCACGCGCTCCCACCGGGTGAGCGCTGGGGCGGCAGGCAGCGGCTCACGCCACGTGTTGCTCGAGCCCGGCAAGCGAAGCGCCTCGGCGAGCGCGTCGGCGATGCGCTCGTGGCCGGCGGTGTTGGCGTGGATCCGGTCTTCGCACCACAGCCGCGGGTCGATCGCGATGGGCGTGTGCGCGGCGAAATCCACCAGCAGTGTCCCGGACTCGGCGCACAGGCGGCGAACGCCGGCGTTCATCGCCTGGATGCGCGGGGCCAGCAGCTTCGCAATGGGTAATAGCGGAGTCAGGTCGGGCAGGGTGAAGGTCAGCGTGGTGGCGCCGCTCGCGACGCAGGCGTGCTGGATCTCGCGCATGTCGGCCAGCACTTCCTCGAGCTTGAATCTTGGGCGGATGACGTCGTTCGTGCCCGAAAACCACGTCACCAGATCCGGCGCGAAGGCGAGTGCCGGCGCCAACTGCTCGTCCTTGATCTCGCGCGTGGTGCGGCCACTTGACCCTAAGTTCATGTAGGCGAGGTCGCCCCGAAGGGCGAGGCGATCCGCGAGACGCCGCGACCAGCCGCCCCCGCTGCCGTCCAGGATGGGGTCACCGAGACCTTCGGTCGAACTGTCACCGATGGCGATGTAGCGGCGGAATGTCTCGGGGAGCGGACGCACAACGCGCAGCGTAGCAGGTTCGCATCCTGCAGCGCCCGCTCGCACGGGGGCTAGCGCGAGAGCAGCGCCCTGCGCACGTCCGCCCCGCTGACCAGCTGGTGCACGGGGAAGTGAGGGACCGTTGCGTAGTAGCGGCTGGCATACGCCCGCCGGGTTGTCTCGAGCGGCGCGGCGGGGCGCGATGACCTGGACCAGGGCTACCTAGACCTCTGGGTGGACGGTTTGGTCGAGCGACGCCTGGCAGCGAAAGCGGCCGCGAAGCTGGCGCCCGCGGGGTCGGCCAAGCGGTTCACGCACCAAGCGATGTCCGCGGCGATGAAGCTCGTGGTGAACACGGCCTACGGGTACATGGCCGCGGGTGGTCTCACGCGGTTCGCCGATGTTCACGCCGCCAACGAAGTGACGCGGCGCGGGCGTGAGACGCTCGACTTGATGTGCCGCGAACTGCTGGCCCGCGGCGTGACGCGGCTCGAAGCGGACACCGATGGTGTGTACTTCGCGGTGCCTGCCGGCTGGACCGAAGAGGATGAGCGACGCGTAGTGGCAGAGGTCGGGGCACTATTGCCGCCACTCGTGCAACTGGAGTTCGAAGGCCGCTACGCCGCGATGCTGTCGCACGAGCCGAAGAACTACGCCCTGCTGGGGTACGACGGAAAGCTGGTGCTCCGCGGGGTGGCATTCCGCTCGAGCCGCGCGGAGCCGTTCGGAGAAGCATTCCTCCGGCGCGCGATCGGGCGGCTGTTGGCCCGCGACATCAGCAATGTGAGGCAGGCGTACGTCGAGACGGTGGATGCCCTGAGACGGCGTGAGTACTCGACCTTCGATGTGTCCTCACGCGTGAGGCTCACGAAGACGCCGTCCCGGTACCACGAGACACGAGCAAGCCGCCGCGAGCACTCTTATGAAGCGATGCTTGCGGCGGGGCGGCACGACTGGCGACGCGGGGAACGTGTCCGCGTGTACCGGGTATGCGATGGTTCCGCGGGACTCGCGACTGATCTCGCGACGACCACGGTAAGCGAGACCGACCCGCGCGACTATGACGTCGAACACTACCTGCGCGTGCTGAAGACGGGCTTCGCCTCGAGGCTCGCGCGCAAGCCTAAGACAGCCACCGCATGATCAAATCCGGGTGGATGTGCCACCCGAGTAGTCCCGCGAGCCCCATCAGCACGCCGAGCCCCGTGGGCGCGAGGGCGAAACCGTAAAGCCAACGCTTGTGTGTGAGCGCAGTCAATGCCAGCAGCGAAATGGCGAGTGCTACGAGGGTGTCCGCCAGGTCGAACTGGTCGTCACGGTAATTGAGCGCGTCGTAATGCTGCTGGTCCGCCTTCGCCTGCAGCAGTAGTGTGTCCTTCTTCGCCGCCTGGTCCGCCGCAAGCGCCCGATAGCGCGCGAGCGCGGCGTCGAGCGCCGCCGCCTCGGCGGGGGTCGCATGGGCCCGGGTTGCGGTGAGTTCGGCGAGGGTCGCTTCGGCCACCTCCTGCCGGACGTTGCGCGCCTGGTAGAACGACCAGTGGTCGAGCTTGTCGGCCTGCGCCTGCTGCATCGCCTGGACGATGTTGTCGTCCTTCACTTTGCAGATGCCGACGAATGTGGCGAGCAATGCCACGGTCAACGCGACGTAGGTGTTCAGCCGAGCGTTCGCCGCGGACTGCTTACGGTCGGCGGAGTCGTTCGCCTCTTCCACCCGTTCCATCGGGTCGATGTCCACGAGAGTCTCCAGTTTTGTTCGGGGGATGGCAAGCTGGGCCGACACTGACCGCTGGGCCAGCTTAGTACTGGGCTGAATTGCCAGCGTAACATTTGCGCGGGGCGGGGGTTACCCGAGCTTCCCGGCAGTCGCGCATTCCCTGCCCCCCGAGCGACTCCGTGCTATCGTCCCATGCTTGAAGCCAACCCCAGAGGACACGATCCCAATCAAGCGCAACTCGCCCGGCAGCCGCAAAGGGTTCGCCATCGTCGCAGCCCTCTTGCTTGCGATGCCGCAGTTCGCTCCACGGAGTGTCGCGGCCGGCGCCACTCACCGCCCGCGCATCGGCCTCGTGCTGAGCGGTGGTGGGGCGCGCGGGACTGCACAGATCGGAGTGCTCAAGGCGCTCGAGAAGCACCGCATCCCCATCGATGTGGTCGCCGGCAGCAGCGTCGGCGCTGTGGTCGGCGGGCTCTATGCGGCGGGCCTGTCGCCAGCGTGTATCGACAGTACGTTCTCCGGGATGAACTGGGCGGAAAAGTTATCAGACGCTATCCCCCGGGGCGATCGCACCTTTCGCCGCAAGCGCGACGACGACCT
>JANLOX010000345.1:0-4054 GCA_031366795.1 Candidatus Eiseniibacteriota bacterium | reverse complement strand
CGTCAGGGCGCCGGCCCCGGGGCCGATCTCGACCACGACATCGTCGTCGCGCACGCGCGAAAGGTCGACGATGCGCTCTGCGAGATCCTCGCGCAGCAGGAAGTTCTGGCCGAAACGCTTGCGCGGCGACAACCCGCGCATCGCGAGCGCGTCCTGCACGCGGCCACTCGGGGAATTTTCCTGGGCTGCGCGTTCGCGGACGTAGCTGGAGGCGCGTGAGGGGCGTCGTGGGGCGGGGCTCATGCGGACAGTGTAGGGATAAGCGCGGGGAGACGCGAAATCGGGAGAATTGAGGATGCCGTACCGGGTCGCGACGGAAGCGCGCGCGAGCAAGCCGGCCAGGAACGTGGTGGTCTCGCTGCAATACCGGTGAAGGTCAGGCAAATGTCCGGCGAACTCTCCCCGGGGAGAGTCGCAATGCGAGTCCGCGTGAACGGACTTTCTGCGCGAACAGTTGAGCCAGTGGCGAGCCCTCTATGGTGAGCGCCGCAAGCATCACGGCTGAATGTCGTCATCTGGCGCTCGCGGGGGCTATTGGAATCCGGGGTGAGAAATTTTTTCATTTTGCGCTTGACGCACTTCGCGCACCTCGCTCTGGCCAGCTCGATGATCCCCACGTAGTCGCGCGCTTGCACGCATACCGCGGCGCGCCATACGACCCGCGCTCTTGGGCACGTGGATTTTTCGCGTCGGCATGCTCTGTGCGCCCTGGGCGCATCTCCGTGCGCCGAAAACCCTCGCGCTACAATCACCCTCGAAGCCATTGCCCCCGCGATCGACTTTGTTGCACGCGCGGAGTCGTCATGAAGAGCTACTCGCTGGATCATCTCGATAAGCCTGTGTTGCACCGCGATGCAATTCTCTTTCACCGCAATGAGAGCGACGCAATGGTCATGGCGGTTGCCCATGTCGGCGAGATCGACGCGCGGCAGACGTACCGCGACGATGGCTATTCATCGATGCTCGCATTCTGTGAGCAAGTGTTCGAGCTGACGCAACCGGCGGTGCTCAAGCGCATTCGCGTCGCCCGCCTGGCACGAAAGTATCCCGCCCTATTCGAGGCGCTGGCCGCGGGCAAGTTGAGCCTGAGCTCGGGCAGTTGATTGCGAAGTGGTTCCCGAAGCAGGATGTCGCGGCGAAGCTGGGGGCCGTCCCCGGGCCGCCGCCTATGCTGGGCGATCCACTCTCCCCGGGGAGAGTTGGGGTTGCGACCGAGGAGCAACTGTCTGCGCAGACAGTGGGCGCCGCACTCGACGAACAACTGTCCTCGCGGACGGTCGAGGCGCCACTACCCCCTCCGAGGTTCTCCCCGTTGTCGAAAGATCGCTTCGCGCTTCAAGTCACCGTGAGCCGATGCACGCACGACAAGCTGCGTTACGCACAGGATTTGCTGAGCCACCAACTCCCTTCGGGTGACCTGGCCGAGGTGCTCGACCTCGCGCTCGACGCGCTCATCGGTAAGCTCGAGAAGCGCAAGTTCGCGGCGACATCGCGGCCGCCCAACGCGACGCGTCGTTCCACCCAGAGCGCACGCCACATTCCGGCCACGTGAAGCGCGAGGTGTGGGTGCGCGATGGGGGCCAGTGCACGCTCGTGAGCGATGCGGGCCATCGATGTGAGGAGCGCAAGTTCCTCGAGTTCGATCACATCGAGGAAGTCGCGCGGGGTGGCCGAGCGACCGTGGCGGGGATGCGACTGCTGCCGGACTCACAATCAGCTTGAGGCCGAGCGCACGTTTGGCGCTGAGTTCATGCAGGCAAGCGCGAAGAGGCGCATCGGGTCGCGCGTGAGCAACGAGCCGCAGCTGCGTCCGCATCTCAGCGCGCCAAGGAACTCGACGTTGTGCCCTGGCTGCGAGCCCTCGGCTTCCGGCTCGAGGACGCACGTCGGGCGGCTGCGCATTGCGAGACTATCACCGAAGCCAGTCTCGAAGAGCGCGTTCGCAAGGCGCTTGCGTTCTTGGTTCCGCGGTCCACGAAACAGGACTTCAGTCGCTCGGAGCACCGCGATGGGGCTCCGGTGTGATGCGGGGCGCTCGAAGTGCGCGTCAATCAACTCTCCCCGGGGAGAGTCGCAACGCGAGTTGGCGCGAACCGAACGGTCTGCGTGGACAGCCGCGCGACGTGGGCGCGACTCGTTGCAGGACGAGTTGTGCGCCGCAATGTGCTATTGCAACGCGTCGGACGCCCGCCTTAAGCGCTGCGGCTCACCGCTCTCAACGCTTCGTCGGCTATATCCCGCGCGTATCGGTCGGGCGAGCCTTGTGCTGCGACCCGCAACACATCGGCTCCGCGGTTCCCCAGTCCTGCGAGCGCATACGCCGCATGGCGGCGCACCCACCACTCGCGATCCGTGAGGCATGACGAGAGCGCGGGCACCGCAGCTTCGAGCCCGATGCGCCCGAGCGCCCACGCGGCCTGCGCGCGCACTGGCCATGCGGTGTCGCTCAAGGCTTCAAGCAGCACCGGCGAATTCGGTGACGTCGCAATGCGGCCGAGCGCGCGCACGGCGGCGACGCGCACTTCGGCGTCGGCGTGGCGCACGAGACACTCGATTGCGGCGGCCGCCGGGGCATGGCGGCCGAGTCCCAGCGTTTCCACGGCGGCGCGGAGCACGCGCGTGTCTTGAATGCCTGCGCGCACTGCGTCGCCGAGCCGGGGCAGCGCTCCACGCCCGAAGGCGCGCAACAATACTGCCCAGTCACGCGCGGTGCGTTGCGGTAGCAACCCAGGCTGGCTGAGTGCCCAATCGAGCGAGCGGAGGTCGCCGTCGCGCGCCAGCGATCGCGCCGCGGCGTAGCCGACGAGTTCCGGGGACGCGCCGATCGCCGAACGCAGCGCACGGCGTGAGCGCGGGCACGGCAGCAGACCGAGACGTCGCGCGGCGAGCTCGCGGCGCAGTGGCGATTCGAACAGCAGCGCATGGCGTTCAGCGGCGACGGGATCCGTTCGTTCGAACAGTCCCCCGAGGCGGCGACGTTCTGCCCGCGTGAGCCGAGGAACACCGGCTTCGAGCGCGCTCCAGAATTCCGCAGGCGTGGCGGCGCTGACGGCCTCGGCGAGTACTCTCCCGGGCGTTCCGCGGCGCACATGGCGGCGCATCAACAGTGCGAGGCGGCGTGTGCGCGTGCGTTCATCACCGCGTTGCCGGCGGCGCAGGGCGCGCATGAGGCCTAAGCCCAGTGCGACCGGCAGCAGGGCGGTGACGAGACTCAGGGCGATCAACGCGGGTGAGAAGGAAGGCAGGCTCATTCCGGAGTTTTCGGCAGCAGCGATGCCCGCCTGAAGGCCCGTGCGGCGCCGGCTGACCCCCAGCGTCAGGCCGTGGGCGGCGATCCGATCCACGCCGCGGGCCGGAGTTGTCCCGGTTACAACTCGATCGGCAGCCTGAAGAGTTCCTTCGCATTCGCCCGCGTCGTGCGCACTGCCTCTTCGCGCGTCCAGCCGCGCAATTCGCACAGCCGTCGCACCACGCGGGACAGCAGTGCCGGCTCGTTGCGACGCGCGGAACGCGGTTCGGGCTCAAGGTAGGGCGCGTCGGTCTCGAGCAGCAGCATTTCGCGTGGCGCCATGCGCACGGCGTCGTCGAGCGCTTCATGGCCATACGTCAGGCAGCCGCCGAGGCCCAGCTTGAAGCCGATCGCGGCGGCGCGTTCCACGAGTTCCGGGCCATCGTCGAAGCAGTGCAGCACGCCGCCCGCCGCGGGCCGCGCCTCTTCGAGGATGCTCATGACGTCTTCGCGGGCGCTGCGCTGGTGAATCACGACCGGCAGCCCCACGTCATCGGCCAGCGTCAATTGCGCGCGGAACCACCATTCCTGGTGTTCGCGCGGCGCGTAGTCGCGAAAGAAATCCATGCCGGTCTCGCCGATCGCCACGACGCGCGGATGCCGTGCGTGGTCCCGCAGCAGCGGCAGGTAGTCTTCGCCCACCTTCCCCGCGTCATTCGGGTGAACGCCGACACACAGGAACAGGTTCGGGTGCCGGGCCGCCAGCGCATGAGCCTGCTCGACCAGCGCGGGCGTGTAGGCGATCTCGATGAGGTGCGTCACCCC
>JANLOX010000338.1:0-5411 GCA_031366795.1 Candidatus Eiseniibacteriota bacterium | reverse complement strand
GCGAACTCGTTGCGAATCTCGGCGAGCAGGCTCATGCGGAACCCCGCCATCAGCAGCGCGGCGGGAATTCCCTTGCCCGCGACGTCGGCGATGGCGATGCCCATGCGCGTCTCGGACACGCGGATGAAGTCGTAGTAGTCGCCGCCGACCTGGTCATGCGGGCGTGAGGTTCCCGCCACGTCGAAGCCCGGAATGATGGGGTCGGACTTGGGCAGGAACGACAACTGGATCTCGCGCGCGATCGCGAGTTCCTTTTCGAGATGGCGGCGCTCGAGCAGTTCGCGCGTCAGGCGCGCGCGTTCGATCGTCACCGCGGCCTGGGACGCGAAGGCGCGCACCAATTCGAGGTGGCCATCGTGATAAGCGTCGTCAAGGTTGCTCTCGAGATTGAACACGCCGATCGTGCGGCCCTCGACGATCAGGGGTGCTGCCAGTTCGCTGCGCGTCTCGGTGCGCGCCGCGACATAGCGCGGATCGGTGCGCACGTCGGGCACGATCACCTGCTCGCCCGTCTTGGCCACCCAACCGACGATGCCCTGCCCGACCTGCAGGTGGAACGCTTCGTCCGAGCCTTCGGGGTAGCCGAGTTCGCTGACCAGCTCGAGCTTGTGCGTCTTGCGGTTGACCAGGTAGATGGCCGCGGCGTCGAAGTCGACGACCTGATGCAAGGCATTAAAGATCGCCTCGATGACGCCCTCGAGATCGAGCGGCGTCGAGATGGTGCGCGACAGTTCGAGCAGCACGTCCTTCTCGAGCGCGCGACGCTCCGTCTCCTGTAGCAGCAGTGCATTGTCGAGCGCGAAGGCGATATGCTCCGAGGCAATTTCGAGCCGGTCGAAGTCCGCATCGGCGAAGGCGCCGCCATCGAGCTTGTCGATGCACTCGATCGCGCCGAACACTTCGCCCCGGCGGAACAGCGGGATCACCAGCGCCGACTGGAAGGGCTCGAGCGTGCCGCGCACCTCGGGCCGTGCATCGCCGGGCGCAAGCCGGACCGCCTGCTCCTTGAGGACAGCCCAACCCGCGAGCCCCTCGCCCTTGCCGACGCGGCGTTCGATCGGCGCGCCGGAGGACTCCTCGCTGAATTCGCGTGAGACGAGCCGGAGACCGCCGCGACGGACGATCCAGATCCTGGCCAGGCGCGAACCGACCAGGCGGCGGCAGTGGCGGCTCGCCGCGCGGAGCAGGTCATTGAAGTGGGTCGAGGCATGGAAGGCCTCTGACGTCAGCGTCCCCAGCGCGGAAATCGTGCGCAGGGTGACGTTGGACTGGGCATCGAGGTCGTCGTTCAGAGGCTTGTCGGACACGGGATTGGACATGTGCGAGCGACCGTAGCATGGGGCCCTAGGGCCGACAATAGCCAGCCGGTCAAGCCCGGGCCAACACCCCCACAATAGCCTCAGGTCCACTCCCGCGCGCGCCGATAACGTCCCAGAGTAGAACTGTTCCACCGCCCGACTCGAGCCTCGGAAGGATCTCGGCATGTCACAGCAGCACAAGCGCCTCGGCGACATGTTGATCGAAGCGGAGCTGATCACCCCCGACCAACTCGAAGCAGCCATCCAGCAGCAGAAGCGCTCGGGCCAGATGCTCGGCGTGACGCTGATCCAGATGGGACTGGTGACCGAGCCGCAGGTGTTGAAGACGCTCCAGCACCAGTTGGGCTTGCCGCTGATCGATCTCAATGACGCCTCGCCCGACGAAGACGCCGTGCTGCGGGTGAAGGAGGAGGTCGCGCGCAAGTACGGCGCCATTCCGATCGCCGTCGAAGGCCGCAACATGACGGTCGCGATGACCGACCCGCTGAATGTCGCGGCACTGGAGGACCTGCGCTTCCACACCGGCCTGTTCGTGCGCCCCGTGCTCGCGAGCGCCAGCCAGATCGCCGAGGCCATCGACCGATTCTACAATATCGACAAATCGATGAAGGAAGTGCTGAACAACATCATCAGCACCGATGACGGCGGAGTGGTCACCGGGATTCCGGTCGATGATGAGCCCACGGACGAAGGCTCGCCCGAGCTGGAGGGCCGCCCGATCGTGCGGCTCACCAACTGGATCCTGCAGCGCGCCGTCGAGTCGCACGCCAGCGACATTCACATCGAACCGATGGACCGCGAACTGTGCGTCCGCTTCCGCATCGATGGCCTGCTGCACGAAGAACAGCGGTTGCCGAAGTGGACCCAGAGCGCGCTCGTGTCGCGTTTCAAGGTGCTCTCCGATCTCGACATCGCCGAGAAGCGCATGCCCCAGGACGGCCGCCTGCGCGCGGAAGTCGGTGGGCGCAAGATCGAACTGCGCGTCTCGACACTGCCGATCTCGCATGGCGAGAAGATCGTCATGCGTGTCGTCGATCACTCGCGCGCCATCGTCAGTCTCAGTGAGATCGGCCTCTACCCCGACCACCTCGAACAACTGAAGGGATACCTCGACCGCCCCCAGGGCATCATCCTCGTGACGGGTCCCACGGGCTCCGGCAAGTCGACGATCCTATACTCGGCGCTCCGCCATGTGCAGCACGAGACCAAGAACATCGTGACGGTCGAAGATCCTGTCGAGTTGCAGATTCGCGGCATCAACCAGGTGCAGGTCGACGAAAAGGCGAAGAAGACATTCCCCGCGGCCCTGCGCGCCATACTGCGACAGGATCCCGACGTCATTATGGTCGGCGAAATTCGCGACGCCGAGACCGCGCAGATCGCCTTCCGCGCCTCGATCACAGGTCACCTCGTGCTCACCACGATCCACACCAATGATGCCGCCAGCGCCGTCACACGATTGACGGATCTTGGCCTCGAAGCCTTTATGGTGGCCTCCGCGCTCGTCGGCGTCATCAGCATCCGGCTGGTGCGCACGCTGTGCCCCAAGTGCAAGGAAGGCTACGAAGCCGACGCCTCGACACTCGGCCGCGCCGCGAAGATGGATGGCGCAGCCCCCGGCACCAAGGTCACGCTGTACCGCGGCCGCGGCTGCACCAATTGCCACAACACGGGCTATCGCGGACGCACCGGCATCTACGAGATTCTCGAAATCGACGAACGCATCCGCCAGTTGGTGTCGCAGGGAGCGACCGACTCGCAGATCCGCCAGGCGGCGATCGAGAACGGCATGCGCTCGATCGGCGAAGACGGCCTGCGCAAGGTGCTCGAAGGCCGCACGACGATGGAAGAAGTGACGCGCGTCGTGTACCTCGCGGAGAATGCCCCTAAGGTCTGCCCCACCTGCCAGACGGTGCTCGCCAAGGACTACGAGTACTGCACGACGTGCGGTGGGTTCGTGGGCGACCACTGCACCGGCTGCCACAAGCGCATGATGAAGGAGTGGACGTTCTGCCCCTTCTGCGGCCACGACGCGAAGGGCGGCGACCACGTGCACCGGCATGAAGGCGAGGGCGGGAAACTCAAGCCCGGGCGGCAAAAGGCCGCCTGACCGCCACGCCCCCATTTCGCCCCTGCCAGTGGCTTGAATGCCACGCGTGCGGGGGCGTCGTGCATTCGGGACTCGCGCCACCTAGACTCAGCTCCGTCGACAGCACAATCACGCGTCGCGGAGGTAGTGTGAGCGCATCCGAACTGGTCCAGCCGTCCCGGTGATCCCGTGAGCTATCGCGCCGCAGCACTGGTGATGGTGCTCGGGCTCGTCGGCACGCTGCTGTGGCGCCACGAGTTGTTCACGGTGCAGAGGCCCGGGGAATTGCCGCGGATCCTCGTCGCCATCGCGGAGACGAGTCGCCGTCCCTCGCCGGTCGACGCCGTGCTCCCCGCGGTCCCCATCGGCATGCGCCGCGTGCGCGCGGGCGACGGCGTCACACTCATCTACTACTGGGCGCCATGGCAGGACTCGGCCCTGGCGCAGGCTTCGGCGCTCGACTCCCTGCGCCGCACGCCAGGACTCGAGCCGCTACGGATCGAGGTTGTGTGTTTCGACCCGTTCCCCTCGGTCGCGCGCTACATCGGGCGCCACCGGCTGGCGCTGCCGGTGCTACTCGACCTGCGCGGCGAACTTCGCTCAGCGCTCCCCTGCCCGAGCCTGCCCTACACCTACGTCGTCGACGCCGCGGGGCGCATTGCCGTCGCGCAACCGGGGCGCGTCGACTGGTTATCCGCCGGAACGCAACGCACATTGGTGGAGTTGTTGCGCGAACCCCCAATGCAGACACGTGCCGTCGCATCCCTGCGTTGCGGTGTTCCGGGCTAGTGCGTCATCACGAGCGGCCGGGCAACGGTCGTAGTACCCGCCTGAAGCCGCACGTAGTAGGCGCCGTCCGAGACACGTCTCCCATCGGCAGACTTGCCGTCCCACTCCGCCGTCTGCGCGCCGGCCGGCCGGCTGTCGCTCACGAGCGTCCGAACAAGCCGGCCGGCCGCATCGTAGATCCCGAGCCTCACCTCAGCCGGGACCGGCAGTTCGTAGGCGATCCGGGTGCGGCGGTTGGAAGGATTAGGATGGATGCGGGCGAGCACCGGCACGTTGCCGGCGCCCGGGGTCGCGACCGCAAGGAGGGGTGAGTTGAGCGGACCGCGCGTCGCCGCGGCAACCTCGGATCCGGGGCCGGGCTTGAACAGCCCCACGGAAGCATTTACATCGCTCGGCGCGGCGTTCGCGTCAAAGCGAAAATTGACCATGTAGCCGAACTCGAGCGCCGCCGCGTTCGGGTTCGCGCCATACCTCTCCGTGCTCCAGTGGATCCTTGCGGGGTCAATCGCGATCTGCCAGTCGTTGGCAGGATCGGCGTCATTGTCGTGGCATGCAACGTTTGATATCCCCGTCACGCCGGCGACGGGGATATCAAACGAACGAATCTGGCGATCCGAGTTCATATTGAGGAGTGAGTACTCGTAGTGGTACACCCCGCCGCCGAGAGCCGTCGCCTGCACGGCGAGCAGCACCTGTCCATCGTCCGCCGCGACGTCGACGGTGGTGCGCAGGTCGCCCCAGCGCTCGAGCGCCGGACCATTGACCAGCGCGTTGCCCGAGTTCGAGGTGATGAATTTCCAGCTCGACCCGTTCCGCGCCACCGTACAACCCCGCGAGCCCCAGTTGTTGTGCAGGTCCTGGTCGCCGCGAATGGTGTAGTAGGCCTCGTAGAAATAGCTCGCCCCCGCGTTTCCGAGATCTGCGTCGGCGACGATCAAGCAGTGCTCGACGGCATCGAGCCCGGTCGACCCGCTGCGTCGAACGCAGTCCTGGTGCGTCGGGCCACCCGCAAAATAGGACCCGGTGCAATTCCAGATCCCGGTGTAGGGGTTCACTTCCTCCCGGGGCCCCAGGTAGTCACGATTCTGGTTGTTACTCACCCCATACGTGTCTGAGCACCCCACCCCCAGGAACGTTCCGTCGGAGGGGTTCTGGCAAGTCGAGCACTGGTTGTTCGAGAGCGCGAAGAAACCGTGCTTGAGCCACGAGATCCC
>JANLOX010000337.1:0-6107 GCA_031366795.1 Candidatus Eiseniibacteriota bacterium | reverse complement strand
TACGCAAGGTGAACGATGTCGCGATCGTCGCGCCGGAAGGCTGGCTGATGGGCGGAGCCGAGACCGTCGAGTTCGAGCAGACGATGGAACGCCTGTTCCAGGCCGGCAACCGCCGCCTCGTCATCGATCTGGCCGGCGTCGAGATGATGAACTCCACCGCCATCGGCGCCCTCACCCACTGCCGCGCCCGCTACGCCGAAGCCGGCGGCCAAGTCACCCTGTGCAACTTGGATCGCCGACTGGACCAGATCTTCGTGATCACGAAGCTGTGCCTCGTGTTCGACAGCTACGCGTCGGAGCGGGAAGCGATCGAGGCGTTCGGGCAGCCGGCGTAGGGGGGAGGTCACAGAGCGGGATTCGCAGCAAGAAATTGGCGCCACCCGCAATAACCTCGTCACGCGGTGACAGACGGTGAGCCGCTACTCCGCGCCAGTGGCTTCCGTCGCTTCAAGCACTTCGACAAGGGATCGGAGTGCGTTCAGCACCGTTGGGCTGATCACAACCCGGTAGCGATCCGCCTCCGCATCCTTTTCTTTCAGTGTGTTGGCTTCCCAATTGATGCGATCGACACCGAAGGGCAAGCCATCGAGTTCAGACTCCACAGCGATGATCACATCCATGATCTCGCTCGGCACGTCGCGAAGCCCGTCTCGCAACCGCGCTACGCCGATGCATGCCTCGAGGGTGTCATACCGTCCGGCCAAGGTCACCCTGGCCGTATCGAGCGCACTTCGCACCGCTTCCGGATTCATGAGCGCGATCCCCTGTCGTGGGCAGCGGGCGGGTATGCGCTAATTCGCCGGACTCTCCAGTTGCCTGAAATACTCCGCCACCCGTAGCACCGTTCTGTCCGATCCCAGCGGCTGCGGCCCCACGCCCTCGGGTCGAATGTGCGGATCGAAGCGCCGCGCCTCTTCCGTCAATTGCGCTGCGCGTTCGTTGAAACCGTGTGTTGCCTCGTACCGCGCGCGATCCATACGGGTCTTGGCGTAAGCCTGAAATGTGATGGCCAAATATACGTCCATGCGGTTGGCCCAGGGTTCGAATTGCACCGGCAATACGGGCTCGGGGACGTAGGCGGTATCCGCTCGCAGCATCAGCGTCATCCCCCACGGCACCGCGTGCCAGCTTGCGTTCGTGTTGGGTAACGCGCCGGTCGTGAAGACGGGGCGTGTTCGCATGGCGATTGTGACCATGGCTTCGAGGGCAGCACTGCGCATGCGCTCGAGTTGGTCCAGCGTTCCGCGGCCGCCGGATTCGCTCGCGTGGACGGCTGTGGCGTAGTCGCGGAACGATGAGCCCGCCCCCTTCACAAGCTCCGGCGCGCGCCGCTCCAGCTCCGCGAGGTACCAGCCCTTGCGCGCGAGCACAGGGCTCACGACGGTCACGTCGCGGCGGTAGCCCTCGACTTCCTGGTAGTAGTAGCTCGCCGCCTCGAGGTTTTCCCACAAGTCGGTGAACAGGACGGCGTGCTGGGGTAGCGGGTCCATGCAGTCGTGGACGAAATGCTCGACCATGCGGTTGTCGCGTTCGTCGCACTCGCGCGCGTGCAAGGCACCGTTGGTGACGACCAGCAGCAATGCGATCACAATGGCGACACGCGCGCCGAAACGTTCGCTCACTGCTACGAGCCCCGCCATCAAGCAGATCGCGAGACCAGTGACCGCGGTGAGCAGGTAGGCGTCGAGATCGGGAATGCCATAGCCCGTGGCGAATACCACGCCTGCCGCGACGATGCCGGCGGCGAGGACCGCGGTGCCGGGCGCCCGGCGGACGAGCTACGCGAAGCCCATGGCGGCTTCGAGCACTCCGATCCATGCGTAGTCGAGCGGGATGCGCCACGACACGTCGCGCCATTGCTCGGCCATGTGGGCGGGATCGGCGAACATCCAGCGTTGGTAGTCGGCGCCCGAGAGGTGATGCAGGAACTCACGCAACGAGCGGACGTGGCCCCAGTCGAAGCGCGGGTTCATGGCCGAGCGGATGGGCAGCCACGCGTAGGGCAACAGTCCCAGCGCGAACGGCAACGCGAGCGGGAGAATGCGCTGCCACAGCTTGCGGCCCAACCCGAACGTCATGACCGCCAACACCAACATCCCCGGCGCGAGCAGCACCGTGGTCATGTGGTTCGTGAACGCGATGCCGGTGACGAGCGCGAACGCCACGCCGCCCTTGCCGTCCGAGGTAAGCCATCGCCAGTAGAGCAGCAGCACGAGCGGCATCATGAGCGTGTGCAGCGCGTAGACCTCGAAGCCATTTGCCTGCTGCCACCACACGGTGGTGAACGCGACGAACAGCGCAGCGCAGGCGGCGAGCTACTCATGCACGCGCGTTCGACTTACTGACCCGCATCCGCTGCCGCAGCCCGCGCATTCCCGCGCCCAATACCAATCGCTCCGCCAGCCGCCACGAGGCGCGTCGCGTCGGCGAGTGCAGCAGGGCACGCAGCGCATTCGCGCGAGCTGCTCCCACATCACCGGCGATGCTCGCGATCGAGGCGGCATGGCAGAGTGCTGCCCACGCGACATCCCGCGCGGTGCCCGAGGCATACGCTTCGCCCTCGGCCATCACGTTCCACACGCTGAGGCTCAAGTCGGCGCCACTACGGCTGCACGGGGCGACTGGGATCTCGCGCGGCTCATGCTTGAGCGCATCGCTCTCAGCATAGAGTTGGCGCAGCCGCCCAAGCCAACCCTCGCCCACGTGATCGACCAGCAGCCGCTCGCGCAGCTTCGCCCCCAGGGCGTGACGGCCCTGCGGGTCAGCGATCCAGTGTTCGGCGTTCGCACGGTATTCGGTTTCGGCCGGTGGGTTCGGCAACAGGTCGACGAGCGCATCGTCGTTGGCGACGAGCAACGGAAACAGCGGCGCATACGCAGGGACCACCGGGAGCCGGCTGAGTGACGCCTCGAGCAAGGCGGTCTGCGAACCGAACGGGAAGCTCTCGAGGTACACATCGGCCGCGGCGAGATAGCTCGCGGGGTTCTCGACGGTGCCGACGAAGTGCAGGCGTTCGTGTGGGGCCGCGCGCAGGAAGCGCTTGATTCCCTCGGCGGTCTCGCCCACGACGTAGAAGTGGGCCGCGGGCACATGCTCGAGGATGCGATTCGCGGTGGCGACGAAGTCGTACTCGCCGCACGGCCGGTACTTGAGTGGGCGCCCCACGCTGAGCAGCATCACCTGCTCGGCGGGAATCCCCAGCTCGCGGCGAGCCACATCGCGCGGCATCGCCTCACTCACGTCGGGCAGCGGGATCGGGATCACCGTGTTGCGCGCGAGATACCGCCGCGCCGCGGTGTGAGCAGCGCCCACACTGCGCAGGTTGATCACCAGATCGGTGACACTGCTGCCCAGCCAGAATTGGTGATCCGCGTGATTGAGCACCGCGACCGGCGGCGTGTCGGCAACCGCGAAGGCGACCGTCGGCACGACATCGGAAGCGAAGTGGTGCAGCACAACCAACTCGGCGCCCGCGCGCGCGATCGCCCGCAGCCACACCGCGCGGTCCAGCAACGAGAATGTTTCCGGGAACACCACGAGATCGCCGCCGCTGTCGCGCACCGCACTCGCCACCGTTTCGGGCACGACGGCGGGGCCCTGGTAGAGCAAGGCCACCGAGTGGCGCGAGTCGGGATCGTTGCGGATCCAGTGCGTGATCATGCGCGTGTGCCCACCGACGCCGAACACGCGCGGCGTCACATGCAGCACGCGACGGCTGCCGCCCGGCCCGGGCGTGGGCAACGTGGAACCGGAAATCTCGCTCGGCAAAACGGACAGCTCTTTCCCGATCCGGAACGCCACGTTTTCGAGCGCGCCATCGGCGAAGCATCCCGGATGGAATTCCGCCGCGAACCCCGCGATGCGCTCGACCATGCGCAGGGCGGCCTCTGGCTCGCGGCTTGAATCGATCGCGGCGAGCTTCGCCAACATCCAATCATACGTCGAGCGGTTGGCCTCGAGGAATGCGGCGGGGTCAGTCTTGGGCATGCTTGGCACTACATCCGGAACACGCCGAACTTCATCTCCGGAATCGGGGCATTCAATGTCGTCGCCAGCGCCAACCCAAGCACCGTGCGCGTATCCGCGGGGTCGATGACGCCATCGTCCCACAAACGCGCCGTCGAGAAATACGGACTGCCCTCGGTTTCATACGTATCGAGGATCGGCTGCTTGAAGGCGCGAATTTCATCGTCGCTCATCGGCTTGCCCTGCGTCTCGCGCTGCGATTGCTTGACCTGCGCCAGCACCGACGCCGCCTGCTCGCCACCCATCACGCTGATGCGGCTGTTAGGCCACATGAACAGAAAGCGCGGCTGGTAGGCGCGGCCGCACATGCCGTAGTTGCCGGCGCCAAAGCTGCCGCCGACGATTACCGTGAGCTTGGGCACCGGCGCGTTCGCGACCGCGTGTACCATCTTGGCGCCGTCCTTCGCGATGCCGCCGTGCTCCGACTGCTTGCCGACCATGTAACCGCTGACGTTCTGCAGGAACAGCAGAGGGATGCCGCGCTGCGAGGCGAGCTCGATGAAGTGCGTCGCCTTGAGCGCGCTGTCGCTGAACAGCACACCGTTATTGCCGAGGATCGCCACCGGCATGCCGTGCACATGGGCGAAACCGGTGATCAGCGTGGTGCCGTAGCGGCTCTTGAACTCGTGGAAGCGCGAGCCGTCCACCAGCCGCGCGATCACTTCGCGAATGTCATAAGGCGTGCGCAGGTCGCGCGGCAGCACGCCGTAAATCTCCTCGGGTGCATAGCGGGGAGGCTCGGGCTCGCGCATATCGAGACCTGAGCGCGACGAGCGCGGCGGCCCCAAATGCGAAACGATGTCGCGCGCGATCTCCAGCGCGTGCGAATCGTCGTCCGCCAGATGATCGGCGACGCCCGAGATACGGGTGTGCACGTCCCCGCCGCCCAGTTCCTCGGCGGTGACTTCCTCGCCCGTGGCGGCCTTCACCAATGGCGGCCCTGCGAGAAATATCGTTCCCTGGTTCTTCACGATCACCGCTTCATCACTCATCGCGGGGACGTAGGCGCCGCCCGCCGTGCACGAGCCCATCACGATGGCGACCTGCGACAAGCCCTGCGCCGACATGCGCGCCTGATTGTAGAAGATGCGCCCGAAGTGATCGCGATCGGGGAACACTTCCGACTGCAACGGCAGGAACGCCCCGCCCGAATCCACGAGGTACACGCACGGCAGCCGGTTCTCGAGCGCCACCTCCTGCGCGCGCACATGCTTCTTGACCGTCATCGGGTAGTACGTGCCGCCCTTCACCGTGGCGTCGTTGGCGACCACCATCACGTGACGACCATGCACGCTGCCGATCCCGGTGATCACGCCCGCCGCGGGCGCGGCATTGTCGTAGAGCCCGTACGCGGCCAGCGGCGACAGCTCGAGGAAGGCGGTGCCCGGATCGAGCAGCCGCTCGATGCGCTCGCGCACGAACAACTTGCCGCGCGCGGTATGGCGCGCCACCAGTTCGGGGCCGCCGCCGTGCTGGATGCCCGCGAGGCGGCCCTTGAGCTCGGCGGCCAGCGCTTGATGGTGCGTGGCATTGGCCTTGAACTCTTCGCCGGACGTATCGATATGGGATTCGAGCAGTTCCATGGGTAGGGCGGGCTCCGTGATGGGTGGAGATCGGTCGGCGGCGAAGATAGATGAGGAAGGCCGCTCCGTCACCTGCGGGATCGTGCATTTCGCCCGATCGGCGCTCGAGGCTGGGTAAATTCACTCAACTTCCGCTCCCCGGCGGCCGACAACCCCTGGTAATGACTGCCAAAACGCCATGCATCGCCAACGTCCGCGCGCTACTCCGTTCGGGGGACACCCAGCGCGCCGAACGCGACGCCCGTCAGTTGCTGGCGGCCTCGCCGCAGAACCCCGAACTCCTTTACCTGTTGGGTTGCGCGCGAATGGAACGGGGCGCACTCGATGAGGCCATCGCACTGTTCGAACGCGCCGCGTCGGGAGATCCAGCGCAGGCCGAGTTGCTCGAAGCGTTGGCCAGCGCGTTGTTGCGCCGCGGCGACCTGGACGGCGCCGAGCGCCACGCGCTGCTCGCGCAGCAGGCGGAGCCCATGCGCTCGCGACCCGTCAACCTGCTGG
>JANLOX010000359.1:0-6991 GCA_031366795.1 Candidatus Eiseniibacteriota bacterium | reverse complement strand
CGGACTCGCTGACGATGTTGCTCGCGAACCGGGGTCACACGGTCGAGACGGCGTTCAGCGGTCTGGAGGCGGTGGAGATGGCGACCCGCATGAAGCCCGACGTCATGTTCCTCGACATCGGGCTGCCCGGCCTGAACGGCTACGAAGTCGCCAAGCGCATTCGCAACGAATCCTGGGGCAAGGCGATCACCCTCATCGCGCTGACCGGCTGGGGCACCATCGAGGACCGCGAGCACTCACGGCAGGCGGGCTTCAATGCGCACCTCGTCAAACCCGTGAACTTCGGGGAGCTGCTCGCGATCCTCAAGGGGATCGGGAAGTAGAAACTAAAACCACCCACTCACCGGAGTCACGGGAGAGCAGAAATCGTGACTCTGATAAGCGGGTGGCTGAGATGCTGAAGCGGTGCAATCAGGATGCGTTCCTACGCCCTACCGGTAAACGTGCTGACCACTCGTGCGCCATTCCTTCTCGAAGTAGTTCGCGTCATCTTCGTGCCGTGGCACCACTCCGAGAACGACGGAGCCGGCCTTGAGGTCCTGCTCATAGACCTTGGCGTGCGACTCAGGGATCCCCGCTCCCACCAGCATGCCGACCAGCCCGCCGGCCGCAGCGCCCGCCGCGCCACCCGCGAGCGCGCCGGCCAGAGGCCCAACGATGACCAGCCCGATGCCCGGCAAGGCCACCGCGGCGGCCGCGGCCATGAGCCCAACGATGGTGGCGCCGACGGCCCCGCCGACGGCACCACCGACGCCGGCGCCAGGCAGCGCTTTGTTACCCTTCTCGATCATGACATCGTCGCCGAAGTGACGCTTGCGCGTGTCGTCGGACATGATGACGTGGATTTCCTTGTCACTGTATCCACGTGAATGCAGGTCTGCGAAAGCGCGATCGGCCGTCGCGCGATCGGGGAACGAACTGGTGATCATCGGCATCGTGGTGTTGTCCTTGGAAGTGTCAGACATGCGTGCATCCTCCTTCATAGCGTTGGACCGGCGGGATGCCGGCCGATAGCCGCCAGCTCGTACGTGAGGACCCGAGCACCCGGCGCGCACACGAGGCGCAAGGATGGGGCCACGGAGGTAATGCGCGTGATTGCGTGCAATGACGCGCATTCACGCAGGTGCCGCAACGGCGGTAGTCGCGAAGCGGGTGCACTTGTTCAACCCGTGACTGCGATTCTTACACGCGGGGCTGCTGACCGCCTCAACCGCCCAGGGCGCGCTGTTCAGCGGAGATCCTGATGCGAAGTGCTACGGCATTGAGCAGCGTCACCACGAGCGCGGTGCGCCAGGCGCCGAACACGAGCGACCCCGCGATCAACTCGGTGGCCACCGCAACGTAATTGGGGTGGCGAAGGAAGCGATAGGGTCCACTCGCGATCAATGGCGCCCCCGGGAGCACGAGGATGCGTGTGCTCCAGCGGCTTCCCAGTTCCCGGACCGCCGCGTAGCGCAGCACCTGTGCGGCCAGCCAGAGTGCCAGCCAGAACGGCCATCCCGCCTTGGGTCGGGCACCCAACAGCACCACCTCGGCCGCTAGCCCCAGCGGAAAGATCGTGTGTACGAGCACGAGCAGCGGGTAGTGCCCTGCCCCCCACTCCTGCGCGCCCCGGGCGAGCAGCGCGCGTGAATTGCGCGCGCAGAGGCGCAACTCGACGATGCGCTGCGCGACAACGGCACCCAGGAAGACGAACAGCGCCCGGGTGATCGCAGGCTCCGGCCAGAGAATCGCGGTCAATCGGAAACGCCGCGCATGAGCACGAACTCCGATGAGAAGCCGGGCCCCAGTGCTGCGAGGACGGCGAGGTCGCCCGGCGCTATGCGATGCGTCACGAGGTGGCGCTCCAGCACGAACAGGCAGGAGGGCGACGACATGTTGCCGTAGTTGCGCAGTGTCGCGGTGGCGAGGTCGAGTGCGCCGGGCTCGAGCGCGAGCGCTTCCCCGTAGGCGCGCAACACCTTGGCGCCCCCGGGGTGGAGGATCATGTGATCCACGTCAGCGAGCGCCAGCTGATGCGCCGAGAGAAACGCCTCGAGCGCAGGCCGCGCCTTGTCGCGCACGATCGTGGGAATGTCGCTGGAGAACACGACGTGCAGTCCATTGCCATCGACGCTCCAGCCCATGACGTCGAGTGTGTCGTTCCACAGCGTGCTCTGCGTGGCGAGAAGTTCGACGCCCATTCGCCCGTCACCGCGAACCGGGCGCGCCTCAGCGCCGGCGACGAGACCGGCGGCTGCGCCATCGGCGAACAACGAGGCGGCGACGAGGTTGCGCTTGGTGAGGTCGTTGCGCTGGAACGTCAAGCTGCACAACTCGAGCGCGATCATCAGCACGATCGCGCGCGGGTCCGCCATGGCGAAGTCGCGCGCGCGCGAAACGCCCACCGCTCCCCCTGCGCATCCCAGTCCCCACACCGGCGTGCGCCGGACGTCGCTGCGGAAGCCCAACGCATTGATGATGCGGGCATCCATGCTCGGCGTGGCGACCCCTGTCGAGGATACGAAAACCAGGTGGTCCACATCCCCCGGGCCCAGGCCAGCGCGTTCGAGCACATCGCTCGCCGCGGCAAGGGAGAGCGCAAGGGCATGTTCGACATAGAGCGCGTTCTTCTCTGCGAAGGAATGGTCCGTGGCGTACCACTCGAGCGGCATGCAGAGATGACGCTTGTCGATCTGGGCGTTCTCGAAGATCTGGAGCAGCCGCGGGTCGGTGCCAATCGTCTCGGAGAACAGCGCGGCTGCGAATTGGCGAACCTCGGCCTGGCGCACGGCGTTCGCGGGGACCGCGGTGGCGACCCCCAGCATTCTCGGCGATGTCCTCACTCGCTCCCCCGTTGGCCCCACGACTCCGCAGGTCGACCCCAGTCGATAGTACTCACTCCCCTCTACCGCACCAGCACAAGCCGTTCGGTGCGCAGGCTGAGTGAGGGCGCAGCCACGCTCAGACGGTACACCCCTGGCGCCACGGCGCTGCCCTGCTCGGTCGTGCCGTCCCAGTTGAAAACGAGGTCGCCGTGCGAAATGGCGATCGATCGGGAAGGAACCAGTTTGAGGCTGCGTCCCCGGAGGTCCATGACCTGCGCGCTCACGTCCCCGGGTACCGACGTGCGCTGCCGGTCGCAGGGCCGCATGGCAATCTCGAACCGGCGGAGCGTTCGCCAGACCGGCCCACCCCGGTGGGCCGCCGCGAGGTGGGGTGTTGCCTGGGCGGTGCCCAGCGGTGTGGTGCACCCCAGAACCAGCCCCGTGATGACGACGGACGCTAGGCGTGTGGATGTTGATCGGCACATGGGCTAAGGCTCCGGGGGCGGAACGGGCGAATGATTTCACCCCGACGGCCCCGCACGATCCGTGCCCGTTCGCCATGCGCGTGACGAGTCCATGGAGGCCGAGGATGGCACCTGCGCCAATCGGGCTGAGCCGCCCGGACGGCATCGCCACAGGAAAAATGTACAAGCCTTGTCACTTCTTACATTGTGCGAATGCGTCCCGGCAGCAAATGCTTGGCACTGGGACGCGCTGAATTCGGCGGCATCGAATGTCCCAGGGCTACGACTTCGCCTGTCCGTGCGATTCCACGAACCACAGCCACTTGTCGATGCCGCGAGAGATCTCCGTGCAAATGTCGGCGGAGCCGGCATCCTCGAGTTCGTCCACTTCACGGGTGGTGAGGCGCATGCGCGAACCAAACGCCGCGAGCGCGGAACTCATCGCCCTGACGTGGTCCGTGCCCGAGGCAATGGTGACCGGGTACTCGTCCAGTTCCGAACGTTCAGCGACGGTCCGCGCCGTCCCTTCGGCGATGCCGCCAAGCTGGACGATGCGCTCGGCGAGCAGGTCGACGTATTCCTCGACACCCCCGTAAACCTTGTCGAACAGCTCGTGGAGGGCGATGAAGCTCGGCCCCTTGACGTTCCAATGGGCCTGCTTGCACTGGAGCTGCAGGTCGATCGCGTCGGCGAGGCGCCGGTTGAGTAGCGCGGCGATCTGGCCGCGCGATGCCTCGGGAAGGTCGTTGTGGGTTGGGTAGAGGGTTCCGGGGCTGCTGCTGGTGGTCGTCGACATGGGCTAATCCTTTGGTTGATGGAAACTGCGCGCGGGTGCAGCGGGACGCGGCTCCGTCGCTATTCCCATGATCGCAATTAGCAGTCCACAGCTTGATCGTTCGCGCATGTGGCTGCAACTGTTTCCGGTCATAGCGTGGGAGACTCACCTCAACTTCACAAGGGCGGTGGTCAAACTCCTGCTGCGTGGCACCCGCACGAGTGCTAGGGTCCCCGGTGGGCCCTAATTCCTGCCGTCCCTCCCCATAGGGAACGCATCCCTCCAGGCTTCCCTCTCCCGGAAAGGTGAGTATTCCGATGTCCACCCACGCGTCCGCTATACCCGCCGCGAAGTTGCGTTCCATGATGCGAGGCGAGGTCATTGTTCCCGGTGACCCCACGTATGATGACGCGCGCAAGGTCTGGAATGGCGACATCGACCGCCGCCCCGCGTTGATCGCCCGCTGCGCGAGCGTGGACGATGTCCGCGCGGCACTCGCCTTCGGCCTTGCGCAGGGACTCCGCATCGTTGTCAAGAGCGGCGGTCACAGCCTCCCCGGTCATTGCATCGCCGATGGTGCCTTGATGATCGACTTGCGCCCGATGAACAAGGTGGAGGTCGATGTCGCGAACCGTCGCGCCACCGTCCAGGGCGGCGCGATCTGGTCGGAAGTCGATGCGCCCACCCAGGCCGCGGGACTCGGCGTCACCGGTGGGCATGTCTCGCATACGGGCGTCGCGGGGCTGACGCTGGGCGGCGGCATCGGCCATCTGATGCGCAAGCACGGGCTGGTGGTCGACAACCTCGAGTCCGCGGAAATCGTCACGGCGGATGGCCGCGTGCTGCGCGCGAGTGCCACGGAGAACGAGGACCTGTTCTGGGCGATCCGCGGCGGTGGCGGGAATTTCGGCATCGCCACAGAGTTCGTCATCAAGTTGGTGCCGGTGGGTCCGATCGTGCTGGGCGGGCTGGCGTTCTGGGCCCCGGACAAAGGGCCTGAGTTGCTGCAGCGGTATCGCGAATTCTGCAAGACGTGTCCTGATGAATTGACGACCATCCTTGTGCATCTTTACGCGCCGCCATTCGAGTTCGTGCCGAAGGCGGTGCAGATGACACCGGGATACGCGCTCATCGCGGTGGGCACCGACATCCCACTCGCCGAGCAGGCGCTCAAGGAATTGCGCGGCTTTGGCCCACCGTTGTTCGATATCATCGGGCCCATGCCCTATCTCGCGGTCCAGGGCATGCTCGATCCGGCGCAGCCCCCCGGCACGAAGACTTACGCCAAGTCGCACTACTTGCCGGCGTTGACCGACCAGGCGATGGCTGCGTTCCACGCGGGCGCCATGGCGATGCCTGCGGGGCCCTCCGCGGCGTTCCTGCTCCAAATGGGTGGCGCGGTGGCGCGAGTCAGCGAAGACGCGACGGCCTTCGGCGGGCGCAATGCCGCATTCCAGACTCTGTTCCTCGGTGTGTGGGAAGACGACGCTGGGCGGCCGGTGTCGATGAAGTGGGTACGCGACCTCTGGGATTCACTCGTCCCGTCCGCCCGGGGCGCCTACGTGAATCTTGCGGACGATCTAGACGAAGCAGCTCTCAAGGTCACCTACGGCGAAGCCAAGTTCGCCCGGTTGCAGAAACTCAAGGCGAAGTACGACCAGGGCAACGTCTTCAACCTGAACCAGAACATCCGGCCGCAGGCATAGTCGCCAAAGGCGGCGCTCCGCTCCTGACGATTGGTCAGTCGTGCTGCGATTTTGTCATGCGCGCACGGGAGCATTGTTCGCGTGGCAGCGGTGCCGCGCGAGCATTCGCTTGGATCCGCTCATTTGTCGCGGACTCAACTGATGGCATGACAATTGCCGTCCTGCCCCTGCGCGCAGGTGTAATGCCCACCCTTGCGACGCTCAGCGCCAAACGTCGAATCTATCGACACCGGGCCATGTGACTGGAGTGGCCGCTGCAGCGGTCACTGGAATTGGAGGAGCCGCAATGAACGACCGTAGATCCAACGCACCGCTGGCTAGTGCATCGCCGGGAATAGTGGCGGAGGTGCCCGCGGGGTTCTTTGGAACGAAAGCACGTCACGCCGTGCCCGCGCGAGGGGTATCGACGCGACCACTGCGAATGCTCGTACTCCTGGCCCCACTGCTTGGGGTTGCCGCCGCGCTGACGCCGCAAGGAGCGGTGAGTCTGCCCTTGTTCGCGCGCAAGTACGGTATGGAGTGCAGCTCCTGTCATAGCGCGGCTCCGCGCCTCAATGTCTTCGGCATGCACTTCAAACAGAACGGCTACCGCCTGCCCGGCACCCAGGGTGAATCCCCGTGGGACAGCACGGCCAAGGTGTTCCCCATCGCGCTCGTGGGCAACGTCGCCTACCACCTCAAATCCACCAATACCGACCAGGGCAATGGGAGTCATGAACGCACCAGCTTTGGCGCGTTCGAACAGGAACAGGTGGAGTTCCACTCGGCAGGGACCTTGGCCAAGCAGGTCAGCTTTCATTTTGACAATAACTTCGCGGGCGCAGGCGGGCCCTTGAACAGCGGCATGGCCTTCGTGCAGTACGACGATTTGGTAAAGGACGGAGCACTGAACTTCAAGGCAGGCGTATACGACGCGGACACCCCGTACCTCGCAGACTCGCGCAAGACCACGTTGTCCGAGTACCTGAGTCCGGTGACACTCGGGGCCGAAGGCTTCGAGCTGAACGGCGCACGGCCAAACTGGATGTACGCCGCGGGCCTCATCAACAGTTCGCGCAATCCGGACAGCGTGGCCGCCCACAAACCCAATTCGAAGAGCTTCAATCAGCTCGAGAACGTCTACGTCTGGGTGACTCGAGAAATCGGTGGCCACATGGTCACCGGACGCGTCTATCTCGATCGTCAGGATCCGCGCAAGGCAAAGGTGGCGTCCTCGCAGCACATGCAGGCCGAACTCAA
>JANLOX010000298.1:0-2790 GCA_031366795.1 Candidatus Eiseniibacteriota bacterium | reverse complement strand
CTGTAAGCGCCCGACGCCTTGCCCGTCGTCGGCATCCAATCGATCCAGCGTGAGGCGAAGCCGTGCTTCAGCGTGTCGACGTACGCCTTGCCAAGAGGAGCCACGGCTTCGAGCACGATCGCCATCGCCTGCTCGGGCGTGTACTTGGGCTCGACGTTCTCGACCATCGGCGCGTACAGGTCCTCGTAGCGCAGGTCGCTCTGCTTCAACATCCGCTGCTTGAGTTTCAGGTAACGATGAAGCGTTGGCAGGTTCGCATGTACGTCGTCCAGCAGCTGCGTGTAGACGCGCGGTGGGATGTTGTCCGAGAACAGCGCGTCTTCCACGCAGCTGTTGAAGCGATGGACATCACGGTCGAACACGTGCGCCTGCAGCTGCGCGTTCAACGTCGCCGCGAAGGTGCCCTGGAACTGCTGGTGCGCGAGCCAGAAGGCACGGAACACGCTGTCGCGATCGGCGCGATTTGTGCTCTGGCGGTACTGCGTGTAGGCCGCGTCGTCCAGCCGGACCGACTCCCCCGTCGACAGCTTGATCGTGGGATAGGGCAACTCGGCATTGCTGAACTGGTCCCGAATCGTATTGCCCGCATTGGACATGCGATCGGCCTGCGCCGCGACCTTCTCCTGCTCTGCCGACAGCGTGTGCGGCGCGTAGCGCAGGATGTCCTCGAGGTAGGCGCGGTAGTCCTTGAGCCGCGGGTTCGCAGCCATGAATCCGCGCACCTTCGCGACCCCGATCGCGAGCAATTCCGGGCGCATGTAGGCACTGGCTGTGTTGAAGTCCACGCGCAGGCGCCGTGCGGCATCGCGCAGCTCGCCGTGGTGGCTGTCGCGCGCGTCTTCATCGGCGGACTGGCTCGCGTAGGTGGACAACCGCGAGAGATCCTTGGAGAAGTTTGTCTGCGTCTCCAGCGCGAGCGCCAGCGAATCGGACGACAGCCCCAGGTGCCCCTTGAATCGCCCGATCACCGGGAGTCGCTTCTCGAGATCCCCGCGGCTGCGATTCCACGCCGACTCATCCTTGAATAATGCGGTGAGGTCCCACGTATACTGGACCGGCACGTCCTTCCGCTCGGTGGCGGGGGCAGTGCAGACGAAGACGGCAAGCATGAAGCCCGACAGGGCTAGCGTGCGGCGAAGCATTGAGCGCATGAGCGGTCCTTGTGGCGGCGCGCACCTCTGCAACTTCCCCTGCGGCTCGCGCACCGGTGGATACCGCTGAAGGAACGCGCATGCTAGCGGATCGCGAGGAATCGCGCGCCACCGCGGCCGCGCGAGCGTGACGGGCGCGGTGATTGGGCAACCGGGCGCGTCCCCGTTGCCCACCCTCTGGCAGCGTGCGCACCATCATCCGGCTGGGGCACTCCGGCATCTCACTGCCGAATCGCGACTACTACCTCGCCGGCGACTCGAGCACCGTGCACATCTGCCGCGAATACCGGAAGCACGTCGCCGCGATGTTCCGTTTGCTGGGAGAGCCGCTTGCTGGCGCCCGCGCCTCCAGTGCCGCGGTGCTGCGGATTGAGACGGCGTTGGCCCAGCGTTCGCGCATGCTCGAGCAACTCCGCGACCCCTACGCGAACTACCACAAACGGTCGCAGCCTGAGCTGGCAGCACTGACGCCCGCGCTGGACTGGAGCGCGCAGTTCCAGCAGATGAAGATCGGCGCCATCGACTCGGTGATCGTGGGCCAACCCGAATTCCTCACCCAGGCCGATTCGCTGGTTCGGTTCACGCCGCTCACCGCGTGGAAAGCGTACCTGCGCTGGGGACTCGTGGACGCCCTCGCGAGCCGCCTCAGCAGCCCCTTTGAGCTCGAGTCGTTCCACTTCAACGGCAGCGTGCTGTCGGGCACGAAAGCCATGCGGCCGCGCTGGAAACGGGTGCTCGCCGTGGAAGAGGACGCGATTGGCGAATTGATGGGACAGGTGTGGGTGCAGAAGTACTGCTCGCCGGTCACGAAGGCTCGCTACGAAAAACTCACCGAGAACATCTTCAGCGCTTACCGTGACCGCATCGGCGCGCTGCCCTGGATGAGCGAAGCCACAAAACAGCATGCGTTGCTCTAGCTTGCCAAGGTCGATCGCAAGGTCGGCTATCCCGATCGCTGGCGCGACTACTCGGCGCTGACGCTCGACCGCGGCGGCGAATGAGTTGCGCGTGAACGAGTGGAAGTCGACCATCGGCCACGAGATCACGCACGGATTCGACGACGAGGGCCGCACGCAGGACGAGAATGGAAACCTCAATCCGTGGTGGACGGACCGCGACTCGGTGGAGTTCACGACACGCGCCAAGCAGCTGGCCGACCAGTTCGACCAGTACGTCGTGGGCGGCAAGCACGTGCGCGGCATGGCGACGCTGGGCGAAAACATCGCGGACTTGGGCGGCATCGTGCTTGGCTACGAGGCGTTCAAGAAGACCGAGCAGTTCAAGCGCGGCGAGCAGCTCAATGGCCTGACCCCCATCAGCGCTTCTTCCTCGGCTACGCGCTGGCCTGGCTGGGGGCACGGCGACCCGAGGTGGCGAGCGGACGACGTTCGCGTGACGATCTGGTGATACCCGCATCGGTGGCGAGTGCTGCGTGGACCGCGGGCGACGCGCCATTCTACTGATCTGCTGCGATGCGGCAAGATTGGAATTGCAGCCTCCGCCGCACTTCGGGCGGTCGCGCCCGTGCGTTACCCTGTGTGGCATGCGCACCGTTACCGCAACCCGCTACGTGACACCGCTTCGCGAGGGCGGCTCACTGCCCGCCATCGTCGAGGCCGACGACTCCGGACTCTATGTC
>JANLOX010000285.1:0-1550 GCA_031366795.1 Candidatus Eiseniibacteriota bacterium | reverse complement strand
GCGCCGATGCGGTTGCGCAGCGAACTGACCGGGGCCACCGAGCATGTCTACGGCGAGTGCCGATACGCGGCGAAGACGTGGGGGCGCAAGCGGCGCGTCGTCATCAAGGCCGAGGTCGTGCGGCACGAGGGCCGGGAGATGCGCGACAACCCGCGGTTCGTCGTGACCAACTTGAAGCACGCGCCGAAGAAGCTCTACGAACGCACCTACTGCATGCGCGGCGAGATCGAGAACCGGATCAAGGAACTCCATCACGGACTCTCGTTCGATCGCACCAGCTGCTCGCGGTTCCTCGCCAACCAGTTGCGCGTGTTACTGACCGCAGCCGCATATGTGCTCATGCAGGAGATCCGTGCCGCGGCAGCGCGCACCAGTCTCGCCCGTGCGCAGGTGAGCACGATGCGTGAGCGGTTGTTCAAACTTGGCGTCGAGGTCGTCGCATCGGTACGGCGCATCGTCCTGCACTTGCCGAAATCGTTTCCGTTCCGAGGCGAGTGGAGCCAGGTCGCTGCCGCCCTCGGAGCTCGCGCCGGGTAATCCCGTCGAGGACCACGTCCGAGCGAAGACAAGACCCAATCTTCCAGGGGCCGGGCGAAGCCCTACCCAAAGAGCGAACAATGCTGGCAAAACAGAGGCACAATCGCGTCGAGGTTCGTGCTTGCATGCCTTACACTCACCGGCGCGCTTCGGCGCGAGGTATCACGCGGCGTGACGAGCAACTTCTGGCACCCGAAAGTCGCGCTCATGAATAATCCGGGCTAGCCCCAATGCCGGTAAGTTAGCCACCCGCCTCCCTGTAAGCACGCGTGTTGCCTTGGGTTGACTGGGCTTGACGCATGTGCGTCTTACGTCTATAAGGGCGTAAGATGAAACGTTTGCTTGAACGCCGAAGCCGATTGCTGAAACGGCTGCCTCCTTTCGAGGAGGTTCTTCGCGGCAGCGTTGTGCGCCGCCTGCTGCGTTGTGGCAAGCCCGGGTGCCGCTGCGCCACGGGCGAAGGTCACCCTGCCGTGTACCTCAGCGTTACACACGCGGGAGGACGCACCGAGCAGATCTCGCTGCCCATTTCCATGATCCGCCGTGCCGAACAAGGGGTCGCCAACTACCACGCGTGGTGGGCGGCCATCGAGAAGGTCTCGGCCATCAATCGGGAACTCTTGCGCCGTGAGCGGCGGGCAGCCGGCTCGCGACGTGGCGATCCACGCGGGAGGCAAGGCGATGGACCTCGGACGGGACCTGCTCGCGGTCGGCGAAAGGGAATGGCCTGACCACTTCGAACAGTTCGCGGCGGCGCTCGACCCGGCGTGGATCCAGCAGGCACTGACCGCGACGGGCACGGCCACGGTGCGGCGGCGCAAGCTGCCGGCCGAGCACGCGGTGTGGCTGGTGATCGGCATGGGACTGTTCCGCGACCGTTCGATCCAGGCGATCGCCCATCATCTCAACCTGGTCTTGCCCGAGTCCACGGCCAAGAGCCCGGCGGGCGCGCTGACCAGCAGTGCCGTCGTGCAGGCCCGGCAACGCCTGGGCGCGGAACCCCTGTCCGAACT
>JANLOX010000281.1:0-1708 GCA_031366795.1 Candidatus Eiseniibacteriota bacterium | reverse complement strand
AGCTGGTAGATCCCATGACCTCGCAACACTCGTCGCTGCTCAGTGAGTATTTTCGGATCATCGCCTCGCTGGTGTTCCTGTCGGTCAATGCACATATGGTGGTCGTGGCGGCCATTGTGTCGAGCTATGAGGCCATTCCGCCATTCGGTGCGAGGCTCTCTTCGGCGCTCGGCGTAGAAGTGCTCCAGCTCTCTCAGCATATGTTTATCGTCGCCTTGAAGCTGTCGGCGCCGGTGCTCGTCGCCATGATCCTCTTGAATCTTCTGCTGGCCATGCTGGGCCGGGCTGTCGCGCAGATCAATGTCTTTGTGTTGAGTTTTCCCCTGACGATAGCGGGAGGACTCTCGGTCTTAGGCCTGGCATTGCCCTATACCGTCTCGTTATTTGAACAGGAATTTATGGGGTTACGCGATACGATCGAAAGGCTGTTGAGGGCGCTGGGACATGGCTGAAGGTCAAGACAGCAAGACAGAACCGGCGACAGAGAAACGGAAAGCGGATGCCCGACGGGAAGGCAACGTTGCGATAAGTCGCGATGTGACCACTGCGGCCCTCCTCTTCGGCGGGATCGGACTCCTGGCTTTCTTTGCCAGTCCTGGCATTCATCAGCTGACGGAGGTCATTCGTAGCGGTCTTACGATGTCGTTCGACCGTGTGGTTCGTACCAGCCTGACGATCAAACACATTCACTCATTGCTTATTGAGGTTGGCCTGACGAGTTTGCTGCTGATGCTGCCCTTCATGGGAGGGCTGGCGCTTGTGGGGATCGGCGCGTCACTCGTACAGACCGGGCTGCTATGGAAGCCCTCCCTTCCATTCGACATCGGGCGATTGAACCCGATCAAGGGTCTGGGCCGCCTGTTTTCCCTCCGGTCTGTTTCGGAGATGATCAAAGCGGTGATTAAAATTGCCATCATCGGCGGCATCGGCGCCGGCGTCCTCGTGCAGGATCTCCCGCGTCTTCCTGAGCTTGTGCACTATGACATATGGGGGCTTCTGACCGTGATGGGGGGGCTGACGTTGAAAACCGCAGCCATCATCGCAGGGGCAATTACCGTCGTGGCGGGGGCGGATTTTTATTATCAGCGGTATGAGTGGGAGCGTTCCCTGCGGATGACGCTTCAAGAGGTGAAAGAAGAACATCGTGACCAAGAAGGCGACCCGATGATCAAGAGCCGGGTGCGAAGCGTTCAGCGGGACATGATGAGAAAACGCATGATGGCGGCCGTGCCTGAAGCGGACGTGGTCGTGACGAATCCGACGCACCTTGCCGTCGCGCTCAAATACGACCAGGCGCGTATGTCTGCGCCCATCGTCGTCGCAAAGGGCGCCGGTCACCTCGCGGAACGGATTCGTGCGGTGGCCAGGCAACACGGGGTGGCCGTCGTCGAGAACAAATTCGTGGCTCGGACCCTCTATAAACTTGTCGATGTCGGCAAGCAGATTCCGGCCGATCTCTACCGTGCGGTGGCGGAGATTCTTGCGTTTGTGTTCCGTGCGCGAGGACTGACGTCTGAACGGGTGAGTCGGTAATCCGCATGACTTAGTGCGCCGTCGCGAAGCGGCATGGGGAATGGTCAATGGTGCATGGTCAATGGGGAATGGTCGGAATCGGCAGCAACTGGCCATGCGAGAGCATCGGATGATTTCCAAACATTCACCATTCACCATTTAACATTCGACAGTAGATGCGTTCATGAATAATGAG
>JANLOX010000245.1:0-78019 GCA_031366795.1 Candidatus Eiseniibacteriota bacterium | reverse complement strand
GGACCTCGAGGGCCAGGTGGAAGCCGTGCTGGAGCTGGTCAGGGCGCACCCGGAGTGCCCCGCCGAGTGGGGGGCCTTAGGGCCGCCGCCCTTGGAGAAATAATGCGCCCGTACTACAATGCCTGCCGATCTTTGGCACGTGTGCTGTTGGGTGCTCTCACGGGTTGTTCGGTCCGCGGACTGGACTTGCTCCCCCGTAAGGGCGGGTTGGTCGTGGCCGCGAACCACATTTCGTTCTGGGATCCACCGCTCATGGGTAGCGTCATTCCCCGCGAGATCCATTTTCTCGCGAAGGAAGAGTTGTTCCAGACGCCGGTGTTGGGTCCGTTGATCCGAAGTGTGAATGCGATCCCGATTCGCCGTGGCGCTGCCGACCTGCGTGGGCTCACGCGCGCCATCGATGCCCTCAAGTCGGGCGGGGCGGTGCTGCTGTTCCCCGAGGGGAGCAGGATGCGGGACGGAGCGCTTCACCCGGCGAGACCGGGGGTGGGACTCATGTCGGTCAACGCCGACGTGCCCATCATGCCGTGTTACATCTCGGGCAGCAATCCGAGCGCTGGGTGGTTGTCGCGCAAGGAACGCGCTCGTCTTGTATTTGGAACACCCCGCGACTGGCGTGACTACGCCGGCCGTTCGACCGACCTGACACCGGGCCGGGAGCTGTACCAGCGAATCGGAGCCGCGGTGATGGAGGACATCGCGCGGTTGCGGGACGCCCAAACAAAGGCATCACACGGCGCGGCTTGATTCCGCGCTTATCTCAAATACCGGAGGTTTCCTTTCCATGCTGGAATCGACTCAAGACACCCTCAGCCCCGTCGCGGATTTGCCGCAGCGGGCCCCTTCGCGTCCGCCGGTCATCCTCAACCAAGACGAGGATGATGACGAATTCACGCTCGAACAACGGGCGGAGATGTTCGGCCAGTACGAAGAATCGCTGCGCTCCATCGGCGAAGGCGAAATCGTGCGTGGCACGGTGCTGGCGATCGACGACAAAGAAGTGCTCGTCGACGTCGGCTTCAAGAGCGAAGGCGTCATCTCGCTTTCCGAATTCCCGGATCCGGGCAGCATCAAGGTCGGTGACGTTCTCGACGTCTTCCTCGAGAAGATGGAGAACCAGGACGGCCTGGTCGTGCTTTCCAAGCAGCGCGCCGACTTCGTGCGCGTGTGGGACCGCGTCAAGGACGCACACGACTCCGGACAAGTGGTGGACGGCAAGCTGGTGCGGAAGATCAAGGGTGGTGTCGTCGTCGATCTCTACGGCGTCGAAGCATTCCTGCCGGGTTCACAGATCGCCCTGCGCCAGGTCCAGAACGTGGACTCGCTGCTCGGCCAAACGGTCGCGGTCAAGATCATCAAGCTCAACAAGCGCCGGCGGAACATCGTCGTGTCGCGCCGGGCGGTGCTCGAGGAAGAGCGCAACCGGATGAAGTCCACGATCCTCAAGGACCTGGCGAAAGACCAGATCCGCGAGGGCCAGGTCAAGAACATCACCGACTTCGGCGCGTTCGTGGATCTCGGCGGCATCGACGGCCTGCTGCACATCACCGACATGTCGTGGGGACGCATCTCGCACCCCAGCGAGCTGGTTAAGATTGGTGACAAGGTGCGCGTGAAGGTGCTGAACTTCGATCCCGAGAAGGAGCGCATCTCGCTGGGCTTGAAGCAGCTCGAAGCCTATCCGTGGGAAGGCGTCGACGAGAAGTACAAGGTCGGCGACCGGATCAAGGGCAAGGTCGTCTCGATCACCGACTACGGCGCATTCGTCGAGTTGCAGAAGGGTGTCGAAGGCTTGATCCACGTGTCCGAGATGTCGTGGACGCGTCACGTGCGGCACCCCTCGAAGGTCGTCAACATCGGCGACGAGATCGACGCGGTCGTGCTGAAGGTCGACAAAGCCAACGAGAAGATCTCGCTCGGCCTGAAGCAGGTGGAGCCCGATCCGTGGCTCACGCTCGACCAGAAGTACCCGCCGGGAACCCGTGTGCGGGGCAAGGTGCGCAACCTGACGAACTTCGGCGCCTTCGTGGAACTCGAAGAAGGCATCGACGGTCTCGTGCACGTCTCCGACATGTCGTGGACCAAGCGCGTTGCCCACCCGAGCGAAGTGCTCAAGAAGGGCGACACCGTCGAAGTCGTCGTGTTGTCGATCGACAAGGAACACCGGAGGATCTCGCTCGGACTCAAGCAGGTGTCCGACGATCCGTGGCCGCATCTGGCAGCGGAGTACCCGGCCGGAATGGAGCTGGAAGGTTCCATCAACCGGTTGTTCGACCGCGGCGCGATCGTCGATCTCGGCAATGGGATCGAAGGCTTCGTGCCCTTGTCGCACCTCGGACTGGATGATCTCAAGCGCCCGAACGATGCGTTTGAAGTGGGCGAAGTGATGATCATGAAGGTCACGCGTGTCGATGTGCCGAATCACCGCCTGATCCTGAGCGTGAAGAGCTGGCTCACGGACCAGGACGACATCGCACTGGCGGAGTGGACGTCCAAGCGCAACCAGGTTCGCGCGAAAATTGCCGAGAACCCGCCGGTCGAAGTCGAAGTGAAGTTGCCTAAGACCAAGGACGAGCCGTCGGTCGACGAGGAGTAAGGGCATCACACAGACAGGCACGCCGGGGGGCCGATTCGGTCTCCCGGCGTTGTCATCGCGGGCGCGCAGGCTGGCTCGGGCGTCCCCCTGAAGCGCGGTCCCGACTTCCCGTGAACCGCCCGGTTCCGTATGCTGCCGCCCCATGACGCAAGTCCCTGCAGCACTGCTGGCACTCAGCCTGTTCGCCGCGACCTCCGCCGCAACGCAGGCACCCTCAGCTCCCGACAGCATGGTGATCCGGCTCAAACGGGCCGAGACCGTTGCGGGTCCACGGGCCGCCGCGGACGCCGCGTTATCGCTCGGCCGGCTGTACTATGCGCGCGGTGAGTACCGGCCCGCGGCGGATGCCTTCTCTCGCGCTGCCGCCCGCCTCGGGCCGGCCCGCAAGGGCGAAGCGCTGTACTGGACGGGGATGGCCTGGCTGGGGCTCAACTCACCCAATGCCGCGCGCGCGGCGTTCGATGAAGTCGTGTCCGCGGGCGATCCCCGCCGGAACGATGCCCTGCTGGGAACCGCGGACGCTTGGGTGTCGGAAGACCGCTTCGATAAGGCGTTCGCCACCCTCCAACAACTGATCTCCGGTGACATGGGACAGGCTGGACCCGCAGCACTCGAGCGCATGAGTGTGGTCGCCGAGCGGCTCAACCGCGCCGCGGACGCCGAACGGGCCAAGGCGCGGCTGCTCTCAAGCTACCCCGGCAGCATGGAAGCCCTGGCACTCGTTGCGCGCGACAAGGAGACGGCTCCCGCCGCTCCAACGAGTGGACCCGTGGCGGTCGAGGCGGGCAGGTTCGCGAACGCGGCGCGCGCGCGTGGACTCGTGGTGCGTGCCCAGCGCGCCGGCTACAAGGACGCGCGAGTCGTCGAACACGTGAGCGCCGCCACACGCAGCTTCGCGGTGCGGCTCGGCAGCTATCCCGACCGGCCATCGGCGCGGGAAGCTCAACTGCGCGCCGCGAAGGAACTCGGCCTGACCGCGCGCATCACGGGGGACCGGTGAGCGCGACCGCCAGCCGTCCCCCGGCCGCCGCCACCACGCCGCTGATGCGCCAGTACACGCGCATCAAGCAGGATCATCCGGACGCCTTCCTGTTCTTCAGGCTCGGCGATTTCTACGAGATGTTCCTCGAGGACGCAGTACTTGCGGCCAGCCTGCTCGGCCTGACGCTGACCTCGCGCAACAAGAACGATCCGGATCCCGTGCCGATGTGCGGTATTCCCTGGCACCAGCGCGACAATTACGTCGGGCGGCTGTTGCGCCTTGGCCACAAGGTGGCGATCTGCGACCAGCTCGAGGATCCAGCACTAGCCAGGGGCATCGTGCAGCGGGGCGTGACCGAAATCCTCACCCCCGGCTCGGTCACCGGCGAAACATTCCTCGAGCCCGCCGCGAACAATTTCATTGCCGCGATCTGGCCGGGTGAGCAGGTGGGCGTGTGCCTCGCTGACGCTTCGACCGGGGAGATGCAATGGCTCTGCGCCGGGTGGCCCGAAGGGGCCGACGTGCTGTCGCGTCTGGGTGTCACCGAGTGGGTAGTGCCCGCACCGGCGGATCTCGATCCAGCGGTCGCGGCCCGAACCGAGCACCTGCTGCGCGGCCTACCCGGCGCCAGGAGTCCCGTACCGGCTGCCCGGTTCGAGGCGCTGGAATTAATCGAGCGCCGCTTCGGTGGCGAGTTCACCTCCGCGCTGTCCACGGCAGCGGATGCCCGGGCCGCAGTGGCAGCGCTCGTGGACTACCTCGACCGCGTGCAGGGGGGAGCCGCCCTGCAATTGCGCTGCCCCCAGCGGTGGGTCGATGACGAGACATTGCGCTACGACGCCGCCACGGCGCGTCATCTCGAGTTGTTCAATCCCGGCCCCGCGGGCGATCCACGGCACACGCTGTGGCATCACATGAATGCCTGCGTCTTAGCCGGCGGCTCGCGTCGCCTGCGCGCGTGGCTCGAACGCCCACTGGTGTCCATCGGCTCAATCGAACAGCGGCTCGACGTGGTCGACGCCTGGCGCAATGCGGCGCTGGGGAGGGCCGCGTTCCGCGACGCGCTCAAGGGCCTGCCCGATCTCGAGCGACTCGCGGCGCGTGTGGCATGTGCCAAGGCAACTCCTCGTGACCTGGGCGCCATTCGAGATTGTCTAAGGCGCATGCCGCAGATCGCGGCGGCGCTGGTTGCGGTGGGGGACTCGCTGGGCAGCATGACGTCGCGGCTGGCAACGGATGCCGCGCTGCTCGCGCGGCTCGAAACGGCGCTCGTCGAGGACCCGCCGCCGGTCTCGCGCGAGGGGGGCATCTTCCGCGCCGGCTTCGATGCCCGCCGTGACGAACTCGATGACCTGTCGCACTCCGGGAAACGCTGGATCGCCGAGCTCGAGGCAAGCGAGCGAACACGCACGGGGATCGCGACGCTCAAGGTCGGTTACAACCGCGTGTTCGGGTACTACCTCGAGGTCACGCGCGCGCACCGCGACAAGGTGCCCGCCGACTACGAACGCCGCCAGACCCTGACCACGGCGGAGCGCTTCGTGACGCCGGCGCTCAAGGAGCGCGAGGGCGAGATTCTCGGCGCCGAAGAGAAGCTGCGCGCCCTGGAGCAGGACCTGTTCACGGATTTGCGGTTCGAGCTCGCCCATCACGTCGCAGGGCTGCTCGAACAGGCGACGGCGCTGGCGATGCTTGACGCAACCGCTGCACTCGCGGAAGTCGCCACGCGGTCAGGGTGGGTGCGTCCCACGGTCGACGATTCCGACCGGTTGTTGATCCAGGACGGCCGCCACCCGGTGGTGGAACGCCTGTTGCCCGCAGGCGAATTCGTGCCGAATTCGATCGAACTCAATGGCACACACCGCCAGATCGTCCTGCTGACGGGCCCCAACATGGGTGGCAAGAGCACCTACCTGCGGCAGATTGCGCTGATCGTGCTACTGGCCCAGGCGGGCTCGTTCGTGCCCGCCGCCAGCGCGCGTATCGGGCGCGTCGACCGGCTGTTCACGCGCGTCGGCTCGGCGGATCGGCTGGGAGCGGGGCAGAGCACCTTCATGGTCGAGATGCAGGAGACCGCCGCGATCCTCAATGCGGCGACCTCGCGGTCACTCGTGTTGCTCGATGAACTGGGCCGCGGCACCGCGACCTACGATGGGCTCGCCCTGGCGTGGGCGGTGACGGAGTACCTGCATGCCGCGGAGGGCCCGCGGCCGCGCACGCTGTTCGCGACCCACTACCACGAGCTCACCCAGTTGCAGCAGCGGCTCAAGCGGTTGGTCAACGCGCACGTCGCCGTGCTGGAGCGAGGCGATCAGGTGGTGTTTCTCCATCAAGTCGTCGACGGTGCGGCGGACCGTTCCTATGGCATTCATGTGGCGCGGCTCGCGGGACTGCCCGCCTCGGTGCTCACGCGCGCCGAGGAAGTGCTCGGCGAGCTCGAGCGCGAGCGCACGGTGGAACACCTCGAAGCCCCACGGGGCCGCGCCCGGCCGGGGGGGGATGCAGCGCAACTGGGTCTGTTCACGGCGGCGGAGCACCCGTTGCTTGCGGAGCTGCGCGCCACCGACCCGAATCGGTTAACGCCGCTCGAAGCGCTGGAACGGCTCACGCGTTGGCGCGAGCGCTGGGGCTCGGCGCCGGAGCCTTGACCGCGGGCTCGGGTCCGGTCTAACGCGCGCGTCGCGTCGAACGGGACGCGGAAGAGTTCGGCGCGGCTTTCGTACCGCCCGCCAGCGCCAGCGCCTGCAGCGGAATGAACCCAGAGTATGCCGCGGCAGGTTCAGCCGCCCCGGGAGCGCCGGCGGGAGGCTTGCGATAGGCTTCGAGCCGCTCCCAGTGACGCGGCCGCCTCGCGCGGACCCATGTCTCGAATTCCTCGGCGGTGTGGAACCACGCCACGATGTCCGCCAACGGCAGGCGCCGCTCGCAACTGCGCGGATCGTACTCACGGCACAACCGCGGATGGCGCCCGTAGATCCCACACTTGCCGTTGGGCTGCAGCTTGCTGCAGTTCGCGTCGAAGTGGAGGAACCAGCGTTCAGGCTTCTCGAGAAACAAGCCGACCGCTTCGTGGTGCAGGGCCCATGACCACTGGTCGTACTCCCACGCGGCCCGCGGCGCGTCGATTTCGACCGTGATGTACGTGCAGCACTTGACGCACCCGCTGCACAGGTCGGCGTTCTCGTCGGAGCTCAGTGCTACGGCGTCGCGTTCTTCATCCTCGATGCCGCTCAATCGTCCTGCCTCCGCTTCTTCGTGGTGGCCTTCCACACCATCCCGACCACCGACAGCACCAAAGATGCAATGAAGGTGGGCATAATGCCAACCACCGCGAAGCCCGGCACGATCAGTGCGGTGATCCAGACCATGAGCGCGTTCAGCACCAGCAGGAACAGGCCCAACGTCAGGATCGTGAACGGCAGGGTCAGCACGAACAGGATCGGCTTGAGGATCGTGTTGGCCGCGCCCAGCACGAGGGCGCCGAGCAGGGCAGGGGTCCACCCGTCGACATGGAATCCGGGCAGGTAATGGGACAGCGCTATCATGGTGGCTGCGATGACCACGAAATACAGGATGAAACTCATGGCGAATTCACCCTCCGGGTGGGGGAGTTTTCTTCTTCGACGCGCCCCGCACGTCCGGTATACACTATTCGGGAGGCTGTTTCACCCTGCTGGCATGGATTGCCGCGATTCGCGCCGCAGTCGCCTCAACCTTTGTCCCACCGCTCAAAGCTCCCTCGCTCAGACGGATTTCATGACCGAGACATCGCGGCGTACGGGCTTCGCGTCCAACAGTGACGCATGCCACGGCTTTCTTCCCTTCGTGATCAAGTGCATGGCGTCGGCGTGCCTTGCCGTCGCCTCGCTCGGTGTTGCCCACACCGCGCTGGCCGCGCCACAGATTCCGGACCGCTTCACCGACCAGTTGATCGCCGAGGGCCTCGACGAGCCGACCGGCATGGCGTTCCTGCCGGACCACCGCATCTTGATCATTCAGCGTCAGGGAGCGGTGCGTCTCGTGACGGACGGCAAGTTCGGCGCCATCGATCCGCTGTTTGTGTGTGACAGCGTCGAGGCGGGCGGTGACCGCGGCGCCACAGGGATCGTCGTGGACCCACGTTGGCCCGCGAAGCCGTACGTCTACGTCTACTACGACGCCACCGACCAGACCTGCAAGATTGTGCGTTACACCGTGGGCGGTGACCTCGTGGCACCCTCGAGCCTGCTGCTCACCGTCGACCAGGCCTCGCGCTACACCATCATTCACGACATTCCCGACCTGAGCGAAGTGCACAACGGCGGCACGCTGCGTTTCGGCCCCGACAGCATGCTGTACGCAGGCCTCGGCGAAGACGGTAATGCCTGCGCGGCACAGGACACTTCGACACTGCGCGGCGTGATGATCCGCATCGATATCCGCGGCCTTCCCGCCGGTCCGGGCGGCCCGCCGGACCGCAACCTCCTGGTCGCCGCGGGGAACCCGCTGGCATCCCACCCAATTGTCAACGCGAGGCTGGTGTGGGCCGATGGCCTGCGCAATCCGTTCCGTTTCCACTTCGACAGCGCGACCGGCAACATGTTCCTCGCGGATGTGGGCTTCACTTCGTTCGAGGAGATCGACCAGCTCACCGGATCGATGCCGAATTTCGGCTGGCCCTATTTCGAGGGCCCGATGAGCAGCGTCCCCAGTTGCTCGGGGCTCGTCCAGCCGCAGGACACGCGCGCGCCCATCTATGCCTACGACCGCACCGGCTTCACCGCCACGGTCATCAGCGCCGGCGTCTATCGCGGCTCGGCGTGCGTGGCCTGCAATTTCCCCGCGGAGTACGAGGGCGATTACTTCTTCAGTGACTTCTACGAAGGGTTCCTGCGCCGGCTCAAGTTCGACGGCACGCAATGGGCGCTCGCGCCTGCCGTGCCGGGCCAGCCCAACCGCCAGGACTGGGGCCGCGGCTTCGAAGAGGCCGCCGACTACCTGCAGGCCTTCGACGGCAGCCTGTGGTACGTGAAGATGGGCGTGGACTTCAACCCCGGCAGCGGCGAAATCCATCGCATCGTCTACGACTCGCCGCTCACCGGCGTCGCCGCCGCCGCGACCGCCGGGGTGCAACTCGCAGCACCCCATCCGACACCCTCGCGCGGCTCCGTGAGCCTGCGCTATGAGCTGCCCGCCGGCACCACACGCGTCGAGCTCGACGTGCTCGATGTCCAGGGGCGGCTCGTCCACACGATCAGTCACGGCGCCCTCGAGAGCGCCGGCGTGCATCACGGCACGTGGAATGGTGACGGCGCTGATGGACACCGGGTGGCCCCGGGGCTCTATCTCGCGCGGCTGCAGGCGGGCGGCACTACGCTCACGCGCAGGATCATCATCGTCCAGTAACACGCCGCCGGCTGTTGGACGGCAGCGGCTCGCGAGGCGATCGCGTTCTCCGGCCGTACTTCGGCCCGGACCTGCGCTACCGCTTGATCAGCTCGAGGCAGTTCTCGAAGCGCCCGAACGACGGCATGAGGTAAACGCCGTTCGCCATCGAGCGGCAATCGTCGAGCAACTCACGCCCCAACTCGACACCCACACGCTGACCGTCATTGCCCGCGGCGTGCATCCGGCTGCGCACGCTGTCGGGGATGTGGATCCCGGGCACCTCGTTGTGCAGGAACTCGGAGTGCCGGTACGATTGCAACGGCAGGATGCCCATCAGCACGGGAATGTTCGAAATACCGCCCAGCCGCTCGGCGAACCGCTTCCAGCAGTCCGTCTCGAACACCGGTTGCGTCATGAGAAATTGCGGACCGGCGTCGAGTTTGCGGCGCACATATTCGAATTCGGCGTCCATGTCTTCCGCGGTGGGATTGACGCCGCACCCGAAGGCGAAGCGCGTCGGCGCGCCGATCGAGGTGCCCGCGAGGTCGGTGCCCGCATTCATGCGTTGCACGATCTTCATCAACCCGACCGCATCCGTGTCGAACACGGCGGTGGCGTTCGGGTAATCGCCGAGACTCGGCGGATCGCCCTTCAGGCACAGGATGTTCGGGATGCCCAGCGCATGGGCGCCGAGCAGGTCACTCTGCAGGCCCATGAGATTCCGGTCGCGCGTGGTGAAATGCAGGATGATCTCGAGCCGGGGAAAACGCGCCCGCACAAGTGCTGCCAGCGACATCGCACTCATGCGGATGCGCGCCAGGGGGGAGTCCGCGATGTTGATGCAATCCACCTCGCTCGCATCCATCAGCGCCACGGCATCCATTACCTTGCGCGTACTGATGCCGCGGGGCGGATCGACCTCCACGCTGACCACGAACTTCTCGCGCAGCTTGCGCAACAGCGTGGGCTCGCCCGAATCGGCAGCAGCCTCGTCCGCCACGGGCGCCGGTTCGATGACGTGGACTTCGGCGCCCGGGGCCAGCTTCTCGGACGGCAGGTGCGATTCGAGCCGCTCGCGAATGGCCTTGATGTGCGCGGGCGTGGTGCCGCAGCAGCCGCCGGCGATGCGGACGCCGGCCTCGATGGCGCGCACCGCGAACTCGGCGAAGTACTCGGGACTCGCGAGATAGACGAAGCGCCCATCCACGTACTGGGGCAGGCCGGCGTTGGGCATCGCGGCGACCGGGACCTGGCCCGCGGCCGCGACGATCTGCTGGAGCAGTTCGAGCGTGGGTTGGGGGCCGACACCGCAATTGATCCCGACGACGCTCACTCCGGCCTGAACCAGCGCGCGCACGACGAGCTCAGGCGTATGGCCATACTGGGTGCGGCCGTCGACGCCGAACGTCATCATGGCGATGACCGGCAGGGAGGCGGTCACTCCACGGATGGCGCGGAGGGCGGCGAGGATCTCGTTCAGGTCCTGGAAGGTCTCGAGAATCAAGGCATCGGCGCCGCCTTCCACCAGCCCCTCCGCCGCGACCCGGAAGGCAGCTTCGGCCTGGGCGGTGGTGATGGTACCGAAGGGTTCAAGCGGCTTGCCGAGGGGCCCCATGGAACCGGCGACGAGCGCGTTGACGCCCACGATTTCGCGGGCGGCGCGCGCGATACGCACGCCCTGGCGCGCGATGACGCGGGCGTGCTCCTCGAGCCCGTGACTGGCCAGCCGCACCGGGTTCGCGCCGAAGGTGTTGGTCTCGATCAACTCGGCGCCGGCGAGCAGGTACTCGCGGTGGATCGATTCGATCAGTTCGGGCTGCGTGCGGTTGAGGTCGTCGAAGCACTGCTCGAAGCCGACGCCGCGCGCGAACAGCATGGTGCCCATGGCACCGTCGGCGATCAGCGGGCCGCGGGCCAGCCGCGCCAACAGAAGATCTGACATAGGACATGCAATCTAGCGGCAGGGTGGGGCGCGGATCAAACCCGTTAGGGCACTATGCCGCCACGACGACCCATGCCGCGGGGCATTCGAGAGTGGTCCCGGTTGCCCGTCCGAACCTGAACTTGTTTGGCGCGCGCGTGCGCATTGCTATAGTACGCGACCGTGAACTCCCACTTCCGCGTTGTCCCGCTCGCCGCTGCACTGACCGTCCTCGTGACCCTCGCTGTCGCACCGGCGCGGGGGACACCTGCCTTACTGGCGCCTGAAGCCGTGCACCCCGGGGATCGCGCAGTGGTGCGCACGGTGTTCGAAGGGGCCCGCATCGACTCGTTCGAGGCGGTCATCCTCGGCACGCTCGACGCGGGGAGATCGCAGGGCGTCACGATCCTCGGTCGCGCGACCTCCGAGAACGCGATTCGCACCGGCATCGCGCAGGGGATGAGCGGCTCCCCGGTGTACGTCGGCGGCAAGCTGATTGGGGCTCTGTCGAGCGGCTACGCGTACTCGCGTGAACCTATATTCGGGGTCACCCCGATCGGCGAGATGCTGGCCGTCCTCGATCATCCCGACCTGACGCGCGAGGGTGATGCGAGCACCGGCATGAGCGGCGCCGAACCGAGCGCGATGGCGGCGCTGCCGCGCTTTCGCGAGATGCGCTGGGCCAACGAGGTCGCGCCCACACAACTCGGTGTCGTTCCCGGCAGCTCACGCAATGCGATCGGGGAGCCCGCCTTGCCGGGCGCTGCCGGCTCGCTCACACGCCTCGCGATTCCGCTCGCTTGCGGCGGCATGAACCCGCTGGCCGCGGACCTCGTCAATCGTTGGCTCGGCCCGTTGGGGCTTGCTGCGGTTCCGGGGGGGCGCTCGACGGGGACAGGCCCGGGCGCCGAAGCACTGGTGCCGGGTGCGCCCGTCGCGATCGACCTGCTGCGCGGCGATCTCCAGATGACGGCCATCGGCACGGTGACCTGGCGCGAAGGCGATCGCATCCTGATCTTCGGGCATCCGCTGTTCCAGGCCGGCGACGTGCGCATGCCGCTCGCTACCGCGACGATCACCACCATCGTCCCGAGCGGCCAGATCTCCTTCAAACTGGGCAACCGCGGCAGGGAAGTCGGCGCCATCACCCAGGATCGCCGTCCCGCGGTGGCCGGGGTGATCGGTCCGGTCGCGCGATTACTGCCGTTCCGCGTCGATGTGGTGGGGACGACCGCGGCCCCGAAACGATTCCACTTCGAGATGATCGAGGACCGCACGCTGGCGCCATTGATCGCGGGGATCGCCGGCGTCAACACACTGCTGGAGTCCGGGGGAACGGGCGCCGGGCAGACGGTGGATTGGACTCTGCGCCTGCACCGGAGCGGCGCGCCGCCGCTCGAGCTGCACGACGTGATCGCCGGGGACAGCCCGGTCAACGATCTCGCCACGGCGATCGGCGCTCCGCTGCGGTTCCTGATGGGCAATCCGTACGAGCGGCTGCGCCTCGATAGTCTCGAGATCACCCTCAAGACCACGCCGCGCCGCGAGGCATGGACGCTGCGTTCGGCGCGGCTGCTCGAATCCTCGGTGAAGCCGGGCTCCATGCTGCATGTCGACTGCGAGCTCGAAGCGTGGCGCGGGGGCATACAACATCGCACCCTCGAGTTGCCCGTCGCGGAGGAGCTGCCGGATGGGCGTTATGCGTTGTGGATCGGCGGCGGGACCGAGTTGTCGCGCTTCGAGGCCGCGCGGCTGCCGGGGCGCTACCACATCGAATCGCTCGACGATGGCTGGCGGCGACTGGCTGCCACGCGCTCATCCGACGCCTTGTACCTGGCGCTCACGGCGCGCGCTCCGGAAGTCACCACCGAGGGCCGCGATTATCCGGAGCTGCCGTTGTTCGCGGTGTCCCTGATGGCCGATGACGCCTCCGCCGGCGAGCGGATCCGTCGCGGTGATCTCGCGTGGCTCGCGCTACGGCGCGTACCGGTGCCCGGCGCCTTGCGCGGTGAGCTGCAATTGAATGTCGTCGTGGAATCTCACGGTTCCCTGGCCCAGCCCTGAGTGGAGGTCGTGTGTTGGTTTGCGTGCTGCGTGTGTCCGAGTTGAAGCGCTGCCACCATGCGGTGCGCGCGCTGGCGTTGTGCCTTCCGCTGGTGGCGTGGGGAGCCGCGGCAATGGCCTCCGACACCCAGTGGTGGATATCGGATACGCCCGCCGATCACGCCAAGGCCGAAGCGCACGGCATCGTGGTGCGCGGAGACGGCTCGATCGAACTCGGGCCCCGCGCCGAGGTGTCACGCGTCGATTCGATGACCACCGTCTGGAGCATCGCGGTGCTCAAGGACGGCTCGGTGGCACTCGCCGGCGATCACGGCCGCATCGACCGCTGGACGGAGCAGGGCGGAATCAAGCCGTGGGTCAAGTTGCCGGTGGGCCAGGTGTTCTCGCTCGCCGCGAATGGCGATGGCGTCGTTGCCGGGACGGGACCCGAAGGCCTCATTTATTCCATCGGCGCGCACGGCGATACCTCGCGCATCTGCTCGACCGGCGAGCGCTACGTGTGGGCACTGGCGCCTGCCGGTCCTTCGGCGTGGTTCGCCGCCACCGGGACGCGCGGCCGGCTGATGCGCGTCCGCCCGGGCAAGGCGGAACTCGTGTTCGATTCCGATGAGAGCAACCTCGTCTCGATGGTGTCCGACGGGGGCACCGGGGTGTACGTGGGTGGGGACAGCAAGGGCCGCGTGATCCATGTCACGGCCACCGGCGTGCCGCACACGGTGTACGACGCCACCGAGGACGAGATCCGCGCACTGGCGATCGGCAATGACGGTGCGCTGTACGCCGCAGCACTCTCCGCCGCGGTCGTCTCGGCGGGCCCCGCCGCCACGGACGAGGATCCCACGCCGGTTCCGGCCCGCGGCGCGATCAGTGATGCGCGCTCGATGGTCTACCGCATCGTTCCCGACAGCATCGTCACACTGGTGTGGACCTCTGCCCAGCCGTTCGTGCATGCATTGCTGCCGCGACCGGACGGCATGCTGGCGGCGACGGGTGACCGCGCGGCGGTCTACCGGCTCGAGCGCGGCGATGGCGCCTCGCTTGTGCTCGCGGCACCCCAGGGCCAGGTGACAGCACTCGCCGCGAATGGCACGCGCGTGTTCGCCGCGACTTCGAATCCCGTGGCGCTGTGGCGGCTCGGGCCCGAACTGGCGGAACGCGGCGAACTGTTATCACCCACGCTCGATGCGCGGCGCATCGCCCGCTTCGGCCGCATGGTGTGGCGGGGGGAGGCACAGGGAGCGAAGGTCGAACTGTTCACGCGCAGCGGCAACAGCGACCCCGCCGATTCGACCTGGACTCCGTGGCAGGGCGGCGTGGCGGCGCCTGAGGGCCGCGCCACGGCGTCACCGCCGGCTCGTTACTTCCAATGGAAGATCGTCCTGACGGGAGGGCACCCGCGGCTCAGTTCCGTCGAAGCTTCGTGGCGGGAGCAGAACCTGCCGCCGCGCATCGAGGATGTCGTGGTCTCGGCGCAGGGGCAGAATGTGCGTGAGGGCGAACTGGTGCCGCGCTCGGAGCCGATCACCCAGACGCTGCCTGGCGGCCAAAAGGTCGAGTATTCGCTGACCCAGCAGCCCGCGCCGCGCCAACTGCGCGAGCTGCCGGTATGGGCGCGTGGATTGCGCAGCGCCCAGTGGCGCGGCATCGACCCGAACGGCGACAAGCTCACCTACCGGCTTGAGGTGCGCGAAGAGGGGCAATCGAACGGCATCCTGCTGGCCGAGGACCTGGAAACGCCGACCTGGACCTTCGATACGCACACGCTGCCCGATGGCCGCTACCGGCTCAAGGTGAGCGCGAGTGATCGCACCAGCAACGCGCAGGGAGAGGAACGCGAGGGGAGCGGAGCGAGCGCGCCGTTCACCATCGACAATACGCCGCCCGCGGTGACCCAACTCGAGCTGACGGCATTGAAGGATGGCATCCGCGTCCATGGCGCGGCGGAGGATGCCCTCAGTGCGCTATCGCGCATCGAAGCGGCATACGACGGCGAGGACTGGCGTGCGGTGACGCCCGAGGGTGGCTTCACGGATTCCCACCACGTGGAGTTCTCCACACTGCTCGTCAACCTCAAGCCCGGCGCGCACAGTGTCGGGGTGCGCGCCGTGGACGACGCCGGTAACTCGGTCACGCGAGCCCAGCGCATCATGCTGCCGGCGCGCTGATCGCGCCGCGGGCACGGGCATGTTCAGGGAGTGGCTCAAGCGCGTAAGGACCGAGGCGAGCGGCGCGCGCGCCTGGGAAGACGTGCGCTCGGTCAGCCGCTTCCACCGCATCCAGTCGAGCCCGGGATATGACGACGCTGCGGCGTGGCTCGAGCAATCGCTGTCTGCGCTGGGCCTCGATGTTCAGCGCGAGACGGTGCCGGGCGACGGGTTGCACCGCTGCCTCGGTGAACTGCAACAGGAAGGGTGGCGGGTGGATCACGCCCAGGCCTGGCTCGTCACCGGCGGTCAACGCGAGCCCCTGTGTGACTATGCCCGCGGACCGTTGTCCATCGTGCAGCGTACCGGTTCCGCCACAGGACGCTTCCGGCTCGTCGCGGTGCCCGACTCGCTCGATCCCGGAGCACTCGAGGCGATCGACGTGCGGGGTGCGATCGTCTTGAGCGGTGCGCCGGCCCGTCGTGGCGTTGAGCAATTGGTGCGACAGCGCGGCGCCGCGGGCTTGCTGTGCGATGTGCGCAGGCTCGTGCACCCGGTGCGTACCGCCGAGGACGATATCGACTCGCTCGCTTACACATCGTTCTGGTGGGGCGGTGATGAGCCGCGCGCGGTCGGGCTTGTGGTGACACCCCGCACCGGCGCGGCACTTCGGCAGCGGCTGGCGAACGGCGAGCGTCTCGAGATCGAACTCGATGTGCGCACCCAGCGGTATGCCGCGCCCATCCCGTTGGTCACCGCGCACCTGCCGGGCCAATCCACCGAGGAAGTGCTCGTGCTGGCGCATCTGTGCCATCCGCTTCCCGGAGCGCATGACAATGGCTCGGGAGTCGCGGCGGCACTGGAGACCGCGCGTGTGGTGGCGGCACTTGGCAAGCAGTTTGGCCCGCTCCGGCGGGGCATCCGGTTCCTGTGGATGCCGGAACTCACGGGAACCTTCGCCTGGCTCGCCAACGACCCGCAGCGGATCGGGCGCCTCGCTGCTGCGCTGAACCTCGACATGGTCGGGGCCGACCAAGTGCAATGTGGCAGCACTTTCCTGATCGAGCACCCGCCGCATTTCGCGGCTTCGTTCGCCGAGGAATTGGTGAGCCGCATCCGCGCCGAGTCACTCGACTGGGTGCTGTCCTATTCGGGGCCCGGGCATGTCTCCATGACGCGCATCGCCGAAGTGCCCTACTCCGGCGGGAGTGACCACGCGGTGTTCGTGGATCCCTCGATCGGCGTGCCCTGCCCGATGCTGATCCAGTGGCCCGACCGCTATTATCACTCCTCTTATGACACGGCCGATCGCGTGGACCCCGAGGCGCTCGCGTTGACCACGCGCATCGCCGCAACCTATGCGCTGTTTCTCGCGAACGCGGGGGAGCCCGAAGTCCGCTGGCTGATGGAGCTCGTCGAGCGTGGCGCGCGCCGCCGGCTGCTGGCCGCGGGCGACCAGCCGGACGCCGCGCGCGCGTTGACGCGCGAGCACTTGCGCGGTGCGTCGGCGATTCGCAGCCTGGCGCGGCTCGGAATTGCGGGAACGGCAATCGATGCACCCGTGAAGCGTTTTGAGGCGTTCGCCGCCGCGGAGTTGCCCATCGCCGTGATGCCCGCTTCCGCCTCACCCGATGCGCGGGTCCCGGAAAGACTCAAGCAAGGGCCGCTCGACTTCATCGACTACCTGAACCCGGGCTGGGAGCGCCTGGACGCCGCCGGACAGGCGGCATGGCGTGCGCTCAGGCAGCGTTGCCCGGACCCGGAACTCGAACTGGCGTGGTTCGCGGCGGACGGGAAGCGCAGCGTCGCCCAGATCGCGTGGCATGTGGCGCTCGAAACGGGGCGGGACGCAGGGGGGGCTATCAGCGAGTTCTACGATCTTACGACACGGATGGGCCTGAGCCGCTGGCGCAGCGATTAGGCGATGCGCCAGCGGCCCGCTGCCCAGTTGAACGTTCACGCCGTCACACCGCACCATCGAGCGCGACGGGCGGCCCCGATGAGGCCGCCCGTCGTCTAGCCTCCGGCGGTGTGCCGTCTTACTTCACTGCCGGGGCTTCCGCCGCGGCCGGCTTCTCATACTTGGACAACGGCTCGATCGTCGCCTGCTTGATCAGCGCCTTCTGGCCCGGGTTCGGACCGGCGCCGCCACGCGGCGTTGAGGGATCCGCCCCGAGTGCCACAATCTTATCCACGGCGTCCATTCCTGAGATGACCTCGCCGAACACCGTGTAGCCGCCGGCATCGAGCGAAGGCTGGGGCGCCACGTCGATGAAGAACTGCGAGCCGCTTGAATCCTTCTTTGGGTTCTGGCCGTCACCCGTCCGGGCGGTCGCCACCGAGCCACGCAGGTGCAGCCCCTTGATCTCGGCCGGCACCGTGTAACCCGGGCCGCCCATACCGTCGTCGTTGGGATCGGCATTCTTGGTGTTCGGATCGCCACCCTGGATCATGAACTGGGGGATGACACGGTGGAAATACGTCCCGTCGTAAAACTTCGCGCGCACCAGCTTCTTGAAATTCGCCACCGTCTTCGGCGCGTCCGCATTGTGGAACTTGATCACGATCTTGCCCTGCGTCGTCTCGAGCACCGCGACTTCCGCGACATGGGCCGTCTTGAGCGAAGCCTTAGGTCTGGCGGCGGTGGCGGCCGGTGCGGCATACGCCGATGCGGTCGTGAGCAACATCACGCCAAGTACTACAGCCCCTGAGACACTGCGACGCATGAATCCTCCTGTCGAAATTTGAAAGCGGGGAGCGGAGCGTATTCCTGCAATGTAGTCTAGGAGTGAGCTTTCACCACGGTCAAGATTCCGGACCGAGCACACATGACAAGCCAGCGTCAATCACTTCGGGCCGGGATGCGGCGTGCGGCGGATATGGCTCGCTTGCTATACTTTCCGCCCGCAACGGCAGGCACGGTGCTAGCAGCGGGCGGCGATTCCCCAGAGCCGTCCGGTGAGTCCGTGATCGCGCCGGTGCGAGAAACAGAAGTCAGCGGCACAGGACGTACAGGCGGGTGGGTCGAGAATCTGGCCGGCGGGAACGCCGGCGGCTTCAAGTTGCAGGCGCGCAGCGAGAGCGATATCGGCGTACACGTCGGCCCCGCGGCGAACGATTGCCGCTTCCGGGAAGTACCGGGCAACGTCTTCACCCACGACATAGCAGCAAGGCCCGATGCAGGGCCCGAGGTAGACATAGGCATCCGCGGCGGACGCAGCGGAGGATTCGAGTGCCGCGCGCAGGACGGCGCCGGGCATTCCTTCCACCGTGCCGCGCCATCCGGAGTGGGCGACAGCGACGACGCTGCCGCTGCACAGGGCAAGGGGGAGACAATCGGCACCACTGACGGCAATCGCGAGTCCCGTTTCCCGGGTCAACAGCGCGTCGGTTTCGGTGTGGAGCCCAGCCGCCGTGGCTTCGCTTACGCGCGTGCCATGGATCTGCCCCGCGGTCGCGAGCCGCTCGGGGTCTACCCCAAGGGCGGCCAAAACGCGCCGCCGGTTCTCGGTCACCGAGCCGGGTGCATCGGCGGTGGATCGCCCGAGATTCAGATCGTCATAGGGTGCCAGGCTGACGCCCCCGCGGCGTGTCGTCATGGCGACGACGCAACCCGCGGGGGTGAAGGTGGGGCGCCACATCATTACATGTTGGGACGTTTCGAGGATCCAGGACATGTGGGCAGGCTATTCAGCACCACGTTCGAGGGTCAAGGCCGCGAGCACATCCACACAAGGAGTCCAGGAGTGAGGTCGAGCCTGAGCAGGATCTGGGTCGCGCTGTTGGTGTTGGGCTTCACGCTGGGCGGAGCGCCCGCGCGGGTACTGGGCGCGCCCGGCACCATCGTCGCGACGGTGGGCAGTAGCGGCATCCGGCAGGACGAACTCGACGCGCGGGCCGCGGAGATGGAGGTCGCCTACCGCGGACGGATGGGGGCCGACCTTAATGCGCAGCAGCGCGCCTCGATCCGCAGGCAGGCGCTCGAGACGCTTGTGCGCCAGCGTCTCTACGTACTCGGCGCAGGCCGCGCTCAAGTCAGCGATGCCGAGGTCGAGGCTTATCTCAAGCACATGCCCATCTTCAATCCGAATGGGCAATTCAGCCAGCGCGCCTGGGATAACGCCCACCGCAATGACCCGGCCTCATTCAAGCGGGCGGCCGACGAAGCCCGGCGCGAGTTGGGCGCCCAGCGCCTGTCCGAGAACCTCCGCAAGAAATACACGCCTTCCGATGACGCGCTTCGCCGCGCCGCGACGCGGACGCTCGAGAGCGCGAACTTGAACTATCTCGCCCTGCCCATGGCGTCATTCACGGGCCGCGCACGCGAGCCGTCAGAGAAGGAAGTGCTCGAAGAGTACCGCGCGCACATGCACGACTTCGACCGGCCGGCGGAAGCGACCGTTCACGCACTGTTATTCGAAACCGATGCGCCGGATAACGCCGCGCTCGCCACGATGAAGCAGAAAGCGCTGAGCGCGATCACCGGGAACCAGGGCGGCACGGCGCTTTCCGATGTGGGGGACCAGTTGGGCGGACGGCAGCGCCGGATCACCCTGCGCGACGACAATCTGCCCGGGTCGTGGCGAGCCACACCCGCGCAGAACGCGCGCATCTTCAGCGCGCCTCCGGGCACCTTGATCCCCGAGCCCGTTCCGGGCGCCCAGGGCTTCTACGTCGTCGAGGTCGACACCTCCGCCGCGCGCCGGCCGGGCACGCTCGCCGAGGCATCCCCGATCGTTCGCGCGCAGTTGCGCACCGAGCTGAGCGCTGGGACAGAGCAGGTCGAATTGAAGCGTTTCTACGCCTCGGTACGCGATAGTCTCGGCCGGCCGGGATACCGGTTGCGCTGCGCTGTCGTCGACGCTGCCAAGCTGAAGGTTCCCGAGCCTTCGCAAGACGACCTCAAGAGCTTTTACCAGTCGCGGCTCGCGGACTATTCACGGTTCGACCCCGTCTCCCAGTCGTTGACGGCGCGGCCCTTTGCCGAGGTGCGCGGCGAACTTAACGACCGCTGGCGGTCCAGCCGGCGCGACCTGTTCGCGCGCGACCTGGCCAATCGCATCGAGGATGCCTGGAGCCAGGACCGCCGCGACCGCACGCTCGAAGCGCAAGCGACCCTGTATGAACTGGGTGCTGTGCCCTATGGCGGCACGCTCGACCTGGGCGGGGCCAGCAAGGTCGTCAGCGACACCCTCAACAACCGGATCTACGGCCGCACACTCGAAGTGGTGCCGTTTGCCGCAGGCTACGCGGTCGTGCACGCCTACGAACTGGTCGAGCGCCTCGTGCCCTCGCTCGACCAGGTCCGCGCGCAGCTGCTGGACCGGATGCGCGCGGCACAGGAGACGGCCGAAGTCGAGGAAGCGCGCAAGATCTATGAGCGCAACCCGTACCAGTACCTGACCGGCAAGCTGGTCTATTACTCACGGCTGTGGTGTCCCCAGCCGGAGCTGATCGACGTGCCGCTGTCCCGGCAGGAAGTCGAGTCGTACTACCGGCAGCACCTCGCCGACTACGGCTCACCGGAGCGCTTCCGTCTTCGCCACATTCTGTTCAAGCTCAGCGGCGGCGAAGCTGCCTCCCAACAACAGGCGCGCGCGCGGGCCGCTGACGCCCTCAAACGGATTCGCGCGGGCGAGAACTTCCAGGAGCTTGCGCGTCGTCTGTCGGACGACGACAAGACACGTGACGATGGCGGCGACCTGGGTTACCGCTCCGCCGGGGAGTTGGTGCCCGAGATCCAGAAGGTAGGGTTCGCCCTCAAGCTGGGACAGGTCAGCGACCCCGTGCTGGCCACGGACGGCTACCATTTGCTGAAGCTCGAGGAGCACGTCGCGGAAGTTACCGAGCCACTCGCCTGGGTCTACACCGCCGTGGGCGCGGACGCCGCCATCAAAAAGTCCCAGACGCTGGCGCGTCAGTTCGCCGACAGCCTCGCACAGGTCATTCGCAATCCCGCGCAGGGCCGGGCAGTTGCGGACAAGCTCGGGCTGCAGGTCGAACAGTACCGCCATCGCCCGGGTGATCGCGGTTATCCCGAGAACCTGATCCCCATGGCCGAGCGTCTCGATCGCATGAAGCCTGGGGAGATCTATCCGGGAAGCGAATACTTCCTGGGGCAGGGTGCGGCGGCCATGTGGGTCGACAGCATCGCCTCGCCGCGAATTCAGGATTGGGCCTTCGCGCAGACGCCGGTATTGATCGAATACCGCCGGCGCTTGAGTGCGCATGCCCTCGCAGCGAAGCAGGCCGAGATGGATTCGCTGATGCGCGCGGGTTGGACGTTCGAAAGTCTCGGCGAATTGTGGGGAGGCCTCGCGGGCGACAACCATTACGTTCGTCGCAAGGCGCTCGGTAAGCTGGGCGCTTCGGATCTGGTGGACTCGGTGGTTTTCGGTTTGCCCGGCACCCCGGGGCTCGCCGCGGGTAGCTTGAGCGGCTGGGTACCGCTGTCCGACTTCAGCGCACGCTTGCGCGTCAACCGTCATGGCACGCCATCCGCTGCGGAAGTCGAGCAGCAGATGGGACCCATTCGCGGTCTCGAGATCGAGTACGGGCTGCGCGACGAGCTCAAGGAGCTCAAACGCCAGTTCCCGGTGCGCATCGTCGACCCGGTGCTGCGTGAAGTTTCCCTTCCGCCATTGCCACCTCGTCCCGAACTCTAGCGCCTGTTGGCCCGGGCAGGCCGTGCGCAAAACGGCCCCGGCCATTGCAATTGGCACGAGGGTGGGAGACGGGGCCGCGCGCCATACACTGAAACACGCGCCGGCCCGTGATGTACGCGGTGGTATGGTCCCTGCGTTTCACCTCCGACGAATCCAACATCGCCCTGCGAAGGAACGCCATGACACCATTGGATCGCCCGGGGGGTTCGCCCCGCCGAATCGTGTTGATTGATTTCGACTGGCAGGATGCCGACCACCTGCCCAGCCTGCTGCGCATGCCGGGTGTCGCCATCCGGCTGGTTGCAGGGACCTCCACTGAAGACGCCGGAGTTCGCGTCGCTTCGCTGTGCGGCCTGCCGCGGAGCGTCGAACTCGCGGACCTGACGCGCGAGATCTTCGACGTGGCATTGGTGAGCGAGCGCAGCCCGCGGCTCGAACAACTCGACCGCCTGCTTCGCGCGTTGGGTACGCCCATCGAGTCACCGCAGCAATTCCTGCGCAACGGGCATCACGAAGAGCGCCGTGAAAGGTGCAACGACCCGGCCACGGACGCGGCGCCCGATGTCGAAACGTTCGCCACCAGCGGCTGGTTGCCGGAAGGGCTCGCGCCCTCGGCCGCCGGCACCGAAGCCATGGGCGAGCGGATCGTCGTGCTGCCGCCTCCGGAGGACCCGCTCGGGCTCGAGCGATGTCTCGCCAACTGGGTTGCCGAGACCTCCGCGTCGTCGGCCTCCATCCACCATGCCGCGGGGGAGGGACTGACGCGGCTGTGCCGCTTCGGCCCCGAAGATCCTCTGCTCGAGTCGCTGGTGGCGCTGGCGTTCCGGCTGGACACGCCGCACGTCATGCGGCGCGAGGACGGTGCCCAGCGTGGCCGGCTGTGGGCGGCGTGGCCCTTCCACACCGAGCACCGCCGCGCCGTCGTGGCGGTGGCCGGAGCGGATGGCGCGATGGCGCGCGCCGTATGGGAATCGGCGGTGCAATCGCTGTGTGTCGCCTGGAGTGTCGCAGAGCATGGCGAAGTGGCCGAGACGCCGCGACTGACCTTGTTCGAACCCGCTGCGTTCACGCACCGGCTGCAGATGGCGGTGGACCGTCATCACGCCGAGGGCTTCCGCTTCGCGCTCTACCGCCTGAGCTTCACAGGCCCCGAGGAGGCGCTGACCGCATTGCTCGCGGAATTGCCTGAACGCTTGCGCGGTACGGATTGCGTTTGCCGTCCCGCTCCGGATGAATTGCTGCTGCTGTGCGCCGGATCCACGCGCGCCTACCAGCAGGTGCGCCGCCGCATCGAGTTCCTGTGGCGGCAAGCGTGCGGCTCGTTGGGCGATGCCGCTGGTGTTTCGCTCATTCACGACGAGCGAATCGAATTGTCCGGGTTGCCAGGTGCTGCGGAGACGCACGATTTTCTTTCCTCGGCGCAGGACTGGGTGGGCGGCGGCGACTCCCGCGGATAGGGCTCGCTTAAGGCTGCGACAACTCGCGTCCTTGACCCTCGCTCCGAGCGTCGTGTAATCCTTGGCCTTCTTCGTCGGGAGGCCCCATGTCACATTCGATCCGGCGGCTGGCTCCCGAAACTGCCTCGCGCATCGCCGCGGGCGAGGTCATCGAGCGGCCGCTGTCCGCCATCAAGGAAATACTCGAGAACGCCTTGGATGCGGGTGCCCACGCGATCGAAATCCGCGTGGAGCGCTCGCTCGACCAGTTCTTCAGCGTCGCCGATGACGGCCACGGCATCGCCGCCGCGGAACTCGACCTGGCGCGCCCGCCCCACGCCACCAGCAAGCTCGAAGCGTTCGACGACCTCGATGCGCTTTCGAGCCTCGGCTTCCGGGGCGAAGCGCTCCCCAGCATCGCCGCGGTGAGCCGCCTGCGCTTGTCGAGCCGCCGCCGTCAGGACGATGCCGCCGCATTCGTGGTCATGGAAGGCGGCACGGTGATCGAGCGCGGCGATTCGCCCCGCGCGACGGGCACCACCGTCGAGGTGTCGAACCTGTTCTTCAACACACCGGCGCGGCGTAAGTTCATGAACACACCCACCGGGGAATTGCGCGCGGCCATCCGGCTGCTCGAATGCTACGGCTTAGGCTTCCCCGAGGTAGCGTTGCGCTTGATCGTGGACCAGCGCACCCGGCTCGACTGGCCCGCGGTGCGCGGCAACGGGGCGACGGATCCCCCAGCACTGTTGGCGCAGCGTCGTGAACGCGCGCTGGCGTTGTGGGGCGCGCGCCACGCCGAGCAGTTGATGGAAACCCACGCGGAACGCGATGGCTATGCGGTGACCGCGCTGCTGGGATTGCCGGAGCACGCACGTGCTACGCGCGAGGGCCAGGTGTTCCTCGTCAACCGGCGCTGGATCCACAGCCCCTTGCTGTCGCACGCGCTGCGCCAGGCGTATGGCAACCTGCTGCCATCCGGCCGCTTTCCCGCCTGTACGCTGTGGCTCACGGTGCCGCCTGATCGCCTCGATGTGAACGTGCATCCCACCAAGCGCGAGGTGCGCTTCGCCGATGACGGTGCCGTGCTGTCGCTGGTGGCGGGCGCCTGCGCGCGCCCGCTCGCCAACCTGACGCCGCCCTTCGCGGTCGTGCGCGGCGGCAGCGACACCCCGCAGTGGGGTGATCGCGTGTTCGAGCGTCCCTCGACGCAGGGCGCGCTCGCGTTGAGCGCGCCGGCTCCGGTCGCCACCGCAGCAGGCCACGCGGTGCTCGCACCGGCCATCCCGCAGCGCGCGGCCCAGGATGCCGCGGCGTTCGCGCAGGGAGCCACGACGCCGGCCGGGGACACTCCCGACCTTTGGCAGTTGCACCGCACCTATATCCTCGCCCCGGTGCGCGGCGGTCTCGTGATCGTCGACCAGCACGCCGCCCATGAGCGGATCCTGTTCGAGCAGGCGCGTGCGCGGCTCGAAGGTGCTGCGGGCACTTCGCAGCAGCTGTTATTCCCGACGCTCGTCGACTTGTCGCAGAGCCAGTTCGACCTTGTGCTGGAGTTGGGTCCGTGGCTGCAGCAGTTGGGGTGGGACCTCTCACCGCTGGGCGCTCCCTCCGTGGTCGTGCGCGGTGTGCCTCCCGAGATCAGCGCGGATCATCCCGGCCGCTTCCTCCAGGACGTCCTCGATGGAGTGAGTGAAGCAACGGGGAAGACCAGCGACCAGGATGTCGCGGAACACCTCGCGCGCACCTATGCCTGCCACGCCGCGGTGAAGGCCGGTGATGTGCTCAGCCCACCGGAAATGCGCGCGCTCGTCGACCGCCTGTTCGCGACGTCACAGCCGCATGGCGATCCGCACGGCCGCGTGACCTTCGTGCGGCTCGACCTCGAAGAATTGCATCGCCGCTTCGGACGCAGCTGATTCTCACAGGACGCGCACCGGCATGCCGCCTCGCAGGATCCGCAGCCTGGTCATCGCCGGCGCCACCGCCACGGGCAAGACGGCCGTCGCGGAGTGGCTCGCGGAACGGCTCGGCGCCACGATCGTGTGCGCCGATTCGCGACAGGTGTTTCGCGAGCTGAACATCGGCACCGGCAAGCCGGCTCCGGCGGAACTCGCCGCACTTCCGCACATGCTGTTCGACGCGTTGTCGCTCGATCAACGCCCAAGCGCCGGTTGGTACGCGGAGGCCGCCGCCGGTGCGCTGCGCGCGATCGAAGCGGCGGATGGTGTCGCGTTGTTCGTCGGCGGCTCGGGCCTCTACCTGCGCGCCTTGATGAGCGGATTGTCGGCGCAGCCTCCACGCGATGCGGAACTGCGGCTCAGGCTGATGGGGGAGGCCGCTGAATGGGGACCGCGCCCGTTGCACCGGCGTCTCAGCGTGCTCGATCCGGCGCGCGCCGCGAAGCTCGCGCCGACCGACACCCAGCGCATCCTGCGGGCGCTCGAGATCGTCGAATCGAGCGGCCACACCACCGCCTGGTGGCGCGAGCAACCCTCGAGCCCGGGGTTCGATGCCGATTGGACCGCCATCGAGATCACCCTCACAGGCGAGGAGCACTACCCGCTCATTGAGGCGCGGACTGGCGCGATGTTCAATTCGGGCCTCATCGAAGAGACGCAGGCGCTGGTCACTGCGGGCCGCGAAGCTGAACTTGCCCGCCTGCGAGCCGTCGGCTATGACGAGACGCTTGAACTGCTTCACGGCCGGCTGACGCGCGAACAAGCCGAAGCAAACACCTCGTTGCGCACCCGGCAACTCGCAAAACGCCAGCGCACATGGTTTCGCAACCAACTCGAGGCGGTGCTCATCCCTGTGTCAGGACGCCACATTGCCGCGATCGGGGGGGACATTCTCGAGGCATTCCGGCGCTGACCGGGGACTTGCCGTTCCCGCGTGAGTTGACAGTTTGGGCTTCCGAAACTACGTTTCAACGGTGTCGCAACTTCTGTTCATTCGCGGGCATAGCTCAGTTGGTAGAGCGCGAGCTTCCCAAGCTTGAGGTCGCGGGTTCGACCCCCGTTGCCCGCTCCATTCCAGCACATCGAGATCGGCGCTCCGGGCGGGTCCCGGCGCGCCGATTCGTTTAAGGACCATGGCCACTTCCGTCGTCGCGATCATCGGCCGTCCCAACGTGGGCAAATCCACGTTCTTCAACCGCGTGCTCGGCGAGCGAAGAGCGGTGGTCCACGATCGCCCCGGCATTACCCGTGACCGCAATGCGGTGCGCGCCGAGTGGGCGGGACGTCCGTTCATGCTCGTGGACACCGGCGGCTTCCTACCGGCCTCCGCCGAGGGCCGCGACGTGCTGGTGCGCCGCCAGGCGGAAACCGCGATCGGCCTGGCGAATGTGGTGATCCTGATGGTCGACGCGCTGACCGGCGCCACGGACCTCGATCGCGCCATCGCTCGCAGCCTGCTGAAAACGGGCCGCACCTGCCTGCTTGTGGTCAACAAGGTCGACAAACCGCACGATCCCGTGGTGCACGAGTTCCATGCGCTGGGCCTCGGCGAACCCATCCCGATTTCCTCCGAAAACGGCTTCGGCATCGGCGACCTGCTCGATCGCATTCTCTCCGAGATGCCGCCCGAGGAGCCGGACGAGGCCGAGACGCAGGGCCGCATCGCCATCATCGGCCGGCCCAACGTCGGCAAGTCCTCGCTGGTCAACTCGCTGCTCGGCGAGGACCGCATGGTCGTCGAGGCTCGCGCCGGCACGACGGTGGATGCCGTCGACTCCGCGTGGACCACCCCCACCGGCGTGTTCACGCTGGTCGATACCGCAGGCATCCGCCGCCAGGCGCACTTCAAGGATGAGTCCGAGTTCTACGCTTCGATGCGCGCACTGCAGGCGATGCAACGCGCCAATCTCGCCTGCCTCGTGGTCGACGCGACTCAAGGGTTCCTGCGACAGGAAGCACGCCTCGCCGCCGAGGCGCTCGAGAGTGGCTGCACGGTGCAGTTGCTCTACAACAAGTGGGACCTGATCGAGGATCGTGAGCAGGCCTGGAAGAAGGCCGTGGCCGACCGCGCGCGGCGCTACCCGACCCTGGCCGACCTGCCGGCAATGCCGCTGTCCGCGCTCGAGCATACGCACCTCCAGCGGCTGCCGGCGGCACTGGTGCAGCGGATGGAAGAACACAGCCGCAAGCTCACCACGTCCGAGCTCAATCGCTGGCTCGAAACGGTGCAGCAGCGCCGAGCGGTGCCGAGCAACAGCGCCGGCCGCACCGCCAAGGTGTATTACGGCACCCAAACCGGGTTCCGGCCGCCCGAGGTCACCTTGTTCTGCAATTCTCCCGCGCGCCTGAGCGACAGCTACCGGCGCTTCCTGCTGCTCGATCTCTGCGATACGTTTGGGTTCTATGGCACGCCAGTGCAACTCAAATTCCGCAAGAGTGAATAGGCCGCCAGCGTCGGGGATGAGCGAGGCAACATGACGCCCGCACTTTCCGTGCTCGCCTGCATGGCGCTCGGCTACATTTCAGGATCGCTGCCCTTCGGGCTGTGGCTGGGCAGGTGGTTTCGCGGCGCCGACGTGCGTACCCTCGGATCGCGAAACCTCGGAGCGACCAATGTATTCCGCTCGCTCGGGCGCGGCCTCGGGATCGCCACGCTGCTGCTCGACATCCTCAAGGGCGCGCTGCCCGTTTGGTTCGTGCCTCAACTGCCGCTCGCCGCCGCGTTCCCCGGTGGGCGTGAGATGTGCGCCCTGGCCGTGGGATTCGCGGCGATCGCCGGACACGTCTGGACGTTCCTAGCCGGCTTCAAAGGGGGCAAGGGCGTCGCGACGACCGTCGGTGTGCTGCTGGCGCTGGCGCCGCTCGCCTTCCTCGCCTTCGTCGTGGTGTTCTTCCTGACGGTGGGCACGACGCGCTTTATTTCATTGGGCTCGATCCTCGGGGCCGTTGCATTCACCGTGGCGTTGGCCCTGCTCGGCAAGGGAGGACTGACCAGCCCGACATTCATGTTTGCAGTGGTGATCGCGGTGCTCGTGATCGTCCGGCACCGCGACAATATCCGCCGGCTGCGCGAGGGCACCGAGCGCCAGTTCGATTGGCACCGGGGGCGCCAGACATGAGCCGCGTCGCCATTCTCGGGGCAGGATCGTGGGGAACAACCCTGGCGATTCATCTCGCCCTGTCCGGTCATGAGGCACGGCTGTGGGGCAATGATGCCGCCGAGCTCGAGCGGATGGAAAGGCTGCGCGAGAACGCCAAGTTTTTGCCTTCCATCCCGCTACCCGACGGCGTTAAGGTCCGGACGGAACTGTCAGCGGCATTGAAGGATACTGACGGCGTGGTGTTCGCGGTGCCGTCTCAAGTGATGCGTGAAGTCGCCCAGCGCGTCGCGAACACTTCGGTGCCGGTGGCGATCGCGATCAGTGCTTCAAAAGGCTTTGAACTCGAAACACGCCAGCGCCTGAGCCAGGTGATTGCAGGCACGCTGCCGGACTCACGCGTGGTGGTGGTCACGGGACCGAGTCACGCGGAAGAAGTCAGCCGCGGGATTCCCACATCGGTGGTGGCCGCCTCTGAACACGAACCCTCGGCCGTGGTGGTGCAACAGTTGCTCTCGTCACCGTCGTTCAGGGTTTACACGAACACCGATGTCACAGGCTGTGAGGTGGGGGCGGGAGTCAAGAACGTGATCGCCATTGCGGCCGGCGTGTGCGACGGAGTGGGGTTCGGGGACAACACGAAGGGCGCGTTGCTGACGCGCGGATTGGCGGAGATCGCCCGGCTGGGCAGCGCAATGGGCGGGCGGCGCGAGACGTTCTTTGGTTTGGCGGGGATGGGCGACTTGGTCGCGACTGCCATGAGCAGGCACAGCAGGAATCGATTCGTCGGCGAGCGGCTGGGCCGCGGCGAGACGCTCGATGAAGTTCTGGGTTCCATGACGATGGTCGCGGAAGGGGTTCCCGCCGCGCGCGCGACGCGGGAGTTGGGGATGCTGTTCGGCGTGGACATGCCGATCACGGAGCAAGTCTGCGCGATGCTGTTCGAGCAGCGCAGCCCGCGCGAGGCACTGCAGGCGCTAATGACCCGCGACCTGCGCAGCGAAGCATGAGGACACATTGAGGAGTCGCGGATGAGCGTGCTGAAAAAAGACCTCGATCTCGAAAGCCGCCCCTACCGGTCGATCAGCGAAGTGGCCGAATTGATCGGTGTGCGCCCGCATGTGCTGCGCTATTGGGAAACGCAGTTCAGCACCTTGCGGCCCCGCAAGAACCGGGCAGGCAATCGCATGTACCGGCCCGAAGAGATCACCACGCTCATGCAGATCAAGGATCTCCTCTATGCGCGCCGCTTCACGATCGAAGGCGCGAAGAAGAAGCTCGTCGAGACGCGGCAGGAGGAGCCGGCGCCTGAAGTGGGGTTCGGGGAAGCGGTGAACAAGCTGCTGCTGCATGAGATCAAGAGCGAGTTGCGCCGTCTCGCCAGCCAGTTGCGCCGCGGGCCCACGACGCAAGTTTAACGCGGAGCTTTCGTGGTGCGCGAGCGCCGGGAGTACGCGCCTGCGGCTGTCGATCAGGCGGCTCACTTGCGAGTTTCCTCAATACCCCCTAGTTTCACGGATTCAATGGTCCCCTTCTTGAGGTCGGGGCGTAGCGCAGCCCGGTAGCGCACCTGCATGGGGGGCAGGTGGTCGCTGGTTCAAATCCAGTCGCCCCGACCATTTCTCTTGATCCGCCGCGTCGCATGCAGCCCGGCAGCGTTCCGGGCCTGTCCCGTTCGACCGCCCCACGTGGCCGTCCGGAACGATGCGGCGCCAGGGAGGCCGCGCGTACCCCCCTATGCTCCCCGCGCTCGCCTATTCCCTCGCCGGAGCCCTCGCGCGTTCATTGCCCGAAGCGTGGAGCCACCGTGCCGCCCGCCTGTGCGCGCGCCTGGCGCACAGGGCGGGACTACCGGCCCGCGGCACTCTCGAAGCGAACCTCCTGCGGCTTTCGCCGTTCGAGCCGCGCCAACTCGAGGAGCGCTCGCGGGAAACCTTTGAACAATTCGCCATGGCGGTCGCCGACTTCCTGCGCCTGGATGCGTTGACGCCCGCGGAACTGGCGCAACGCGTCGAGATCCGGGGTGGGGAGCACCTCGAGGCGGCGCGCGCCAGCGGCCGCGGGTGCGTGCTGATGTCGGTCCACACGGGCAACTGGGAGTGGGGTGCCGCGCGCCTTGCCCTGCAGGGAGTGCCCATGCGCCTGTTGGCGCGCCCGCACCCGAGCCCGCGCGTGGAACGCTTCTTCAATCACCGGCGGGAGGCCTGGGGGGTGAAGGCCCTGCGCGGTGCACCCCTATGGCTCGCCACTTCGCGCGCATTGCGTCGCGGCGAATGGGTGGCTGTGATGGGCGATCGCGCGGTGCCCGAACTGCGCGGTTCGCTGTGCCTGTGGGCGGGAGCCCTGGCGCGGCGTTCGGGGGCAACGCTGCTGCCCGTCGCGATGACACGCAAACCCGATGGGCGGCATGTGCTGTGGTGTGACGCGCCGGTGTCCGACGCTTCGGCCCGTGAGGGTGGCATTCGCAAGGCGCTGCTCAAGCATCTCGACCGCTCGTCCGGCCAGTGGTACGCGTTCGAGCCGCTGCCCGAGGGGCTCGCGTGAGCCGCGTCCCACGCATGAACCAACTTTGCCCGGGGACCGCGCGATGAGGCGCATTGCAGCGCTGGTACCCGCGTACCAGGCCGCGGCGCATCTTGGCGATGTCCTGACGCGCATCACGCGCATCCTGCCTGACCTGCCGGTGCTGGTGGTGGACGACGGCTCGCGCGATGCCACGGCTGAGGTCGGGCGCATGTTCGGCGGCCGTGTCCACTCGTTCGCGGCCAATCGCGGCAAGGGCTACGCGCTGCTGGCGGGATTCGACCTGCTGCGCGAATACGACGGCGTCGTCACGCTCGATGCGGATGGACAGCATCCGCCCGAGTGCATCCCGTCGTTCATCGCGGCGTTCGACGAGTCCACGGATCTCGTGCTCGGCGCGCGCGCGCGCACGCCCGACATGCCGGCGGCGCGGCGGTTCGCCAATGCCATGTCCTCGGGTTGGGCAACCGCGATGGCGGGGCAGCGGATCTCGGACAGCCAGAGCGGCTTTCGCCTGTACGGCCGGCGTCTGCTCGAACGCACGCCGATCACGCCGGGACGCTACGAAGTGGAAACCGAGGTGGCGGTGCGCGCCGCGCGACTCGGCTTCAAGCTCAGGGAAGTTGAGATTCCCACCATCTACGGGGCCGAGAAGAGCCAGATCAGCGCGTTCCGCGACGTACCGCGCATCGGCGGTACCCTGTTGCGGCTCACACTCGAGGGTGTCCTGCAGCCGGGCTCGATGCGCGCCGCCCGCGCCGCAGCGGAGCCCCGCTGACGGTTCCGAATCGCCCACACCGTTCCATGAAGGAGTGCTGCGCTTGATCATCCTGGTCACCAATGACGATGGCATCGCTTCACCGGCACTGTTGCGGCTGCGCGACGAGCTCCAACCACTCGGCCGCGTGATCATCGTGGCGCCCGACCGCGACCAGAGCGCGACCTCGCACTCGCTTACGCTCAACCGGCCGTTCCGCATCCACAAACACGCCGACGACATGTACAGCGTCGATGGTACGCCGACGGACTGCGTGGTCGCCGCCTGCCATGGGCTGCTGGTCGAACAACCCGGTCTCGTCGTCTCAGGGATAAACCACGGGCCCAACATGGGGGAGGACGTGTTCTATTCCGGGACCGTCGCCGCCGCCATTGAAGGAACGCTGCAGGGGGCACCCGCCATCGCGGCGTCGCTGGTGACACGCGAACTCACCGACTTCGCGGAGCCGGCGCGTTTCATCGGACGACTCGCGCGCACCGTGCTCGAGCGGGGTCTGGGGAAACGCCGCCTGCTCAACGTGAACTTGCCGCATCGGCCGTGGGACCAGGTCAACGGCGTCAAGATCACGCGGCTCGGCAGCCGTGTCTACCAGGACACCCTGATCCATAAGGTCGACCCCCGCGGACGCGACTACTACTGGATCGGTGGCCAGGACGCCGTGTGGGAGAACCGGGAGGGCAGCGACTTCAACGCGGTGGATGCCGGGTACGTGTCGGTGACTCCGATGCGCCTCGACCTGACGGACGAAGGCGCGGTCGATGGGCTTAACCATTGGGACCTGACGATCTGAGCTGGGAGGGGCCGCTTCGCAACACCGCTCAATTGGCAGGCCATTGCGGGCTATGCTAGGGTGCTCGCCGCTTCATCCACAGGGCTTCATTCCTCCGCATCGGTCGCCATACCTTACGGTTCGGGGGATCCCGGGAACACAATGTCGGGGCGTAGCGCAGCCTGGTAGCGCACCTGGTTCGGGACCAGGGGGTCGGAGGTTCAAATCCTCTCGCCCCGACCATCTTTCTTGGGCGTCGCGCTCGTTGACCCGCTTGAGCTGCCGCTAGGCCCCTTAAGTCCCGGGCGCTGACGAACTCGCACTCTTCCGGGAGCCCTGCCGGTGACTTTGCCACGGCTGCGCAGCTTCAGCGATTGTCTCACGGAGACGCTGGATCACGCCCGCGCCACGCGAACCCTAGAGCCACAGGTCATCGAGTCGCTGCTGCTCGACCCGGACTTCGACGATATCGCCTTCGAGCGCTTCCGTGAGACCGCGCGGCAGGAAGGCATCGCTCTTCCCGATGACGACCCGGAGCCCACGGCCACGATCGTGCGCGATCTGCGCGACCTGCCCGACGGTTCCAACTCGGGCCGCGACCTGCTGGATGTCTATCTCGACGACATCGGGCGCATCAACCTGCTCCAGCACGAGGAGTTGCTCGCGCTTGCGTCGCGCGCGCGAACGGGCGATGAGCTCGCGCGGCGGCGCATCATTCTCGCCAACCTCCGCCTCGTCGTGCACCTGGCGCGCGCCTACCGCACGCGCGGCCTGCCGATGCTCGACCTGATCGAGGAAGGCAATCTCGGGCTGATCCACGCGGTGGACCGCTTCGAGCCCGAGCGGGGCCTGCGCTTCAGCACCTACGCCTCGATCTGGATCCGCCAATCCATGTTGCGCGGCATCGCGGAACAATCCCGCTCGATCCGCATCCCGGTCCAGATGTTCCAGCAGGCGAACCGCTTCATGCGCACCGGCAGGGCAATGGTCGCGCGGCTCGGCCGTGAGCCCTCGGCCGCGGAGATCGGCGCCGAGCTGGGTATCTCCGCGGTACGCGCGGAACGGCTGTCTGCGCTGGTCGGTGGCATGCGTTCGCTCGATGAGTCCTCGAGCCTCGACGCTTTCGAAGCGCTGAGCGCCGATGCGGCAGCCGTGGCGCCGGTGTCGATCGAACGCCTGATCGAATTACAACTCGAACACGAACGGCTGGACCAGTTGCTGCGCTCCCTGTCGGAGCGCGAAGAGCGGATCATCCGCATTCGCTACGGCTTTTATGACGGCGAATCGCGTACACTGGCGCAAACGGGAGAGCACTTCGGGATCACTCGCGAACGCGTACGGCAAATCGAGGCACGCGCGATCGAAAAGTTGCGCCGCGCCCTCGAACTGGATGACCAGAGCGACGAAACGCGGTCGCGACTTCACTAAGGGAGGGTCATGTCCCAGAACTTGCGGCAACGGATTCGTGATTGCGCGGATTTCCCCAAGCAGGGAATCATCTTCAAGGACATCGCCCCGTTGCTGTGGGAGCCCGTCACGTTTCGCCAGTCCATCGATGGGATGGCGGCGCTCGTCACGCGGCCGGATGCCGTCGTGGGGATCGAGTCGCGCGGCTTCATCTTTGGTGCCCCACTCGCGCTCCACTGGGGCGTCAAGTTTGTGGCCGCGCGCAAATTCGGCAAACTGCCCGGCGCCACCGTCCGCCAACAGTATTCGCTCGAATATGGCGAAGACGTGCTCGAGCTCCAGGCTGATTCATTGGAGCGTAATACGCGCGTGGTGGTCGTCGACGACCTGCTCGCCACTGGCGGCACGGCCGCCGCGACGGCGAAGCTCGTGGAACAGCTCGGCGCGAAAGTCGAGTCGCTGTTGTTTCTGGCGGAGTTGGGCAGCCTGGGGGGTCGCAATCGACTTGCCGGGTACAACGTCCAGGCGCTGATCCAGTATGTCTAAGGCGTCCGCGGCTTCGGTCCTCGCGGAGGCGCGGGTGCCTGCTGCTGCGTTGGCGCGGGCAGTCCAGGCGCGTGCGGTGCTTCGGGCTGTGGCGGCGTGATTGGCTTCGGCAGCCGGTGCCGTGCGGCCATGGCGCGCCAGCGATTCGACCGGACGCTGTCGCGTGGGGCGCCGGCGAGCAGCAGCTCGAGCGTGCGATCGTGACCGTAGACATCCGGGTGGAACAACACCTCCCCGTCCGAGCGGGCTTCCACGGTGGCGTAGATGATCGCCACCAGCATCGGCATCGGCAGGCGCACCTTTACCGTCTCGCTGCCATTCATGGCGGAGTCGATGCGCGCGTCCGTCCAGTCGGGGCGGTCGCGCAGGGCGAATCGCGCCAACGCCAGGGGATTGCCGAGGCGGATGCAACCATGGCTGAAGTCGCGCATCCGCGCGCCGAACAGATGCTTCGATGGGGTGTCGTGTAGGTAGACGTCGTAGAAGTTCGGCATCACGAATTTGACGCGGCCGAGTGGATTGTCGGGACCACACTGCTGCCGCACTCGAACGCCGCTGCCGATGTGCTCGATGTTCTTGCGCAAGGGGGGGACAATGCGCGAGTCGCGGATCAGGTCCATGTGGTTTTTCGACAGGTAGGTTGAATCCTTGAGTGCTTCAGGCTGAACTTCGGCCTTCTGGATCGAAGGCGGCACGTCCCACGTCGGCATGAAGTCGATCGAGGTCAGCGCGGCCGTGAGCACCGGCGTTTGCGTCTTGTATGCGGTGCCCACCACGACGTCGATGTGCAGCACAGTGGAGTCGGGTTCGTCGAGCGTCGACATCGCCTCGAGCTTGAAGGCGGGGATGTTGACCATCAACAGGGGGGCGCTCAGCTCGTGAGGCAACCAGCGAAATTGCTCGAGCGTGCGACCCATCTCGGAGATCCGCTCATCTAGCGCGCCGTGCATGGCGTCCCACGTCGCGGCATCGAGACGGCCCGAGGGCTGGAGGTGATGGCGGCGCTGGAAGCGGCCGATTGCGGCGAGCAGCTTCGCATCAGACACGGAATCCGCGGCACTGCCCCGCACGGTGCCCCACTTCACGTCACCCACGCGCTCGAGCAGAAGTTTAAGCCGCGCGATGTCGCCTGAGGGCCGAGCCACCGCGAGACGTGGCGGGGTGGCGCTGATGGCCCTGTCCATGTCGCCTGCGAAGTCGCGGTAGCGCGCCAGCGTCTGCAGCAGCATCCAGTACTGGCGGAAGGAAGGCTGTACGCGCTCCAACCACACGCGCGGCTCGCCGCCCGCGAGCAGGGAATCCAGCGTCGATCCCAGCGCGAGCGGGCGGTGCAGCAGAATCAGGGTGCTGTCGACGGTCGCCGGAAGCACGCGGCCGCTGTGCAGGGCACGCAGCGCGCGCGCGACCACGGCGCTCATCGCGACATCGGCATCCCCCAGTTCGAGCTCGCTGCGCGAACCACCCGCCTCGAGCTCCGCCAGCCGGTCGGCGAGTTGAGGCGCATCGACATCCGCGGGCGGCACGCCATACTCATCGAGGTGCTCCAACGCCTCCACCCAGGAGCGCGCGCGTTCGGTGGGCCTGCCTCCCTCGATCCACGCCGTGCGGTTGTCGCGGCGCGCGTAGAACACCCGCAGGCTGTCGCGCACATCCGCGAGATTCCTGTGCGCCAACCACGGGTGCGATCCACCCTTCAGGAGCGCATCGATGCCGCGAGGAGGCGTCGTGGGCGTCACCGCGGTCGTTGTGGATTCGGGTGGCATTGCGCTGCCGCTGCGTGCAACCAGCACCGCTGCCAACACTACTGAAGCAACCGCCGCGGGAATGCGGTGCAGAAGAGACGTTGGCATGGGCTCCCAGTCGTGATCGGATGCGCAATTCGGCGATGAGCAGGCGCGCGGAGGCCAGCGGGTTCGCGCGGCGCAGTCTAAGCAGAATCGGTCGCGGGCTCCAATGCTGCGAAAGCGTCGTCCCAGGCGAGTGAGCAGCCTGCGGGTTGCGCGGCCCCAAGGGTATACTGCGCCGATCCTTTGAAGGGAGGAGACCGCATGACACTTTCAACCGTGTTGATGACGCTGGTACTGGGTGCGCTCGCAGGAGCCGCGAACCCCGCGCCGGGTACCCTCGCGGGCCTGCCGGGATCGAAGCACTCGCAGAAGCTGCAGGCCTTTGTCGACGATGCCGTGCGCGCCGCGACCACCGAGTTTGGCCCCACCGCGTTGGATACGAGCCAGGTGGCAGTCACGCTGGTCGACATTTCCAAGCCCACGGCCGAGTGGGCCAGCACGCGCGGCCAATCGCCTATTTATCCCGCGAGCGTCGTCAAGCTGTTCTATCTGGTCGCCGCGCACGATGCGCTTGAATCCCATCGCCTGAACGATTCCGAAGAACTCCAGCGCGCGCTGCACGACATGATCGTGGATTCCTCGAACGACGCGACATCGTATGTGCTCGACGTGCTGACCGGCACGACCAGCGGGCCGGAGCTCGACTCGCTCGGGCTCGCCGCCTGGGCCGACCAGCGCAACGCCGTGAACCGCGTGTTCGCCGCGCGAGGCTACGCAGGAATCAACTGCAACAAGAAGCCATGGGGAGATGGCCCCTATGGGCGCGAGACCCAGGCCAGCCAAGCGTTTGCGCCGGGACGAAACCTGCTCACCACCGACGCGACGGGGCGATTGCTCAGCGAAATTGCGACGGGACACGCCAGCACGCCGGAGCGCTGCAAGCAGATGATGGAAATGTTGGCGCGCGACCCGCAACGCCCTGCGGACGATCCCGACGACCAGGGGCGTGGCTTCTCGGGCGGCGCGCTCACTTCTGATATGAAGCTCTGGTCCAAGGCCGGCTGGACCCGCCGCGTGCGTCACGATGCGGCGTGCATCCAGTTGAAGGACGGCCGCCGCTTCGTGCTCGTGACCTTCACGGAAGGTCACGGCGATGAGCGGGGTATAGTGCCAGCGATCGCGCGCAGCGTGCTCACGGCACTCGGCAAGCCGTGACCCCCGGCCCCCCGGCAGGGCTGCTCGAGCTTCACCTGCGTGAAGGCACGCCCGAATTCCTCGACATGCCCTGGGGTGTCCCGGTGGGCGCGTGGGATGGCATTTGCCCGCGGCTCGTCGAGTTGCCGCGCGGTATCTCGCGTCACGAGGTGCGCTTCGCGGCATGGGACTCGCGCGTCTACGCGTTCAAGGAACTCGGCGCGCAGGACGCGAAGCGTGAGTACGAGCAACTCCTCGAACTCGAAGCCCGGCGCCTGCCGGTGGTCACGGCGGTGGGCTGGGCGCTCGTGCGGCGCGAGGGTGAGGACCGCGCCGGCATCCTCGTGACACGCTTCCTCGACGGGGCGCTGCCGTACCGCGTGCTGTTCGCCAATCCCGGTTTGTTGCGCTATGGCGAGCGATTGCTCGATGCGCTGGCGGGACTGCTGGTGCGCTTGCACCTGGCCGGCGTCTACTGGGGCGACTGTTCACTTTCGAACACGCTGTTCCGCCGCGATGCGGGGGAGTTGGGCGCATACCTCGTGGATGCCGAGACCGCCGAATCGCACGAGTCGCTGTCCGAACGGCGGCGCGTCCATGACCTCGAGATCATGGACGAAAACGTCGCGGGCGAGTTCGCCGACGTCGCCATCGCGAATGGATTGCCCGACTCGCTGCGCGACGACGACGCCGCGGCGCGGATCCGCCAGCGTTACGACGCATTGTGGGCGGAGATTGCCCGCGTCGAGGACGTAGCACCCGGTGAGACGTGGCGCATCCAGGAACGGGTCCGCAGCCTCAACGCGCTGGGCTTCTCGGTGGGAGAGATCGAACTCGTGCCCGCGGCCGATGGCACGAAGCTCAAGATGCGCACGCTCGTCACGGACCGCGACTACCACCGCCATCGTGTGCACGACCTGACGGGTCTGGTGGCCGAAGAGCGGCAGGCACAGTTGCTGCTCAATGACATTCGCGAGACGCAGGCGCGACTCGTGCGCGAGACGAGCCGCAGCGTCTCGCTGGGGGAGGCCGCGTTTCGCTGGCAGAACACCCGCTGGGAACCGACGCTCGCCGCACTCCAGCAGCCCATTGAGGCCGGTGGCGAACCCGTCGAGTTGTTCTGCCAGGTGCTCGAGCACAAATGGTTTCTCTCGGAGCGCGCGCAGGGAGACGTCGGTCTCGAGGCGGCGTTCCAGGACTACGTCCGCCGCTTCGCCGCCGGCCCCTAGGCAATCATCGTTCAAGTGCCCCGAAGCCACGCCCCTGGGGTGCTGGAGTCAGGGCAAAGCAGCGCTCACGCGCGGGCGGCCTGCTGCCGAAAACATCCGTGACTACCTTCACCGTTCGTCCGGTTGTCTTCCGCGAGGGCCTCCTCCGATGTCCGTCCATTCATTGCGCGTCCGCCGGTGCCTGGTACTCGTACTCGCATGCGCGTTCGCGCTGGGCGCCGTGCCCGCCGCCTATGCGGCGGATTCCGAACCGTTCCACCTGACGATGTCCGCGGCGTACCAGGCCGACCGCCTGAACTCCCCGCTGGCCGACAGCCTCCGGCTGAGCCTGACCCATGCGAATCGCGCCGTGCTCGGCTTCGATTTCCGCGTGGCCGAGTTGCCGCTGATGGCACCCGCCCAGCCCTCCATTCACATCGTGGGTGGCGCGCTCACCACTCGCCGCGCGGTGGCGATCCTCGCCTCGCCCGGTGGCGCCGGCACTCCGTTCACACTCAAGGTGACGCCGGTGGTGGAAATGAATGCGGGCTTCGCCCTGCATGTGCCGATGGCCATCATCGACCCGAATGCAGGGGCGGAATTCTACGCGGGGTACCAGGGTGGGATGGTGGTCGCGGGCGGCAAGGCGCAGGACTTCCTGCGGCTCAAGCAGGTGGTATTCGGTTTCGACCGGACCCAAGGGTTGTTCCAGGGTTCGCTCGCAGAGATGGCGTACGGACACAACGAATCGTGGGGCCTCGACGACGCCTCCAACCGGTGGGCCGCGCGCTTTCGCATCCAGACCCTGCTGGGCCCGGCGGGAAGCCCGTTGCCCGCGGCCCGGCCGGTGGCGGGCAAGCCCGGGACGATTCCCGGCCCTCCCATGGGCTCGCCGTTGCGCATCTTCGTCGAGCTGGGCGCCGACACTGACGGCGGTGTCGGACCCGACGCGATCACCGCGCAGGTGGGCCTGACGCTCGATGCCGGCAGCGTGCTGCAGCGCGTCATGGGAACGACAAGGTAGGGGCATTAGACTCGTTGCCGTAGTACCGCGCGGAGCAGTAGAATTGGTGCGCTCGCGACCCTCCCTCCGGAGCCAGTCGTCTGGGTAAATGAGCCGTGCGCCCTTTTACTCCATGTGCCGCCCACACCCCCGGGAAAGGCGACCCCCTAGATGCCCCGGAAGTTCTTCCACAGCCTGCCAGTGCTTGTGCTGTCGTTCATCCTGTTCGCCCTTCCGGCCGCCGCCGCCAAGCGCGCGTTGTTCGACAATTTTCACGCCCAGACCGCCGGCAACGCCGACTGGATCATCGACACCGAGCAGCCGATTCCCGTGCCTACGCAGTCGGCGATCACCGCGAGCACTCCCGACAATTACTGGCTCGGCGCGATATCGACGTACGGGATCAACCTCGTCAAACTCGGCTACACCGTCGCGACGAACACCAGCGCGCTCACTTACCAGAACACCTCGAACCCTTACGACCTTTCGAACTACGACGTGCTGATCGTCGACGAGCCGAATTCATCCTTCAGCGCCGCCGAGGCCACGGCGATCCTCAATTTCGTGCGCGACGGCGGCGGGCTCGTGGCGATCAGCGACCACTCGGGATCGGATCGCAACAGCGATGGCGTGGATTCCCCGATCGCCTGGAACGCGCTGGACCCGACGCATCTATTGGGCGTTCACTTCGGCATCTCGACCGATGCGAACAACAACATCGTCGAGACGTCCTCGAACCTGAACATCACCTTCGGTGATTCGATCATCGCCGGCGCCTACGGCACCGTGGGCAGCTTCGCTTTCCACAACGGCACGACGATGACACTCTACCCGGCGGCCAACCCCAGCGTTCGCGGGGAGGTGTGGATGACGGGTACAGCGAAGGGCAGCACGACCAATGCCATGGTGGCATCGTCGGTCTATGGCTCCGGCCGTGTACTGTTCATCGGCGATAGCTCCCCGGTGGATGACGGCACCGCGCAGCCCGGCAACTCCAGTATCTTCAACGGCTGGGAGGAAGCCACCGACAGCACGCTGATCTTGAATGGCACGTTGTGGGCCACGCGGAAAGTCACCGTGCTGGACACGATTCCCCCGGTGATCACGCTGACCTCACCGAATGGCGGGGAGGACTGGAAGGCCGGTTCGACGCACTCCATCACCTGGACCGCCAGTGACAATGCCGGCGGCGTGCTCATCGACTTGAGCCTGTCGTTGGATGGCGGCGCCACGTACCCGACGGCCCTCGCGGGCAATCTCGCCAACACCGGCTCCTACGCTTGGACCGTCAACACCGCCGAAGGCACCGCGTTCCGTATTCGCGCCACCGCGCGCGATGGGGCGAATAATTCGGCGGCAGATGCCGGCAATGCCAATTTTACCGTGAGCAAGTGGCATATCACTTCTACTGCTGGCTCCGGCGGTTCCGTTGCGCCGAGCGGGATCACGGCGGTGAGCCAGGGCGCCGCCCAGCTCTACACGCTCAGCGCCTTCACCGGTTTCCAGGTCGCGAATGTGCTGGTCGATGGGCTCTCCGTCGGGGCCGTCGCCAGCTACACGTTCGTCAATGTGCTAACGAATCACACGCTCGACGCAAGTTTCGGGGTGCGGATGTACACGATCACCGCGAGCGCCGGGACGCACGGGCAGATATCGCCTGCGGGAGCAGTAATGGTCCCCTATGCCGTAAGCCAGTCGTTCGCGATCACCGCCGATGCGGGCTTTCGCATCGCCGGCCTCACGGTGGACGGCGTCGCGGTGGGAGCGCTCTCCAGCTACACGTTCTCGAATGTGTTGGCGGCGCACACCATCTCCGCGACATTCGTCGTCAGCCTCTACACGCTCTCGGTGACGATCGACGGCCCGGGTGCGGTCGCGTGGACGCCCAACCAGGTGGAATACGCACCGGGTACGAGCGTGACACTGACGGCCACGGCGAATGGCGCCGCGCACTTCACCGGCTGGAGCGGTGCCCTCACCGGCATCACGAACCCCGCTTCGCTCGTCCTCAATGCGAGCGCCGCGGTGGTGGCTCACTTCGCCTCCGACCAGTTTGCGGTGGCTGCCGTGCCGGTGGTACATGGCACCATCGCGCGCCAGCCCGACCTGCCGCTGTATGATTACTTCTCGAACGTGACGCTGACGGCGAATCCAAGACCCGGCTACGCATTTAGCGCGTGGGCGGGTGACCAGTCGTCCACGGCGAATCCCTTGACCGTGACCGTCGATGGCCCCATTTACCTCGAGGCGGATTTCATCCCGGTGATCGACCTTACCGCTCCCAATGGCGGCGAGACCATGACGGTGGGGACGAGCGCGAACATCACGTGGGCCGTCTCCGACAGCGTCCCTACGGCGACCGTCGATATCGAGTTGTCGCGCACTGGGCTCGGTGGGCCCTACGAAGCGATCGCCATGGGAGTCCCGAACACCGGTCTATACGCTTGGACGGTCGCGGGCGCCGGGACGGACTCCGCGGTGGTTCGCGCCACGGTTCACGACGCGGATGGTTTCACCGGAACGGATCACAGCACGTCGGCCTTCACCATCCACGGCGTCCTCTCGGCGCCGAATGGGAGGGGAAGGGATTTCGCCATCGAGCCGCTGGCCCCCAACCCGGTGTCGCGCGCGGCTCGCGTGTTCTTCACTTTGCCGCGCGAGGCGAACGTGCGGCTCACCGTCGTCGACTTGCAGGGACGCGAAGTGGCGCGCCTCGCCGAGGGGATGATGGCCGCAGGGCGCCACTCCGCCAACTGGACGATGGCGCGGGGGGGAGTTACGCAACCCGGCGTTTACCTCGTGCGACTTGACACCCCTGCGGGCCGCCGCGTGCGCCGCTGGGTCGTCGAACGCTAGAGGGCGCTGGGGTCGGCACGCGCTCATGGCGGAACCCGAGCTGGTGATCCGGCGTGCGACGCTCACGGATCTCGAGGCGCTGACCGCCGCGCGGATCGCGCTGTTCACAGAGCTGGGAGAGCTTCCAGAAGGTTTCGCAACGAATACGTTTGCAACGGCTTGCAGCATACAGCTCGGGTCGATGATGAGTTCTGCCGGGGCCAGCGCGTGGCTTGCATTCTCCCCCGATGGCGCTGCGTGTGCCTCCGCCATCCTGCTCGACTACCCGCGGCTACCGAGCCCACGGAACCCGCGCACCCGCGAGGGCTACAGCATGAATGTGTACCGCGCTCACGGTTTCCAGCCGCGCAACGACGAGATGGAGTGGGTGCTCTAGCAGCCACCGAGCACCACCCGCCCGAATCGAGCTCAACGGCGTCGCCAACTCGTGGGTGATGCCACGCAGGCGCCGCACCAGCAAGCGCACCACGACGAGACCCGCGAACAGCGAGGCGAGACCGGCGATGGGCAGGAACAACAGCGTGGTGCGAGAGGCAAACCCCGTAAACCCTTCGGGATGCATCGGCCGGGCAGCTTGCAGGATGCTGCCGCGTGTGGTTCGCGCGGCGCGCGGCTTCGCTGAACCCGATCGAAGCCTTGAGATTCGAATAGGAACCCCACCCCGCAATCCGCTAGAGTCCGCCGCCGTTGCGCCTGCCGCGCAACGCTCTAGGAGGGTTCCATGCTGAAGCGATTGCTACCCGTGTTCTTCGTCATCATTGCGGCATTGCTGGTGTTCATCTTCACGCGCCCCAACACCTACCACGTCGAGCGCTCCACGACTCTCGCCGGCCCGGCGGCCCCGGCGTTCGCGTTGGTGAACGACTTCCATCACTGGCAAGCTTGGTCACCGTGGGGAAAGATCGATCCACGCATGACCGTGGCCTACAGCGGAACGGACTCCGGCAAGGGCGCGATCTATCATTGGGTGGGCAACAAGGATGTCGGCGAAGGCCAGATGACCATCCTGGAATCTGTGCCCAACCAGAACATCGCGATCAAGCTCGACTTCATCAAGCCGTTCGCCAGCACGAGTGTCGCCACCTTCGCATTCCTGCCCGCGCCGAACGGCACCCAGGTCACCTGGTCGATGGACGGTGACCAGAGCTTCACGACCAAGGCCATCAGCCTGTTCATGAGCATGGACCAGGCAGTGGGCAAGGACTTCGAGAAGGGATTGGCCCAGCTCAAAGTCCAGACCGAAGCCGCGGCACCCGCGGCAGCGCCAGCTGCCGCGGACTCGACACACCGCTGAGGCGGAGGGGCGACTGGCTAGCGGAACACGCGCACGCCGGTCGCCTTGAACGAAGCGAACACCGGCACGCCCGGCGCCAGTCCCAGCCGCTCGGCGGCGGCATGGGTGATCTCGGCCACCAGCGGTGGTCGCGTCGCCAGCGCAACGCGCACGCGATCGCCGCTCGGCGGCTCGGGCGTCAACTCGATGACAGCGCCGGGCAGCACATTCTGGGCGCTGCCCGAGGGCCGCTCGCGCGACAGGGTGATGTCGCGCGGATCCACGACCGCCATGACGTCGCCCACTTCCGCGCCATCGGCGACCGCGAGTTCGGCGCCATCGACGTCCAGCCGCACCGGCGCCCCGACGGCTCCCGGGACGACCCGTGCCGCGAACAAATTGGTGCCGAGGAACTCCGCCACGTAAGGCGTGCGTGGCCGCTGCAGCATGTCCTGGCGCGAGCCGGCCTGCGTGATGCGCCCGCCCTCGAGCACGACGATCTGCTCCCCGAGCGCCACGGCATCCGCCGGGCTGTGCGTGACGAGGATCGTGAGACACGGCAGTTCGCTCATCAGCACGCGCAACTCGCGCCGCACTTCGCGGCGGGTCCGCTGGTCGAGCGCCGCGAGGGGTTCATCGAGCAGCAATAACCGCGGCTCGATCACCAGTGCCCGCGCCAACGCCACGCGTTGCTGCTGGCCCCCGGACAATTCGTGCGGCCACCGCGAGGCCAGCGCCGCGAGCCCCAGGCGGCCGAGCGTGCGCTCCACGCGCGCCGCCACCTCGTAGCGCAGCACGCCCGTGGCGCGCAGGCCGAATGCGACATTGTCGCGCACACGCAGGTGGGGAAACAGCGCGTAGTCCTGGGCGACGTAGCCGATCCGTCGCAGGCGCGCCGGTTGCCACGCTCCGCTCGCCACATCGACCGCGGCGGTCCCGTCCAGCCGAATGAAACCGGCGTCGGGTTCCTGCAATCCCGCCAGCAACTTCAGCAGTGTGGACTTGCCCGAGCCGCTCTCACCGACCAGCACGAGCGTGCCGGGCAGGGCGGCCTCGAAGCTCGCCTCGAGCTCGAACGCGCCCAGCCGCTTACGAAGCTGGACTTGCAGCACGGCCGCGGTTCCACAGGAAGGTCGAAGGCGAGGCGCGTAGACCCAGCAACAGGGTGAACGACATCACCAACAGCAGGATGGCAAGCACGATGGCGGTATCGAGATCGGAATTCATCGCGACATAGACCGCGAGCGGCATGGTCTGCGTCGTGCCGGGGAGGTTGCCGGCGAACATGATGGTGGCGCCGAACTCGCCCAAGGCGCGCGCCGTCGCCATGGCGATGCCGGCAATCAGCGCGGGACGCGCGAGCGGCAGCACCACGCGGGTGAAGCGGAAGGTTTCCGAAGCGCCGAGCGTTGCCGCCGCATCGAGGTAGCGGCGGTCCACCGCGGCGAACCCCGCGCGCGCGGGGGACACGTAGAAGGGCACGGACATGAACAACTGGGCCGCCACCACTCCCAGTGTCGTGAAGGGCAGGTGGATGCCCACTGCATCGAGCGCGCGTCCCGCCAGCCCCATGCGGCCAAAAGCCAGGAGCAAGGCGAAGCCCGCCACGGTGGGTGGCAGGACCATCGGCAGGTCGACCAGCGTTTCGATGACACGTTTGCCCCGGAACTCGCGTGTGGCCAGCAGCCAGGCGAGCGGGGTGCCGAACACCACGGTCAACAGCGTCGAACTCGCTGCGGTCACAAGACTCAAACGCAGGGCCGACAAGACCGTGGGGTGGGTGAGATGCTCAAGCAGTTGTGAGGGTGAGGCGCGCAACAGCAGGCTGACAAAGGGCAGCCCCAGGAACACGAGCAACAGTCCGCTGGCGCACACCGACAGCACCATCCAGCTCGAGGCGTCGCGTCCCGCGCATCCCGCGCGTCCCGCGCGTCCCGCGCCAGCGGTCGCCCGCAATCTCATCGCGATGCGCTCAACGCCCGAGGCGTCACGCGTCGCGCCCCAGCCGCCCGATCATCACTTCGGTGGACTTGATGACGGCGAACACTTCGGCGCCCACCTCGAGACCCATCCGCTCGCATGAAGAGCGCGTGATGATCGCCACCAGTTCCTGGTCGCCGATGCGCAACAGGACCTCCGCCATCAGGCCATCGACGTGGAGTCGCGTGATGGTTCCCTTGAGCCGGTTGCGGGCGCTCAGTTCGAGCACCGGAGCCGAGGCGTCATTTGTGGCGCGGCCGAGCAGGCGCTGCAGTTGGTCCTCGTGAAACAGCCACTTGCGGCCGACCCGCACCGCCGGGAGCGTTCCCGCCCTGGCCCTGCGTTGGACCGCTTTTACGTTGAGCTGCAGCAGCCGGGCCGCCTCTTCCGTGCTGAGGGTCTTCATGTGGCCCCAATGATACCCGAAGCGACGACTCCCTGGCACTTGAGGGCCACTATCACAGGGCAGGAGGGACGTCTGCCCGCGCAAGACAGCAACTCAAAGTGCCCGGATGCAATCCCGGCGCCTCGCGGCCCTGCGATTGCGTGCCGCTCCGGCGCGCGACGACCCGTCTCGCGTCCAGCTACGGTTCCGGGCACTTGGAGGGCGGGCGTGGCAGCGGGATCGCCGCCGTGCTCCACCGGCTACATATCGTCGAGCGCGCGTCCCAGCTTGTCGAGCTTCTGCTTCAGTGTCCGGCGTCCCCGCTCGAAGGTTTCGTCCCCAACGCTGCGCTTGAATTCACGGAAACCGGAATCCGAGCGAATGGGGTCGAGGTCGCGATCGGTCGCGAGATAGAGGGCGAGCTCCATGCCTTCGGCCTTCGCGCGCTGCAGCCATTTCACCGCTTCGCTCGGCTCGCGCAGTTGCGCCGAGACGCAGGCCAAGTCGTACATCGAGGTGCCGCGGCGGTAGCCGAGTTCCAGCCCCCGTTCGAACGACGCGCGGCTGTCCTCGAACCGGCGCGCGCGAAGTTGCGCATAGCCGAGGTTGAACCACGCCCTGCCCACGTTGGGATATTGCTGCGACACCCGCTGGTAGCGGGGCAGCGTCTTGCTCCAGCCGGCCGGCTCGTTGTCGCTCAGGTGCTCGTCGTTCAACTCGAGCATCTCCGTCATGCGTACGAGTTCATCGAAGCGCTTCTCACCCTGCAGGGCTTCGAGGTCATCATCCTTGCGCATGTGCTCCGGGCTGCTGAATCCGGCGGCGATTGAACGCTCCAGCGCCTCATACGCCGCACGGTGGTCGCCATTGAGCGCATGGGCGCACGCCAGGTTGTACAGCGCGTTCGCCGTTGGCCTGATCTTGATCTGGGTCTCGAATGCAGTCACGGCCTTCGCCGGGTCGCCCGAGTGCATCAGGGACACGCCGCTGCTGCCCCAGTCATTGGCGTCGCTCGAGCGCTGCGAGCGCAGCGCCTTTAATTCTGCGCTCGCAGACTTGCGATCCGCCTCATCGGGATCGGCGTGACGCACCTCCTCGACGATCTCCTTGAAGCGGTGGTCATGGCGGATGAAGTCGAAGTCATCGTCCGAGTTCATCTGGTCCGCATCGTCCCAACCCGCATTGGCCGCGTCACGCAGCGCCGAGAAGGCGCGTTCGGTCTGGTGCGCCAGGGAGTAGGAGCAGGCGGCATCGTAGAACGCCGTTTCGATGTTGTAGCCGGCGCGAGCCGCGCGTTCGTACTGGTCGCCCGACTCGGCGTAATGGTCGCGCTCGTAGTTACGGCGCGCGCGTGAATACCAATCGCGTCCGGAACGGTCCGGGTAGTTGTCCCCCCCGGAGTTTGACGAGCTGCTCCATGAATTACCCACGGGAGCCGGGATGCCAGGCGCCGAAGGGGCTGCGGGAGCTGCCGGTGGTGCGAGCGCGCGCAAAGCCGGGGCAGGCCGGCGTGATGCCACCGGCGCGACGGGCGCCACGCGGTTCGAGCGCCAAACGAGCGTGTCAGTCTTGCTCGCAGCGTGAGCGGGCGCCGCGGTGACATGTACCGAGGCCAGCGGCAGCAGCAGCAGCGCACCGAGTAGCGCGGCGAGCGCGACGGCGCCGCGTGAGGCAGGGGCGCGTTCAACGCCCAAGCTCAGGATCGATGACAGGCGTTGTTCGAGGTTGGACGGCCGCGCGATCGCCAGCACCGCAGTGCCCAACGGATCGCGGACCGCGGCTGTGCGGGCGATGGTCAGCAAATGCTCTGCATAGACTGAAGCGCGGATCCCGCTCGCCAGCACGCGATCGTCACACGCCTGTTCGCAATCGCGTCGCGCCTCGAGCGCCAGCCCGCGAACGATGGGATGGAACCAATAGAGTCCACCGGCCAGGCGCGCCACCACCAGCGATAAGGTGTCGAGCCGCTGGACGTGAGCCAACTCGTGGAGGAACACGACGTCCAGGCGCTCACGACTCCAGGCGCGCGCTTCGGGGGGCAGCAGCAGCGTCGGATGGAATACTCCCGCGACGACGGGAACCGAAACGCGCGAGGTGATACGCAGGTTGACGTTGCGCCCTACATTGAGCTGGCCGCGAGCCGCATCGAATGCCTCGATCAACCCGGGCTCCGTCACGTCGTCCGCGCAGCGCGCGAACCATGCAGCCGCCGCCAGCGACAACGCGCAGCGCAACAGCATCAGCTCGGAGGCGCCAATCACCACGAGGGTCAACGCCAGTGGCCACGTCATGGGAATCGCGGGCGAGCGGGGCGTTGCGCTGGGAAGCGCCGCACGAGGCGCGGCAGGGGTGGAACGCGGTGTTGCGGCAGCGAACGGAACATCGCCATCCACCTCATCGTAGGTGCGACGAACGAATGTCTCCGCGGTCGTCACCGACAAGGCGGGAGCCGCAACGCGGAACGACTCCCGCTGGGGAAGCATCGGCAACTTCCAGGCGGGAACCACCGCCATCACGATGGGCAAAGCCACGAGTGCCGCCAGCGTCACGGTGGCGACCAAGTGGCGCGACGCGGCTGAGGCCTTCGGCAACAGGGCCAGCAGCAGGCGCCCGGTCGCGGCGACAATCGTCACGCGCAGGAGGAACAGCAGCACGGAACCTGCAGTCACCGCATCCGCGGCTGACCCCACGGCGGAGCTCCAGGAACCCATTAGCGGCCTTCCTTTCGCGCGCGATCGATCCATTGCGCCATGCGGTCCAACTCGGCAGGCGTGATGTCATTGCCGGGCTGTTCGAGCAGCGTCAGCAAGGCTCCGGCGGCCGAGCCATCAAAGAAGGTGTTCACGAGGTGGGTGATGGCGTTCTTGCGCGCCTTCAGCGGATGCAGCGTCGGCCGGTAAACATAGCGCTTGCCGTCGTGTTCATGCTTGAGCAGGCCCTTCTGCTCAAGCACGCGCATCGTCGCGCGCACCGCGGAATAGCTCGGCGCATCGGGCATGCGTTCACGCACTTCGGTGGCGGTGGCACACGCGGCGCCGGTGCCGAACACGATGTCCATGATCTCACGCTCACGGCGGCTCAATGTTTGGAGTTCCTTCATGCGCCCCTCCGGATCGACTGTTGTTTTTTCAGCATGTGCTGAAAATCTAGCACCAGTACCCGGGATCCGTCAAAGCTTTGTTTTTGCGAAGGGTGCGGGTGCATCCCTGCGAAGGGTGGGGATGCCCCCGCGGCTCATACTCCCGACTGGCGCTAGGGCATCTGTGCCATGCTGGACGACGATAGGTTGCGCTCGTTCGGCTTCCTACAGCCGCTGCCGCTGACCCGGCCTGCGCTGCGCGCCATGCTCAGGCTGCGCGGCCAGTTCACACGCGGGTTGCCGCCGCGCATGGAACCGCACTCTTTCACGGACGAGCACAGCCGCTCACACCCAGGGGGCTACGAAATCAACGCAACAAGCCCACGCAACAATCGGGGGTTTGGAGCGGCCGGCTAGCGCAATGAAACGACGTTCTTCACCAGGCGCTGGTCATCCACCCATACGCTCGCCCAGTAGGCGCCCGGATGGGCGGCGTGACCATCGGCATCGCGGCCATCCCAACTCAGGCGCTGCTCGCCCGCGGCGACGCGCTGCGGCGTCATTCGCCGCACCACGCGGCCTGCGACATCGATGATTTCGAAGCGCACGCTGGCGGAGCGCGGCAGCGACAGCATCAGGTTGAGGGGGCCGCGGAACGGGTTCGCCAGCGCGCGCAACGCCACGGTGCGCGGCAAGGCTGAGTCCGTGACGCTGAGCACCTGGGTGCGTGTCGAGTCACTCGCCATCACCACCGGCGCCGCGCGGCCGTTGCTGGTCCACGCCGTCTGCAGGGTCTGCCCTGCGGCGTTGGTGGTATTCTCCGATTTGAGGAATTCGACGTATTCCTTCGAGGTCGTCTGGTAGTAGAGCGTCGCCACCACCGAGGCCGCGGCGGCGGGCAGCGTGTAGGTCGCGATGTCCCAGTTCTGGTTGTCGGCGTAGCGCGGCGTCGGCCCCTCGAGATCCACCGGCGCGCCACCGAACACATCGTACGCCGCGTTGGTGAAACCCGCCGGCGGAATGCGGTTGTCCTTATACAGCGTGTCGTTCAAGGCGAAGTGGAAGCTCGGTCCCGCCGGCAGGCCCAGCTGCGTCGCGAATGCGGGGGAGAGCCCGAGTTCGGCTTCGTAAATCCGCGCCTTGGCATCGCGCGCCAACACACCCGTCGACGCGTTGTAAACGCCCGACTGGTAGACGACGTTGCCTGCGCCATCCTTCGCCACGAGATGGATCCACATCCTGCGGCCTTCCGGGTAGCCCGTCGGCAGCTTGTGACCGGTGTGGTTCGTGACCACCACGGTGGCGCGCAGGCTATCCCCCTGCGGCAGCACGCGGACATCCACGGTCGCGGCCTTCTGCAGCATCGACACCGCACGCGCCGCACCCGCGGCCAGCGCAGCGGCATCGACTTCATTCGGGAACATCGAGGCAATGACGCCGCCCGCCCAGGCATTGCCGCCCATCATGTCGTGCATCGGCAGGTTGGAGCGCACCGGCGGCGTGCCGTAGTCACAGCCCTGCCCGGTCACGTCGCGCATGTGGCAATCCTGGCAGGAGCGCACCGTGCCATCGGGAATGTTGCCCGCGAACTGCGGCGCGAACACGCCGGTGGGGAATGCGCTGTTTTTCCATTCGCTATAGGTGCGCTCGAGCGGCATCAGCGTCGCCGAGCTGATCGAGTCGGCGGGGGTATTGAATGGACCCGCCACGTACTTGGATCCGTGCGCGCGGGCGAACACTGGGTTCGACACTTCATGGCAGGTCGCGCACAAGTCGCTCGATGAATGGAACGGCGACGCCACGAAGGCGTGCGGTGTCGCGGGGTCGGTGAAGGGGCCGCGGCGGCGTGTGTTGGCGTCGACCACATACTGGCCATTCGAGCGGCTGGTGGGCACATGTGCGGGAAGCATGCCGGCGAGCACGGTCTGGTCCTCCGCCGGGCTGACGCCGGGCTTGTAAATGGGATCCACCATGCGGTGGCAGAAGTCGCAGGTGACGCCGTCGCGTCCCAGCGTCGAGATGTTGGCGCCACTGGTCGGCTGGCTGCGGCCGCCGAGCCAATCGAGCGGAGCGTGACAACGGATGCACAGGTCGCCCGACGACGGCGCGTCCTGTTCGGCGACCGCGAGGCAGGCGTAGAACAGCGGGTCGCGTGCCGCCTGGGCCATCATGGTGCCGCGGAATCCCTGCCCGGGTTCCACCGCGGCGTTGTAGCCGCCATGGCAGCTGTAGCACGCGTCGTGGCTGCTGAAGGTTCCCGCCTCGAGCGGTTGCGTGCCCGGCTGGTGGAAATCGCGCAGGGTCGTCGGGACGTGACCACCGGGGGTCGCGAGAATCGACATGACGGCATCGCTCGAATCAACCCCCGCGTTGCCCGAAGCGTCGCGCGCGGTGACCCGGACCTTCACGGTCGAACTCGGGGTGTTCTGGACGAACCACGTGTAGCTGCCGTTGTTGGCCTGGCCGAGTGACAGCGGAAGCCACGCGGGGCTCGCGGCTTCCCGATAGGCGACATCGACCGAGGTAACGCCAAAGTCGTCCGTCGCATTCCATGTGATGGCGTGGGCCGTGCCGCCCGTCCATGCTTCGCCGCCATTGGGCATGAGCACGTGTACGACGGGCGCGGCGCTGACGCCGAGGTTGGAGTCGCCACCGCCAAAATCGTCGAAGCGTGAACCACCGGCATCGGTGAACGAACACCCAATGCGTCCGCCGCGCCGCGCGAATGGCCAATCGCCGAGGCTCACCGTGCCGAGCAGGTCGCGCCCGCTGAACACTTGCAGATCGCCATTCGCCAACGCGCGCGCGCCGAAACGGTCGCCCGGGCCGAAGTTGATGGGAGACAGCACGCCGCGTTGCACCCAACCCTGCTGGAGCGCGAAGGTGAGTACGTTGACGCTGGTGGACGAAGCGGAGTACCAGACTTCGATCGCGGCGTCGTCCGGCCCGGCACCCTGCACCTTGAGCAACAGATCCTGCTCGGTGGCCAGCGGCGATGCGGTGGAGAGTGTCACGTAGGCTTCCTGGTTCACGCCGTAGGCGGCGGTTCCCCACAGGGCGGAGGAGTATTCGCCGCTCGAGACGAGGGCATTGGCCGTTACGGTGAGTCCCGTAAGGTTGCCGGTCCAGGGCGTTGCCAAGGCGGCATCGGCGCGATTGAACAAGTCGAGCACTGGGGAGGCAGGGAATGCGGTCGAGCCGGCAACCACGATCATGAGGGTGTCGCGGCCGACACCCCCCTGCCCATCGTCGGCGGTGAGCACCGCCGCGTAAGTCCCCGGCGACAAGTAGGTGTGACTCGGGTTTGGGATGTTGCTCGAGGGACCATCGCCGAACGCCCACGACACCGTGACCGGCTGCGCCTCCGGATCATAGGTGCCCGCACTCGAGAAGCTCACGGTCAGAGGCGAGGTGCCGTAGCTCACACTGGCTACGCCCATGGCCACCGGCGGCGCGTTGCCATTGATGCCGGTGAAGCGGATGCGCCGCACTTCGCCGGTCATGATGGCAACGTAGACAAGATCACCGGTCACGGGATCGGGCGCGAAGTCGACCGGGCCGGTGAGGCCGGTGGCGAAGTCGCTCACCGAGACGACCTGGTTGCTGGCGTTGAGCGTGGCACAGCGAATCCAGTTGGTGCCGAAATCCGCGAAGAAGTAACCGCCGCGATAGACCGCGGGATATTTCGTGGCGGTGTAAAACATGCCACCGATCACGCAGTTGCCCGCGAAGCCGGCCGGCGAACCCAGCGCGGCATCCAAGTGATGCCACGTCATCAGCGGGGAGGACTGCATCGCCGGGTTGTCGGCGGTGCCGTTGCTGCCACAACCGTTGTGGGCAGGATTGGCGGCCTGGTACGCGGGCTGGGTGCCGTTGCCTTCATAGCAGGGCCAGCCGAAATTCGGTCCGGGTGCGGTGACCACATTGACTTCTTCCCATGTCTCCCATCCCACATCGCCGATGAACAGCGTGCCCGGATTTCCGGCCGAGGTGTCGGCAACGCCGGTGGAAGGGCGGACGCAGAAGCGGAACGGGTTGCGCATTCCATACGCCCAGATGCGCGAGCGGACCGAGTAGGGATTGCCGTCGAAGTAGGGATTGCTGCGGTAACCCGCGCCGTTGGCGGGATTGATGCGCAGCACCTTGCCGTTGAGGCTGCTCAGCGACTGCGCCCGGAACGAACCGATGTCCTGGTAGGGATCCGTCTGGTTGACGCTCGCGCCGAAATCACCCGCATCGAGCCCACCCGCGTCGGTCGTGGCCCACGAGGCGCCATCGCCTGCCGAGACCAGCAGGCTGCCGTCTGCGCCAAAGCGCAGCGATCCCACCGCATGCGAGTTGAAGCAGTGAACGGGGCCATAGCGCCAGCTGACGCCCATCAGGATTGTGCGTGAGGCGGCATCGACGGTCGTGGAGTCGGTGAAGCTGATGCGATAACGCGTGAGCCGGCCGAAGTCGTCCGTGGGGGCGGTGTCGACGCCGTCCGAATCAGGGTCGACCGAGTACAGCAGGTAGATGTAGTGGTTGGTGGCGTAGTTGGGATCGACCGCGAGACCCAGCAGGCCGCGGTCGCCGTCATTCATCACTTCGTTCTCGCGCGACCACAGGGGGTTCGCGCTCTTGACGCCCTGCGTGATCGAGTAGACGCGGCCGCGCTTCTCCGCGACGAGCAGCCGGCCCCCGGGCAGGTAGGCGATCGCGGTGGGGTCGGTGAACGTCGATCCTGGAGCGATGTTCTCATCGACGAACTGGGGCGGCACGGTGGCCGCCGCGGCTAAGGCAGGCACCATGAGACTCACCACAACCGCAAGGCACCCGTTACTCAAGCGTCGCTGCACGAAAGCATTCCCCTCTGGAACTGCGGGCAGGTTGATCAGGCATCGGACGATCCGACCTGCGAACCGGGGCAAGGAGGAGTTGCCGTTCGCAGGATGCAACAGGTGCGCCTTGCCGCGAGGGCAGGACGCCTGTCGACCCTGCGGACGCATGGCACCCTTCGAGGTCTCGTACCCCTACACTGCATAGTCGGTGCCATGCGCCACCGGAACGCGGGGCTTGGCCCAAGCAACGCCATCGCATTAGGATGGCGCGTCACGCTCACCATGTGCATGCATGCTCCACCCGCCTCACGGCGGGATATTGGCGACCCGCCGCTGCGTTTCACCCTAGCGGCTGCGCCAATCGACCCAGCAGACCCTGCGGGCTTGGAGCTTGCACATGCTGCGGATTGCAGGCCGGCTCGAAGTCAGGATGGCGCCCACGGGAGGGAACTCGTGCTGATCAGCGTGGCTCTCTGCACGCGCAACCGCGCGGCATCGCTCGCCATCACCCTCCGGCAGTACTTCGAGCAGCGCTTCTCCGGCGACTACGCCCACGAGCTGATCGTCGTCGACAACGGCTCGAACGACGCGACGCGCGAGGTGATCGAGACCTGTGCCGTGGCACACCCGCAAGTGCGCTACGTGCACGAGGCCCAATCCGGCCTGTCGCACGCGCGCAATGCCGCGCTCGCTGCGGCGCGGGGTGAAATCATCGTGTTCACCGATGACGATGTGCGCCCAGATCCCGGCTGGCTCGACCAGATCGCGGCAGAGTTCGCTAGCAGCCCCCAGCTCGGCATGCTCGGGGGACGCGTCCTGCTCGCGCACGGAGGATTGCAGAAGGTGTCCTACCAGCCCTCGATGGAGCGTCAGGAGTTCGCCTTTCCCGCGAGCGGCAGTTTCGTGATCGGCGCCAACATGGCGTTCCGGCGCGAAGTGTTCGGACGCGTGGGCGGATTCGACACACGCCTCGGGGCCGGCGCCTGGTTCGCCGGGGCCGAGGAAGTAGACCTGTTCTATCGCGCGCTAAGGGCTGGGTACACGCAGCGCTATGCCCCGAACATCCTGGTGCATCACGATCACGACCGGACACAGATCGAGCAGGTGTGCCACATGGAATTCAGCTACGGCAAGGGACTCTCAGGTCATCTCGTGAAGCACGTGTTGTGCGGCGATGGCGTGGCGTTGCGCCGGCTCGTGCGACTGGTGTTGTCGCAGCCCGCGCGTTGGAGGCAGCACGCGGGCGAAGACTGCGAAGCTGCTCTCCGCCGTCGCGCACAGTCACGCGGCGTCCTGCTCGGCTTGGTGGCTGCCCCCTTCGCGATGTGGCCGCGCGCGGAAGCCCGCGCTTTCGCGGCTCCAGGAGCGCGCTGAGACATGCCACGCCGCAATGTCGCGATCATCACGGAAGCGGAGGCGTTCGGTGGCTCGGTGGTGCATACGTTCGGCCTGATCGAAGCGCTGGTGCGCCGCGGCGCCACGATTGAGGTCGTCGCCAACCGATTCGATCCCTATACGGAGTGGGTGGCGGCACGTGGACTGGGGCCAAGCGTGCGCGTGATTCCGACGGAACTGCCGGGGATCACTCCCGAGCAGCCGGTGGACATGGGCGAGTGGAAACGCGTGCTCGAATCGCTGCGCAGCGAACTCTTGATCTTCCCCAAGGGACACTTCTATCACGGGCAGTTGCCGCTGCTGCGTGCGTTCCGCAAGAAGTTCAAGAGCGTCGTGTTCATCGAACATCTCGAGGCTCCCCCTAAGCCCGCTGCGCGCGAGCGGCCATTGTTCGGCTTCCTCCCGAGCCTCGGCCTGGCGTGGCGCCGCCGCAAGCACCGCCAGCAGGACGCCGCGCGTTGCGCCGATCTGGTGATCGCCGTCAGCTCGAAGGTACGCGACCGTCTCGTGCGCGATTGGGATGCGTCCCCAGACGACATCGTCGTGGTGCGCAATGGCGTGCGCTGGCATGATTTCCAGCGCGACGACGACGCCGGGTCGCAATTTCGCGCGGCCCACGGCGTCGACTCCAAGACATTCGTCTTCGGGATGATGACCCGGCTCACCGGAGTCAAGGGTATCGATCTGGCTCTTGAGGCCGCGCGCCGGACGGCGGACCTCGGGGGTTCACGCGCATTCACTTTGGTGATCGCGGGCGAGGGGCCCGATCACGACTCCCTCGCTGCGCTGGCGAGTGAACTTGGGTTAGGACGCCGCGCCCTGTTCGTGGGCCCCGTCGCACGTCCGCTCGATGCGCTGTCGGCGTTCGACGTGATTCTGTTCTCAAGCCGGTTCGAAGGTCTGCCACTTGCGCTCCTCGAGGGCATGGCGGCCGGCTGCGTTCCCATCGTCACGCGGATCGGCGGGATGGGGGAGGCCGTGGATTCCGGGGAGATAGGCTGGCTCGTGCCCCCCGAGGATCCCGCCGCGCTGGCGCTGGCGATGCATGAGTGCTTGTCGACCGATGGGGCCCGGATTGCCACGCTGCGCGCGAATGCAATCCACCGCGTGCGGACGGAATTTGATGGCGACGCATGCTACGAACGCATCCTCGACCTGTGCGGCATTCGCGCCGCGGGAGCGGCCGCGACGCGATAGGGGGTTGCGCGCACCACTCGAACCGCAGGCCGGCGCGTCGCGGCGCTTGGTGCCCCAAACCCCCGCGCACACTCGCGGTCGTCCCCGTGAATTCGGCGTTCGTCACGAGGGCGCGCATCGCGCACACATTCGCGTGGATTCCTAGCGCGGATGGTCCTAGTGTGCCTCTCATGGCCGCCATGAACCGCAGGCAGTTCCTGATCCGAGGCGGCGCCTCGTTGGCAGGCGCCGTGGTCGCGTCGTCATTCGCCGACTCGCTGCGCGCCGCCACCCGCGCGGGTTCGATGCCACATCGCACGACTGCTATTCCGCACCACCCCGCAACGGGCCCTGGATTCCCCGGGGGCCTGCTCGACGAGTTGTCCGCCATCGTCGCTGACCTCGAGACGAAGTTCCCATACGCCTCGGCGCTGTTCATCGCGACGGGCGGCGTTTCGATCAGCCGCGACCGCAAGGGCAAGCGCGTCAGCGAGGCCGGTACACCTACGTTGGGTGCCTCGATTCGCATCTTCGATGGTGGGGCGTTTCACGAGACCGCCGTGGGCAGCACCTCGCCGCAGGCCTTGCACGCCGCCGCCGCGGCGCTCAAGCGCTCGGTTCCGCGTGCCGCCGACCGCTACCGGATCGAGCGGCTCCCGCAATTGCAGCAGACGTGGCATACCGCGATGGAACGCGACCCTGCAGCGCTCCCGCTGAAGGACCGCGCGGCCCTGCTCGACCAGGAATTCGACCGCTGCAACTGGGATGATCCCCGCGTCCGCGGTGTGCGCGTCTCGACCGACGTCACCGAGACGCAACGGGTATTCGTGGACCGCACGCGCCGGCTGGCTAGCGTCAGCACCATGGTGGCGCACACCGGGTTCATGTTTGGCTTCGACAAAGGCAAGCCCGGCTTCGGCTTTCGCCGCCACGTCGGACAGGCGGGACTCGAACTCGCTCACTTGAACGACACGGACATCGAGAAGCTGCGCAAGGACTTCGTCGAGTCGCTCACCGCCGAGCCCGTGCCGGCAGGCGAGTACGAAGTGGTGTTCGCTCCCGAGGTCTCGGGATTGCTGGCGCACGAGAGCTTCGGCCACGGCGTCGAGATGGACCAGTTCGTGAAGGACCGCGCCAAGTCGCGCGAGTTCCTCAACAAGCCGGTGGCCTCCAAACTGGTGACGCTGCTCGACGACCCCTCGTTCGCGGGCGCGCGCGGTTCGTACGCGTTTGACGATGAAGGCGCCACGGCCCAGCCCACGACCATCATCAAGGATGGCATCTTCGTGCAACCACTGACGGACCTGATGTCCGCGACGTTCCTTCGCACCTCGCGCACCCCGAATGGCCGCACCCAGAGCTGGGACCGCAAGGTCTATGCGCGCATGTCGAACACATTCTTCGCGCGCGGCACCAGCGATCCGCAGGAAATGCTCGACAGCCTGAAGGACGGTCTCTATCTCGAGGGCTTTCGCAACGGCATCGAGGACCCGCAGGGGTGGGGCATCCAGTTCACCGCGGGCACGGCGCGCGAGGTCAAGAACGGCAAGTTCACCGGCCGCATCTTCGCACCACCGACGATCACCGGCTACGTTCCCGAGATCCTCGGCAACATCACCATGGTCGGCAATGACTTCGCGCTCGAACCCGGCTCGTGCGGCAAGGGCTTCAAGGAATTCGTCGCGGTCACCAGCGGCGGACCCCACCTGCGCACCAAGGCGAAGGTGTCATGACCATCTCCTCACGTTCCCGGTTGGCCGATGCGGCGCGCGTTGCACTCGCGAAGCACAAGGGCATCGCCGCATGGCAGCTCGCGCGCACCTCGCAGGCAGGCCTGCAGACCTACCTCGTCAAGACCCAGCTGGAATCGCAGCGGCAGGTGAGCGGCGAGACGGTGGTCGCGACCGTGTTCGTCCAGCACCGTGACAAGCTCGGCAGCTCGAGCCTGACCTTCCGCGAGGACGATGTGCTGCAGCTCGACCGCCGCGTCGACGACGCCGTCTTCATGGCCGGACTCGGCGGCGTCAACCCCTGGAGCCTCCCGGGTGCCGCCACCTTTCCGCTGCTGGACACCTACGATCCGGCGCTCGGGAGTAATGCCGTGGCGGAAACGTCGGCGCAGCTCGCAGATGCCTGGCGCAACGCAGTCAAGCAGCACGGCGGCGAAGTGCGGCCCTCATCGATGGAATTATTCTGCGGCGAGGCTGAACAGACACTCGAGAATTCCGCGGGGCTGCTCGCGCACTCGCGTTCCACGCGGGTGTCCCTGCTGACGCTGCTGCTGGCCGATGGCACCAAAGCATCGGAACGCTACTCATGGGATGAACGCCGGCGCATCGCGGATCTCGACGTCGCCAACCTGGTGGGACGCGCCGCCGATGAGGCTCATGCGCTGACGCGCGCCCAGGCGCCGCCGTCCGGCAAGTTCGCGGTGGTGATCGATGCGTCGGAGTTGACCGGCTTGCTCTCGCCGGTGCAGAACAATGCTTTGGCGGAATCGCTCTACCAGAAGTCCTCGCGGTTTGAGCAGGGCAAGCCGCTGCCGATCGACACCACAGGGGGCGAACCCTTCAATGTCGTGTCCAATGCCCTGATGCCATTTGGGCTGGCCAGCTACGCGTTCGACGGCAACGGTGTCCCCGGGCAGCGCATCGAGGTCATCAAGGACGGCGTGTTCAACCGCCCAGTGACGACGAAGCAGTACGCCGACTATCTCAAGGTCGAGCCCACGGGCGGCTTCGCCAACTGGGAACTTCCCGCCGGTAAGACACCGCTCGCCGAGCTACTGTCGCACGATGGCCCGGTGCTGTACGTGCAATCGTTTTCGTGGCTGACCCCGGATAATGCGCGCGGCGCGTTCGCCAGCGAGATCCGCGTGGGCACGCTCTACAACAGGGGCGTTATCACCCCGATCAAGGGCGGCACCGTGAGCGGCAATGTGTTCAGCGCGCTGGGCACGGCGCACTACTCCAAAGAAGTAGTATTCCGTGGCGATTACCTCGGCCCCGCGGCGGTGCGCTTCGAGGGGTTGACCGTCTCGGGAAGTTAATTCGAGCTGGTCACGCAGCGCGGCCTGGGAACGCGATCCGGCAGCCTGCGACGCGCGCGCATGCGCTTCACGCGTGCGACAGCCACTCGCGCGCCAACAATCCCATCATCAACGAATCGGTAATCTCGTCGCCGACCCGCCAGCGTTCGCGGAACAGGCCTTCCCGGGCGAAGCCGAAATGTTCCAGCGTACGCACTGAGGCGGCATTGCGCGGATCGATGTCGGCTTCGATACGGTGCAAGCCGACTGCCCTAAAGCCATACTCCAGCATCGCGGTCAGGGCCTCGCGCATGACACCCTGGCCCCACGCGGCCCGATCAAGGATGTAGCCGACCTCCGCGCGCCGGTTCTGGGGGTCGATGTTGAAGAACGTGCAGGTGCCCACGAAGTTATCGCTCTCGCGGCGTACGATTGCCCAACGGATCGCCTCACGCGCCTCGAACGCGGCGTGGACTCGCTCGATCCACGCCGCGGCCAGCTCCGGCCGCGTCCACGCAGGCGCGCTCCAGAATCGCATCGCCTCAGGGTTGCCGAACATCCTGAAGATCGCTTCGCGGTCGCGCTCCTCGATCCGGCGCAGCACGAGCCGCGGCGTCACGAGCACCGGAAACACGGATGGAAACGCGAGGCTCATTCCTTGATGAACGTCCCGGAGCGCAATTCTGAAATCGCCTGGCGCAATTCGCTCTGCGTATTCATCACGATCGGGCCATACCACGCCACCGGCTCCTCGATGGGGCGCCCCGACACCAGCAGGAAGCGGATGCCCTGTTCGCCCGCCTGGACGACGACCTCGTCGCCGGCATCGAACAGCACCAGGGAGCGGTCGATCGCCTGTTCGCGCTTCACGATTTCGACAGGACCGAGCTGCTCGACGGGCACGCCGCGTGGGTCGTCGGGGATGTCGGGGATGTCGCGCGCGCGCCCACATCCTGGTTGCGCGGCATGGTCGGCTTCAAGGAGGAGGGAAGGTTCGCCCACAGCGGGAAGCCGTGCATGTGACCCTGCGCGTCGCCCTGCGACATTTCCTGGTGGAGGATGCCGCGGTGCGGATGCCACGGGAACCCGGCGCGATAGTCGTTCGGATCATCGTTGCGAAAGTCGTCGAACAGCAGGAACGGATCGGTGTCATCCGTTTCGCCAAAACCAAACGCGCGGCGCAGCTTCACGCCAGCCCCTTCGACGGTGGGCTGGGCTTCGATCATTCGTCTGACGGGGCGGATCGACACAGGACCTCCGCTGCTGAAGGTTCACTCACGCGGCGCGACGTCAACATCCTACCCGAGGGCGTCACGCGCTAAGCGTGTGACCTTCGCGTACCGGCCGCAACGCCTGCATCGCCGCGAACTTAATGCTAACCTGCCGCCGCTCATGCACGACGACACCATACAGCCCCAACGCGGACGCATCGGCACCGCCCTTCGTAGTGTCGAGGGAGGGGTGCTGGTGTTCGCGTTTCTCGTCTCCATGGTGCTGCCGCTGATCGACGCCTTCGGCCGCCCACTCGGCGGCTTCAGCGTCCCCGGCTCCGCGGCCTACCGTGCCCAGTTGACGCTGTGGCTTTCATTCCTCGGCGGCCTGCTGGCGGCGGGCGAGGGCAAGCACCTGACGCTGTCGACCGCCGAAGCCATCGGCAAGGTCAGCGTGCGCAACGCGGCGCGGTTGTTCTCGTCATCGGTCGCCGCAGCGGTCTGCGCCGTGCTGGCCTATTCGGCGTATGGCGTGGTCGCTGCGGATCGCACGCAAGGCGACGTCCTCACCATCGGACTCCCCGCGTGGGTCAGCGAGAGCGTCATGCCGCTGGCGCTTGCCCTGATCGCCGTGCGGCTGGCGTGGGGGGCGGCAGACCACTGGAGGGGCCGCGCCATCTCCTTCGGCGCCATCGGCGTGGCCTTCGCCCTCGGGCTGGTGCCCGCACTCGGGCACTCGCTCGCCTGGCCTCTGCTCGCCGTGATCCTCTTGGCCGCGCTCGTCGGCGCACCCGTGTTCGTCGCGATGGGCGGCGTGGCGCTCGTGCTGTTCTTCCGCGATGGCGTTCCGGTCTCGGCGGTCACAGCGGACATCTACCGCCTGATGGTGTCGCCGACGCTGCCGGCCGTGCCGCTGCTCACGGCGTGCGGCTACGTCATGGCCGAGTCGCAGGCATCACGCCGCCTGGTGCGGTTCTTCCGCTCGCTGTTCGGTTGGATGCCCGGCGGCGTCGCCGTGCTGGTGGCCGCGGTGTGCGCGCTGTTCACCACCTTCACGGGTGGCTCGGGCGTCACGATCATGGCGCTGGGAGCGCTGCTGTATTCGATCCTCGCGGATGACGGCTATCCCGATGGCTTCTCGCTCGGACTGGTGACCGCCGCCGGTAGCCTCGGGCTACTGTTCCCGCCCAGCCTTCCGGTCATTCTTTATTCCATCGTGGCCAAGGTGCCGGCGGATTCGCTCTACCTCGCGGGGCTCGTGCCGGGGTTGTTGCTCGTCGTGCTCGTGGCGCTGTACGGCATTCACATCGGGCGCAAGGTGAAGTCACGCCGCCAGGCGTTCTCGCTCCGCGAGGCGCTGGCCGCGGGGTGGGCCGCCAAGTGGGAACTGTCGGTGCCTATCCTCGTCGTGGCGCTGTTTATCACCGGGCTCGCCACCATGGTGGAAGCCGCGGCGGTTGCGTTCGGCTACGCCATCATCGTCGAGTGCTTCATCACGCGCGACATCCACCCGGTGCGCGACCTGCCGAACGTGCTGATCAAGGCGAGCGTGCTGTGTGGGGCGGTACTGCTGCTGCTCGCCTGCGCGCTCGGGCTCACCAGCTGGCTCGTCGACGCGCAGATCCCGGACGCGCTGCTGACGGCCGTGAAGACGCACATCCATTCGCCCTACATCTTCCTGTTGGTGCTGAACGTCGTGCTGCTCGTGCTGGGCAGCGTGCTCGAGATCTACTCGGCGATCATCATTTTGGCGCCGCTGGTCGCTCCGATCGGCGCCGCCTTCGGCATCGATCCCGTTCACCTGGGCGTCATCTTCCTCGCGAATCTCGAGCTGGGATTCCTGTTCCCGCCGGCCGGGCTCAACCTATTCCTAGCCTCATCCCGCTTCAATCGGCCGCTGCCTGAACTGTACAAACATGTGGTGCCGTTCGTGATCATCTTAGGGATAGGCGTGCTGCTGATCACGTACTTCCCGCAGATGTCGGTCGGCGTGCTCCATCTGCTGGGTAAATAGCCAAACACCAGCCCCCTCAGCGCAGCCGCCGGGGCGCAGCCAAGTCTACCGGGCCGCAAGCTGGGCGTGATACCCTTGTAGGGCGAGCCGGCGACCCCAAACCGGGCAAATCACTACCCTACCGACCTGGAGTTCCCATGCGTTGTTTGCCCCGATTGCTCATTCTCTCCATGGCCCTGATTGGCCTTGGGCTCGCCGCGACGGCGGTGCCCACGGCGCACGCGGCCGCCAATCACGTCGTGATCTCGGAATTCGCCTCGCGCGGACCGGCGGGCGCGTTCGATGAATTCTGCGAGTGGTACAACCCGACGAATGTGCAGGTGGATATCTCGGGTTGGAAGCTGCAGTACTCCTCGGGCAGCAGTGGCACCACGTGGAGCGACCGCGCCACGCTGCCCTCGAACACCGTCATCGCGCCGCACGGCTATTTCTTGATCGCGAACCAAACCGTGTACACCGGTGCTGCGGCGCCTGACTACAACGCGGCGAGCTGGACCGTCGGTCTATCCGACAACGCCCATCTGCGCATTCTCGACGCCAGCTCTGCGCAGGTGGACAAGGTCGGCTACGGCACGGCCGTCAGCCCCGAAGGGGGTAGCGACGCCCCGTCGGTCGGCACCAGCACCACCAGCAACAGCGTCGAGCGCAAAGCCTTCGCGACCTCGACCGCGGACTCGATGTTTACCGGCGGACTGCACGCCCTCGCGGGCAATGGCCAGGACACCGACGTCAATGGCAGCGACTTCGTGCTGCAGACGCACAGCCGCAACCCGCAGAACGCCTCGAGCCCAATCGAACCGCCGCTCGCCGCGGGGGGTAATGGCACGGGCCTCGCACGAATCTCGCCGACGGTCGTGTACACCAACCGTTCGCTCAGCGCGATCACCCTCTCGGTGGGGCAGGACTCCGCTTACACGCTGACCAAGGTCGCCATCCTCGTTCCATCATCGTGGACCTGGTCGCACACCGTCGGTGACGTGAGCCTGGCGGGAACGGCGTTCGCCAGCGCCTCGGTCTCCCTGCTCGGCGACTCGATCTTCGTGAACAACGCGGCAGTCACGGCCGTCGACAGCGGCACCGTGACCATCGCAAACCTGACCACGCCCGCCACCAAGGGGGGCACGACCTTCACCACGCGCACCGCCGTCGCTGCCGGCACGCTCGTTTCGATCCTCAAGCAGCCGAGCATCCGCGTGCTCGATCTCGTGCCGATCGTGTCGCTCCACGTCAACAACGCCTCGGGCGTGTGCGCCGCGCCCTACGCAGTCGGAGCGGAAGCCAGCGTCACCGGCATCGTCACCGCGAACCTGAATGACACGCGCACCGACGTCTATGTGCAGGACGCCTCGGGCGGCGTGGACTTGTTCAATGCCGCGCTGGCGCCGATCACGCTCGCGCCCGGGGACAGCATCACGGCGACCGGCTCGGTCACCCAGTTCCGCGGCCTGCTCGAACTCACCATCGATTTCAGCCAGTTGGTGCGACACGCCGCCGGGCGCCCGTTGCCCGATCCAATGCTGGTGACCTGCGCCGGCGTCAACGCCACGTTCAAGCCCGACTTTACCGAGCCGAACGAGGGTCGGCTGATTCGCATCAATGGCGTCACTTACAACTCGGCGGCCTCGACCCTTACCGACGCTTCCGGCACGACGAACGTGTTCATCCCGGCCACGTTCCCGCCCACGCCGTCGCAGTTCGACATCATCGGCATCCTCAAGCAGTTCAAGCCCGGCACCCCGGCCCCGGGGCCGCCGTACACCGCCGACTACGAAATCTCGCCGCGCACGCCTGATGACATTATTCCGCACGCGGGTCCCGTCATCCTGACGACGCCGCGCGAGGACAACATCACCCCGACGTCCGTGCGGATCAATTGGACCACCGACGTGTCCTCCACGAGCGTCGTCCGCTATGGCCTGACGCCAGCCCTGGGCGACAGCGCAGTGGACAACACCAACACCACCGCGCACGCGCTGCCGGTCACGGGGCTGACCCCGGCGACCGTGTACTACTACAGCGCGGGTTCCGCCGACGGGCTCGGCGCGAACTTCTCGCCGGTCGCCGTGTTCAGCACGGCCTCGCCGCCGCAGTCGAGCGGGGCGATCAACGCGTACTTCAACAAGAGCGTGACGACGAATGCCGCCGCGTGGCATGCAGCGAACGGTAATGCCGACCTGCTCGCCCAACTGTTGCCGCGTCTCGACAACGCCAAGCGTTCAATCGACGCGTCGTTCTACAACCTGAGCGGCACCCCCGGCAACGCCATCGCGGCCGCACTGGTGGCAGCCAAGAACCGCGGCGTCAAGGTCCGGGTGATCTGCGAGTACGACAACAGCACGGCCTCCGGCTTCACGGCGCTGACGTCCGGCGGCGTGCCACTGATCAACGACCGCTTCGACCCGCTCAACGGCGGGCTAGGGCTGATGCATAACAAGTTCGTCTCGGTCGACTCGCGCGGCGGAGCGCCCGAGAGCACCTGGGTGTGGACCGGTTCGTGGAACCCCACGGACCCGGGCACGAACGACGACTACCAGAACTCGATCGAGATCCAGGACCAGGCGCTCGCCAACACCTACACGCTCGAATTCAACGAGATGTGGGGGAGCAGCACCGACACCCCGAACTCAGGCGTCTCGCGCTTCGGCGCCCGCAAGCAGGACAACACGCCGCACTTCTTCGTGATTGGCGGCAAGCCGGTCGAGTGCTACTTCAGTCCCTCGGACTACGTGACCGGCAAGATCATCTCGCTGATCAACGGGGCGCAGCACTCGGTGGGCTTCGAGCTGCTGACGCTGACGCGCTCGGACATTTCCGCCGCGCTGATCTCGCGCCACAACGCCGGAGTGGCAGTCCGCGGCGATCTCGACAACAACTCGGACTCGGGAACGGAGTACCCGGCGCTCATCACCGCCGGCGTCGATGTCCACGTCAAGAATGGTGGCGCCGGATTGCTGCACCACAAGTACTGCGTGGTCGATGCCGAGAACCCGCTCTACAACGCCGCGGTGCTGACGGGCTCGCACAACTGGTCCAGCTCGGCGGAGAACTCGAACAACGAGAACACCGTGATCGTGCGCGACTTCGACATCGCCAACCAGTACCTGCAGGAGATGGCGGCGCGCTACTACCAGTTCGGCGGCACCGACTCCGTGCGGGTCGCGGTCGAGCAGATCGGCAGCGGCGGCCGCGCGGTCGCGCTGGCCCAGAATTTCCCCAATCCGTTCCACGGCAAGACGGGCATCGTCTACTCGATTCCCTCGACGCAGAAGGTCGAACTCAGCCTGTTCGACATTCAGGGCCGTGAGCTCAAGTCGCTCGTCAATACCACGCAGGCTCCGGGACGCTACCGGGTCGAGCTCAGCGCGGGCGGACTGTCGAGCGGGGTCTACTTCTACCGGCTCAAGACCGGCGGGGTGGTGCAGCAGAAGAAGCTGCTCCTGATGCACTAAAACGGTCGCGATTACACGATCGAGACGGGCGACTGAGGCGGCGCCGGTTGCGGTGCCGCCTCAGACATGTAATGAATAACGCTCGACAACAGGATTTGGCCGGCACCCCAGGGAGGAGGCCCACATGGCAACCAGCAGACGCCCGAGTTACCTCAAGCGGCAAAAAGAACAGGCTCGTATCGCAAAAGCCAACGAAAAGCGCCAAACCCGGCTCGAACGCAAGCGGACCGGCGGCGGGCCCGAGATGGGCAGCCTCGAGGAGTTGGGAATCACCGACCTCGCCGGTGAGCCGTCCGACATGGACTCCGGCGACGACGACGACGCGGACGAGGACGCCAACTAGCACGCGCCCAAGCCCTGAAGGGGCTACCGCGCGGCGGCGCGAGCCCTTCGCTGAACCCATCCATCCCCGGAGCCACCGCATGCATGCTGCCATCCGAACCACGGTCCTCGCGACAATGCTCGCCCTTGCAGCGCCCGTATCCGCCGCACCGGAGACGAATGCGTTCGTGGTCACGCTGGGCCGCGACACGACCAGTGTGGAACGGGTGACGCGCGAGGGGGCACGAGTCGTCGTCGACCAGGTCGGACGCGCGCCGCGGGTGATGCGCCGGCACTTCGAGTACACGTACGCGGGCGCCAACCTCGCGACCTTCCTGATGCGGGTCACACCACCCGGCGACACGGTGGCGACGCAACGGGTGACCGCGCGCGTGGACGGCGATTCGTTGCGGATCACCACACGCACCGGTGCTACGGCTCCGCGCAATTCGAGCATCGCGTTCCCCAGGGGAGCGGTGGTGCAGCCGTCCTCCAGCCCGTGGTCGGTCTACGAGCAGCAGCTCATGCGGTTGGTGAACAGCAAGGCCGATTCGCTGCGGGGCACCCAGTACTTCCTCGGCGCCGATGCCGTGGCCCATTTCACGCTGCGCAAGCTGGGCAGGGACTCCATCGGCCTGACGAACGAGCACAACGACGTGTTCCACATTTACGTGGACGGGACAGGGCGCGTGCTCCGAGCGCTTCCGATCTCGGGCACTGGCAAGTTCGCCGTGGCGCGCGTCGCGAGCCTGGATCTTGATGGGCTGGCCTCCTCGTTCGCCGCACGCGAACACAACGGCGCCGGTCTCGGCGTGCTGTCCCCGCGCGATTCGGTCATCGTCTCCAACGCCGGTGGGGCATCGCTGTGGATCGACTACGGGCGTCCCGGCAAGCGTGGCCGTGAGATCTTTGGCAATGTGGTGCCCTACGGTGAAGTGTGGCGGACCGGGGCCAACGCGGCGACGCAGTTCAAGACCGACAAGGCACTGTCGTTCGGCGGCACGGTGATCCCGGCCGGGTTCTATACCCTGTGGACGCTGCCTTCGCGCTCCGGTTGGAAGCTCTTGGTCAACAGCCAAACCGGCCAATGGGGCACCGAGCACGACGCCACCAAGGACATCGCCACCATCGACATGACGGTCAGCACGCTGCCGGCCGAGGTCGAACGCTTCACGCTCAGCGTGGAAACGTCGGCGCAGGGCGGAATCCTCCATTTCGACTGGGACACGACCCGCGCCTCGGCTCCATTCACCGTGGCGCCCTGACACCGCTCGCCATGCGCGGAGCATCCGCCTTTCAAACGGCGGTGATGATCGCCGTCGCCGTCATCGCGTGGACGGGGGTGGCGCTCCAAGCCTCGGTCACCGTGCCGGCGCGGATGGCACTGGGTGACAGCGCGCCCGCTGCCGTGGCGCACATGCTGGGCTACTTCGCGGTGCTGACCAACGCGCTGGTTGCGGTGTCGCTCACTGTTGCGGTGCTCCAACCGCGCAGCCGGCTGGGACGCTTTTTCGCGCATCCCGATATTGCGACCGGCGTCACACTCAGCATGGTCATGATCGGCGCCGTCTACAGCATCTTCCTGCGCAAGCTCTGGCCCTCCGCCGGACTCCAACACATTGCCAATGTGTTCCTCCAGTACGTCGCTCCCTGGAGCTATGCGTTGTACTGGGCGATAGGGGTGCCACGGTTCAATCCGCGACTTCGCTCGCTGGGGCAGTGGCTCGTGTTTCCGGCGTGCTATTGCCTTACCGTGATGGTGCGCAGATGGGCGAGCGCTGGCCCGCCCTACTTCTTCCTCGACGTCCAGCGATGGGGACTGGCGCGCGTGCTCGTCAACTGCGGCTGGATCGCCGCCGGGTTTCTCGCGTTGGGTCTGCTGCTGATCGCGCTCGATCACCTGAAGCCACGCACAGCGGCAGTCCCGGGGCGTTCGCGGTGAGTTGCGCCGCTTTGGTGAACCGCTTATCAACGTTCGGCAGGGAACCGTTGTTGAACTCGGGGATCCCGCTAGTCTCCTGACGATCGCCTCCACGCCTTCGTCGTGGAGAGGCCGCGCTCTTCAAACCTTTCGAGTCCCCATGCCTGCTCGCCGCCTCGTGTGCCGCTGGATGTTCCTGCTCGTGATGTCGGCCTGGGTCATGATGCGCGGCGTAGCTCAAGGCGATGATGCTCCGCCCAAGCCCGTCATCCACATCGAGCGCGCCAAGGGTACGATCGTGGTTGATGGCAACCTCGACGACGATGGGTGGCAGGGCATCGCGCCGGACACGACGTGGTACGAGACCAACGTCACCGACAATACGCCGTCGCCGGTCAAGACGGTGGGCTACCTGACCTATGATGATCAATATCTCTACGCCGCGTTCCGGCTCGATGACCCGAATCCCGCGGGCGTACGCGGTCCCCTGGGGGATCGCGAACGGTAGACCAGGACTTCGTCTCCGACGTCGGCGTGTTTCGCGCGCGCCGTGATCTCGGGCCCTCGTTTGTCAGCATGCTGGTGACCGGGCGCGTGATCCAAAGGGGCCTGAGCAACGTCGGGTCGATACCGCAATTCAATTGGGATCCGGCCGGCGACAACGTCGTGGTGGGCCCGGACGTTCAATGGCGCCCCCGGCCCACGGATGCCTTCACCGGACAAGCGCTGTGGAGCCGCAGCCACACGCCGCGCCGCCCGGACCCTACAATCGAGTGGGATGGATGCGAGCTGTCGGATCACGCGGCGCAGCTGGGGTGGTCACACTCGGGTAATCACGCCGATTGGTACCTCCAGGGACAGGATATCGGCGACGAGTTCCGCGCGGATGATGGATTCATTCCCCAAGTCGGCTACCGTGAAGGCTACGCCGAGGCGGGCTACACCGTCCGCCCCCAAGACACGTTTCTCTCGCGTGTGCGCATGTTCAGTATCAATAGCTACGACGCCGGCCTGAACGGCGACGCGCTCTCGCAGCGCATCACCGTTGGCGCCGGCATGGACGGGCGATGGAACAGCTTCTGCCGCATCGCGCTCAACCGCGAAAACTTCCGCGTCGGCGAGGCGTGGCTGCAACGCTTCCGCCCGCGCATCCAGTTGCAGGCGAGCCCGGGCAGGGTGCTCAACAGCATCACCGTCGACGCCTACGTCGGCGACGAGATCGATTTCGCCAATGGCCGCAAGGGCAGCGGTGCCACCCTCCTCAACAGTGCATTGGTCCGCCCCAACGCACACCTCGAACTGCGCGGCAACGCGAATGTGCGATGGCTGAACGTGCGCGATGCGACGGGAGAGTCAGGGCGCTTGTTCATCGCCACCGTCGAACGCCTGCGCGCGACCTGGTCGTTCAATTCCCGATCGTTTATTCGCGTGATCAACCAATACGTCGAAACGCGTCGCGAGCCGGCTCGCTACCTGTTCCCGGTGGGCGACAAGAGCGCGGACTTCGGCGCCTCGGCGTTGTTTGCCTACAAGTTGAACTGGCAGACGGTGCTGTTCGCGGGCTACGGTGACAGCCGCACATTCGACGACACCTCCAACCGCCTCGAACGCAGCGGGAACCAGGCCTTCACCAAGGTCTCGTACGCGCTGCAGCAGTAACCAGGCGACGGTCTGGGAAGGCAACCACGCATGAGTATCTCGACAGGGGCCGACATTCGCGCGCATGCGCGGGCGTTGTCGGCACCCGCTTACCCGGGGGTCATTCCGTCCTGCTTCCCATACTGGGATACGAGAATTCGTCCCTTCCTGCTGCGCTCGGTCCAGGCGCTCCCCGTTGAGCAATTTGATTTCAAGCCGCGCCCCGAGATGTACACCGCGCGACAGCTCATCGTGCACATCGCCGAGGCCGAACACGGCTGGATCACGAATGTGCTCGACGGCGGCAACTTCGAGGACTGGACCGTGCCCGCGCTTCCCCCCGCTCAAGGCTGGGAACTCGCCATCGGCGCGCCCGATCACGCCGCGTTGGTCGCGTTGCTCGAACGCGCGCACGTACGAACCCAGTTCTGGCTCGACCAGCCCATTGCCAGACTGGATCGCATCTTCACGACGCACCCTTTGGATGGCCCCGCGCGCACGTTCACGCTGCATTGGATCCTCGACCGGATGCAGGAGCACGAAGTGCATCACCGTGCCCAGCTCAACCTCTATTTCCGGCTGATGGGACTCGAACCTCCCGAGATCTAACCGCAATCCAGAGGCATCCAGCCGCGGCCGCTTGGCTTGAGCGGCAGCCCGCGATAATCTGCGCACGACTTCTCACAAGCCACCCGCTGTCCCGATGGCGGCCGCGCATCCTTTGGTTGCGTGGCCGTAGGGCGCCCCAGGCCCGGCGTGCGCCCGAGCCCCAGGCCCTTAAGGTCCCGCGCACACCGGGAAGCCCAATGTCCGCGCCCCAGCCCGATTCGAAGACCGCACCGATCTCGTCATTCCTGCGGCATCACTACCGGCACTTCAATGCAGCGGCACTGATCGACGCCGCCGAGGGTTATCGCAAGCACTTGGACGGTGGCGGCAAGATGATGATCGCCTTAGCCGGCGCAATGAGCACGGCGGAACTGGGCGTCTCGCTCGCGACGATGATCCGCGCCGACAAGGTGCACGCCATCTCGTGCACCGGCGCCAACCTCGAAGAGGACCTGTTCAACTACGTCGCTCACGATCACTACGAGCGTCTGCCCAACTACCGCGACCTGACGCCAGGCGATGAAGCCGCACTGCTCAAACGCCACATGAACCGCGTCACTGACACCTGTATCCCCGAGTTCGAGGCGATGCGCCTGATCGAAACCCATGTGCTCGAGGAGTGGCAGGCGGCGGACCGTAACGGTGAGAGCGCGCTACCGCACGAGTTCCTCTACCGGGTGATCCGCAAGGGCGTCTGCAAGCCGAGCCCCGGCGTGGACCCGGCCAATAGCTGGCTGCACGCCGCCGTCGAGAAGAACCTGCCGCTGTTCGTGCCGGGGTGGGAGGACTCGACGCTCGGCAACATGTACGCCGGCCATTGCATCAGCGGCGACATCCAGGATTCGCGCACGGTGCAGGGCGGCATCGGCTACATGCTGCGGCTCGCCAAGTGGTATCCCGAAACGGCCGCGCAGCACCCCGTCGGGCTGTTCCAGATTGGCGGCGGCATCGCAGGCGACTTCCCGATCTGCGTCGTGCCGATGCTGCACCAGGACCTGCAACTGCCCGACATCCCGGTGTGGAGCTACTTCGCCCAGATCAGCGACTCCACCACGAGCTACGGCTCGTACTCGGGCGCCGTGCCCAACGAGAAGATCACCTGGGGCAAACTCGCTGTCGACACGCCGCGCTTCATTGTCGAGTCCGACGCCTCGATCGTCGCCCCCTTGATGTTCGCCATCGTGATGGGCTGGTAGGCGGATGTCCCCCGCAAGGAGACGCATCGCTTGAAGGCATTCCTTGAAGCGGACACAACGGGTGGGCCGGGCGCGCAGCCATTAGTGCTGGTCACGGGAGGGTCCGGGTTCAACGGGATCAACCTGATCCGCTACCTGCTGCCGCTCGGCTACCACATTCGCTCGCTCGACCTGCTGCCGTTTGACTATGCCGACTCCCGCGACAGGATTGAGACGATCATCGGCGACATTCGCAACCCGGCCACCGTCGAATCCGCGATGGCCGGCGTAGACCTCGTGGTGCACTGCGCCATGGCGCTGCCGCTGTACCCGGCCTACGACATCCTGACCACCGGCATCGACGGGACCCGCCGCCTGCTCGAAAGTGCCGAACGCCACCACGTGCGGCGGTTCGTGCACATCTCATCGACAGCGGTCTACGGGATCCCCGATCACCACCCGTTGCTGGAGACCGACAAACTCGATGGGGTGGGGCCCTACGGCAAGGCGAAGGTCGCGGCCGAAGGGGTGTGCGAGGAGTTCCGCAAACGTGGCCTGTGCGTGCCCGTCATCCGGCCGAAGAGTTTCATCGGCCCTGAGCGACTGGGCGTGTTCGCGCTGCTTTACGATTGGGCGCAGGATGGACGCGGCTTCCCCATGATCGGCAATGGCAGGAACCGCTACCAACTGCTGGACGTCGAGGACCTGTGCCAGGCGATTCATCTCTGCATGACGCTCGATGCGCAAATCGTCAACGACACCTTCAACATCGGCGCGAAGGCATTCACGACGATGGGCGAGGAATACCAGTCGGTGCTGGACTACGCGGGACATGGCAAGCACGTTCTGGGCTTCCCGGCGGCGCCAGTGATCTGGACTCTGCGCCTGCTCGATGCGTTGCGTGTCTCGCCGCTCTACAAGTGGGTATACGAAACCGCCAGCAAAGATTCGTTCGTCTCGATCGAGAAGGCGGAGCGGGTGATCGGCTACGCGCCAAAGTTCTCGAACAAGCAGGCACTGGTGCGCAACTTCGAGTGGTACATGGCGCACAAGTCCGAGTTCGCCCAGAGTTCCGGCGTCTCGCACCGGGTGCCGTGGAAACAGGGCGCGCTCGGGCTCGCCAAGCACTTCTTCTGATGCCGCCGGGAATCCGCAGGGCGAGCCTGCTGCCTGGGCAGCATGGGGCGGACATGGCATTTCGCGGAGCAACCCCATGATCGTGGTCACCGGAGCAGGCGGATTCATCGGCAGCGTCCTGGTGTGGCACCTCAACCAACTCGGCGAGCGCGACATCCTGTGCGTCGATACGCACCCGGACTCACGGGACTATCCCAATCTCGCACCCCTCGCGTTTCGCGAATATCTCGGTCACACCGCATTCCTCACCCGGCTCAAGTCGGGCGCCTGGCAGGGCGAGCTTCGCTGCGTGTTCCACATGGGCGCGTGCAGCAGCACCACCGAGATGGACGAGGCGTACCTGCGCCGCAACAATCTCGACTACGCGCGCGAGCTTTGCCTCGCCACCCTCGATGCCGGCGGGAGATTTGTGCATGCCGGCAGTGCCGCCACCTATGGCGATGGGAGCGAGGGCTACAGCGACGACCATCGCCACCTCGATGACTTGAAGCCCTTGAATCCCTACGCCTGGTCCAAGCAGCACTTCGACCTGTGGGCTCGCGATGCCGGGCTGCTCGACCGCATCGCCGTGCTCAAATACTTCAATGTTTACGGGCCCAACGAGTGGCACAAGGGGGCGATGCGTTCGATGGTGTGCAAGGGGTTCGAGCAGATTCGCGACACCGGCCGCGTGCGCCTGTTTCGCAGCGACCAGCCCGGTGTCGATGATGGCGGCCAGCGCCGCGACTTCATCTACGTGAAAGACGCCGTGGCGACCACCGAGTGGTTCCATTCGCACGCGCATGCCAACGGCATTTACAACGTCGGCACCGGCGAGGCGAACACCTGGAACCGCCTGATGAACGCGATCTTCGCCGCGATCCGTCGCGAGCCGCAGATTGAGTACATCGACATGCCCGAGGAGCTTCGCGGCAAGTACCAGTATTTCACCCAGGCTGACATCACCAAGCTGCGCACAGCAGGCTGGCACCGAGCTTTTACACCGCTCGAGGACGCCGTGAGCCAATACGTCCGCGACCATCTTGTGGGGCACAAATCGCTCGGAGCATGAGCCGACGTTCGGCGTTACCCACGCGCCAGACACGACCGGCGACACAGGAAGGGAGCGCTGTCGCGCGATGCAGTTCAAGGCGGACGGGGAGAGCATTCTTCCCAAATCGATACAGTCGCTGAGGGGGTACTCGCTCAAGACATTCGGCGCCGACCTGACCGCGGGCCTCACCGTGGGTCTCGTCGCCCTGCCGCTCGCGATGGCGTTCGCGATCGCCTCGGGAGTGCCGCCCCAATCAGGCATCTACTGCGCGATCATCGCCGGCTTCATCATCTCGGCACTCGGGGGTTCACGCACCCAGATCGGCGGACCCACCGGCGCCTTCGTCGTGGTGATCGCCGGCATCATCCAGACGCACGGCATCGACGGGCTGTTCATGTGCACGCTGATCGCGGGCGTGATGCTCATCCTGCTGGGGGTCACCGGCCTCGGCACGGCGGTCAAGTACTTCCCGCGGCCCGTGGTGATCGGCTTCACCAACGGCATCGCGGTGTTGATCGCCAGCACGCAGATCAAGGACTTCTTCGGGCTCACCATCGTTCACGTCCCCGGCGACTTCATCGGCCGCCTGGGCGCCATCGGGGCACACTGGCAAAGCCTGTCGCCGTTGACGACGCTCGTCTCGGCCGCAACGATGCTGCTGCTGATCGTCATGATGCGGTTCTCCAGGCGCGTCCCGGGCAGCATCGTCGCCCTGTTCCTCGGCACCGGACTCGCGTGGGCCTTGCAGTTGCCGTTGGAGACCATCGGCACGCGCTTCGGTGGCGTGCCAAGCGGTTTGCCGAGCCTTCACTTCCCGAAATTCCGCCTCGACTTGATCCTGCCGCTGCTGTCCCCGGCCCTCACCGTGGCGATGCTGGGCGCCATCGAGTCGTTGCTCTCCGCCGTCGTCGCGGACGGCGCCACGGGGGACCATCACAACCCCAATGTGGAGCTCGTGGCGCAGGGCATCGCGAATGTGATGTCCCCGCTGTTCGGCGGCCTGCCGGCCACCGGCGCCATCGCGCGCACCGCCACCAACATCCGCTCCGGTGCGAAGACACCCGTCGCGGGCATGATCCACGCGCTGACGCTGCTGGCGATCCTGGTGTTCGCCGCCTCATTGGCCGCCCATGTACCGCTGGCGGTGCTATCGGCGATTCTGTTCATCGTCGCCTGGAACATGGGCGAATGGCGGCAGATCCCGGAGATCCTTAAACTAAGCCGCGCCGACATCGCCGTGTGGTTGATCACCTTCACGCTAACGGTGTTCGCCGACCTCACGGTGGCGGTTGAGGCGGGGATGATGCTCGCGGCCCTGATGTACATCCGCAAGGTGACGCGCACCACCACGGTCGCCCGCGTCACTCCTGACTACGTCGAGCAGGGGGTCGCGCACAGCCTGCAATGCCACGCGCTGCCGGATGGCGTCGCCGTCTATCGCATCCACGGCCCCTTCCTGTTCGGCGCGACCGACAAGCTGTCGCTCATCGACGAGGAGTGGGACGCGTTGCCGCGGGTGGTGATGCTGCGGCTGCGCAACATGACGGCGATCGACGCCACGGGCTTGCATGCGTTGATGCACCTGGCGGACAGGCTGCGCGCCTCGGGACGGCATCTCGTGCTGTGCGGCATGCGCGACCAGCCTGAACGTCTTATGAGCCAGGCTGAATTCCACCGCACGCTCGGGGAGCACAACCTGCAGCCCACCCTGGAATCCGCGATCGTGCGCGCGAAGGAATTACTGGCCGAGGGACCGCCCGAAGGGGCGGCCACGGCGGGTCTGCGCCACTAGAGCGCTCGCCGCGGCGAGCCATCGCAGCAATCGGGGGTTTCAGCAGCCGCGCTCGTCTACTACTGCATACGCCGCGCGGACTCCTCGATCCAGGCCAGTGTGGCCTCGGGGCCATTAACTCCTTGCGTCCGCAGGGCGCGGCCCGTGCGCGGCGAGAACACGACCAGCGTGGGGAAGGCGTCGACCTGGCATTGCTGCATGGGGCGCTCAACGTCCTCGGGGTTGCTGCCGGCTTCGCGTGCGCTCCACGATGGAGACCGGGACGACGTGGGTCTGCACCATGCGGCAATGACTGCTGTCCATGAAAACTTGATGCTTCATCGCCTGGCAGGGGCCGGTAATGCGGCGCCAGGGTGGACACTCGTGCCTTGCGGCTCCGCGGCCGTCGTCACGGTCGCTGTGGCGGCCGCGACTGGTTTGAGCTTGGGCCCCGGCAACTGCGCAACCGCCCAGCGGACATGGTGGAACCCACCGGTTGCGACTCGGTGAGGCGCGTTCCATGGTCAACGGCAGCTGTTTTACGCCGTTCCAGCAGTCAATCGGGGCTTCCTCACGGGTTGCCGGTCGTCGACGGGCATGCTCACGGAAAATCCCGGGGCGAGTGGCGAGCAGGGGCCCTGCCCGGCTACACTCTCTCGCTCAATTCACAAAGCGTCCGTGCGAGACCTTGCCCGCGGACGGCCTGCGACCCTCCGTAGTTATACGGAATCCCGACGCGTCCAAATGCATCCTACCTTTGTTTGTAAATTGCATTGCCCTAAAGCCCAGCCATCAGGAGCCCTGAACACATGTCGAAGCGAATGATACAGATGCTCGCGGTCTTGATCGCCGTCGTGGCCCTCCTCGGCTTCATCAAGTTCCAACAGATCCAGGCGGCCATCGCCGGTGGCAAGGCGTGGGCTCCGCCGCCGGAAACCGTCACCACGGTCGTCGCCAGGACGGAAGACTGGCCGGGCGCCCTCGAAGCCGTCGGTAGCGCCGAGCCGGTCCAGGGCGTGACCCTGAGCGCTGACCTACCGGGTGTGATCGATCGCGTGGAGTTCAACTCCGGGGCCTACGTGCGGGCAGGGCAGGTGCTCGTGAGCCTCGATGCCCGACAGGAAAGGGCGCAGCTCGCCGCCGCGGAAGCCCAGCGCGACCTCGCCAAGTCGAACCTCGAGCGCGCCAAGTCCTTGATCGACCAGAAGGCGATTTCACAGTCCGAATTCGACCAGATCTCGGCGCTTTACAAGCAGGCCGATGCGCAGGTGCTGGGCTACCTGGCCGCGATCGGGCGCAAGACCATTCGCGCCCCGTTCTCGGGCCGCACGGGTATCCGCACCGTCAACCTCGGCCAGTACGTGAACAGTGGCGATCCAGTCGTGCCGCTGCAGGCGCTCGATCCGATGTACGTCGACTTCTCGGTGCCGCAACAGCAGGCCTCGATGCTCAAGTCCGGCGCCGTTGTCGAGGCGGTCGCCGACAGCGGCATCAGCGCGCGGTTCACAGGACACATCACCGCCATCAACCCGGTCGTCAACGATGCGACGCGCAATGTCCAGGTGCAGGCCACCTTCCGCAACCCGCGCGGGCTGCTGCGCGCCGGCATGTATGTCACCGTGCGCGTGCTGCTCGGGACGCATACGCCCGTCGTTGCGCTCCCGGTCTCGGCCATCAATTACGCGCCCTACGGCAATTCGGTGTTCGTCGTGGAAGACATCAAGGGACCGGACGGCAAGACCTACAAGGGTGTGCGCCAGCAATTCGTGAAGCTCGGTGCAGCGCAAGGTGACCAGGTCGGCGTGCTGACGGGCATCACCTCGGGGCAGGAGGTCGTCACCTCCGGCGTGTTCAAGCTGCGCACAGGTGCGGCGGTGGTCGTGGATAACAAGACGCAACCGTCCAACAACCCAGCGCCCAAACCGGAAGAAAGCTGATGCGAATCACCGACCTGTTCATCCGCCGGCCCGTACTGTCGCTGGTCGTCAGCCTCGCCATCTTGATCGCCGGGCTGCAGTCGATCCGCTCGCTCACCGTGCGCCAGTTCCCGCGCACCGACATCGCGGTCGTCACGGTCAACACTGCCTACATCGGCGCCAACGCCGATCTCGTGCGCGGCTTCATCACCTCGCCGCTCGAACGTGTCATCGCCAGCGCCGACGGTATCGACTACGTCGAATCGTCGAGCTCGCAGAGCATCAGCACCATCACGGTGCACCTGAAGCTCAACTACGACACCAACGCCGCGCTGACCCAGATCCAATCCAAGGTCGCAGAAGTGCGCAACGACCTGCCGCCC